>CANLII010000001.1 GCA_947491315.1 Ignavibacteria bacterium
CCACCGGAATCGCCATCGCGTTTTCTGAATCCACCGGAATCACCATCGCGTTTTTGATAACCGCCTGAGTCACCATCGCGTTTTCTGAATCCACCGGAATCACCATCGCGTTTTCTGAATCCACCGGAATCACCATCGCGTTTTCTGAATCCACCGGAATCACCATCGCGTTTTCTGAATCCACCGGAATCGCCTTCGCGTTTTCTGAATCCACCGGAATCACCTTCGCGTTTTTGGAAACCGCCTGATTCGCTATCATTATTGTTAAATTCACCCGAATCTTCAGCACTATCTATTTGACTATCTGAATCTATATCATGAGTTTCAATATCATGCTTTATGGGCAATGAATCTTCATCAGATTCAAAGATCTCATCATGAGTTTCTTCTACCATTTTTATTTTTTTGGAATCACTAGTAGCAATACGCTCTTTTTTCTTCTCGAAATTTGACAATACGCTAAGAACTGTTCTTCCGGGATGACCCTCAAAGACAATCACAAATTCCCCTTTGAAAGGAGTATCGGTGAATACTTGATGAAGTTCTGAAAATGTGCCATAATGATGATGTTCAAAAGCCATTGTCAGATTACATCCGATATACGCTTTACGATCGGGCATCACTTTTGCAGCTGCTTCAAGGAGAGGTTTCAGGCGATAGGGCGTTTCAAGAAGGACAGTTGTTCTTGGTTCCAATGCAAGTGCCTGCAATTCCATTAATCTATCTTCTGTTGTTCTACTCAAGAAGCCTGCGCAGGTAAACACATCAGAAGTAAAACCACTTCGCACAAGTGCTGTCATGAGCGAACTTGGACCTGGAACTACGACGATATTAATATTCGCATCCAATGCCAAATTCAAAAAGTATCTACCCGGATCCGCAAAGATGGGGGTTCCTGCATCAGAGATCAAAGCGAAAGTTTCACCATTTTGGAGTCGTTCGATCAATTGAGGAGCATATTCATCCTCATTATGTTCATTGAGTTGTTCGAGATTTGCACTGAAGTTATGTCTTTTGGCTAGCAATGCTCCAACTTTCTCTTCTTCACAAATAACTGTATCCACTTTCTTCAGTACTTTCAAAGCACGAAGTGAGATGTCATCCTCATTACCAATTGGTGTTGAAACGATGTATAATACTGCCTGTTCTTGATTCTTCCGCATTAAAATCCTGTATGGAGTATGAGTGATGATGAATACTGTGTTGAATAGATTGTCAACATCCGCATTGCATTAGGTATATCATGTTGAATGGAAATGGCTGCATTCAACCCATCCCATTGTATGTTTTGTGTATAGTCTTGTAATTCTTTCCCTTGCATGTCAAAGAGTTTCACAATGCATTGTTCTCTTTTTGGAAGTGAGAAAGTAATGACTTGTTTTCTTGATTCAAGGGCAGGGTTAGGGTATGCATTGACTGATGGAGTAAAAGTATAATCAGAAATTGAACTTGCATTTCCTTGAGTTGAAATAGGAATCGACAAAGTTGGAATACCATCTGCAAAACGAAGTCTGAGGAGCGTTAAAGGCTCAATGGGAGATTTCATTATGAGTGAAATATATTGCATTGTACCGGGTTTAATGATGCTATCAAAGGACAAGACCCTCGCATTGGAGATAGTTGGTCTGAATTCCGTAGAATTAATTTTCAATGATTGATTCCCTTTATTGATCACGGGAATGCGCATAAGTATAGAGTCGCCAGAGACAATTTGTACAAATACTCCAAGTGAATCTGTGACCGGCTCAGGATATAAAGGAAAATCAGGTTGTGTTGAGAGTCTGAACATTCGATCGATCATATTTGGATGAGCGATATATGGATTCATTCTTTTCTGAACCGAGGCGATAGATAGTCCACGACTTCTTTCTCTTTCATCAACAGGATCTTGCTTGTTCCATGTTCTGATGATGGTTTCCATATTGGTTAGAAACCCACTTTGATCAAAGCTTCCTTTGCGATTGCCATACCGTGTGGCGAAATATAAGATGCCTCGAGCAATATTACCTTTCATGATGTCTCGTGGTTCAAATACTGTATCGGCAGAGGATTGTGGAAGTCCTAATGTAGAGCCACCAGATTCCCATGAAATGGAACGAGAAACTATGCCAAATGGATGATTTGATCTTTTTTCATTCGCTTTTGAGTCAGTAGGATACAAATGAAAAATATCAGATCTGGCAGGTTCTTTATCGGCACCTTTGCTTTGTGGCCAAGAATGTTCGGTATTGAATACACTCGCATTTGGAATGCCATTTGTTTGAATCTTGCGTCCTGTATAAGCGCATTCTACAGTCCCATTCACATTATCTGCTTTTGAGAACATATGTTGCCTTGCATCGGTATATGTAAACATGAGCGCTTGATTCAAATATGTAGTCAGCGCATTGTATAATGCCTGACCTTCCAAGTCTTGCGTGAATGCAAATTCTGTTTCTGAATACTCGGCTCTCCCTTTGAGTTTTACAGCTAATGAGTACCGCGTCTCGGGACAAGTGACTCGAAATAGTAGATGACCAATATGCGTTATATTATGCGGGGTTTTGAATGATAGTGGTATCTCTTGTTTTTGACCCGGCTGAATGGTTATGGAACCGGATTGCAACACTAAAAACACAGGCCAACGAGAATATGTGAAAACGGTATCTATTATAATTGCTGAATTCGAAGTATTGGTAATAGTAATAATCTTAATGCTTTCATCACCCGTCAATACAGTACCAAAGTCAATTGAATCTGCTGAAATTGTAGCACTACAGGGTAATTCATTAGCAATCATTGATTGAAAATGATGTAATCCAACAATCATGAGTAATGTTGTGACTATTATTTTCATAAAGGTAAGTTTCCTTCCATTGCTTTCCATGTATTGCTGATTGCTTGTGCAATTTCGGAAAATTCACATGAATCCCCGGAACATTCCGACAAGCAGGTTGAATGTGAGATAATGCTTTGCTTCATACTCATTTGTTCTTCCTGATCATTTGTGAGTAGCTTCACGATATCCAGATATGATTGATCCAAGGGAAGGGAACCATGTTGAAGAAGCACTCCATCAAAGACTCTTTGAGCACTTCCCATTAGTTTTTTACCATTGCATATAAGTTCATATCGAGCTGAAGAGGAGAAACATGCAGAAGAAACTTGAAGAGCATAATGCTCATGGAAATCTGTAGTAGATTTCGCATAATCTAGATTCTGAACTCCAATGCTTTCAAGCGCCCTCAAAAAAAATGTATGAATTTCTCTGTAAGCATTTCTCGCAGTATCCATCGAGTCACAAGGCATGACAAGACAATAAGTCAATTCATTGGCATGTAAAACTGCTCTTCCACCGGTGGGTCTTCTGACAATTGGGATATCAAGCGATGCACAATTGACTTCAATATCGCGGGAAATCACTTGATTCTTTCCTAGCGACAAAGTTGGTTTATCCCATCCATAGATTCGAAAATGACTGGTAAAATCGAGATTATTTCGCATAGCAATTGACATTGTCTCGGCTTGCGTGAAGTCCAAGATCATATTTTGTTTGCCGGATAAAAACCCGCTTTCCAAAAAAGTCCATTTCATGATTTGTCTTCAATATTGTCCAAACCATTCAGTATCTCGCGGCATCTTACTTCGTCTCGATACAATTCTTCTTTCAAATAATCGAGTGATGCAAATGCTTGTTCCTCTCGGATATATTTCAAGAACCAAATAACCAATTGTGTATCGTACAAATCTGCATTTACATCAAAGAAATGTACTTCGAGCGAGATTTGATCAGTGATTGATACGGTCGGTCTATTACCGATATTCGCCATACCATAAACAGTGATTCCATTGATGTCTGCCGATACAAAATACACCCCTTTTCTTGGGAATAACTTGTACTGATTAGCAGGTTTGATATTTGCCGTTGGAAAGCCGATTGTTCTGCCTCTTTGATCACCTTTTATCACAATACCTTCAATAAAATAAGGATGACCAAGCATTTCAAATGCTTCAGGTAGATTACCATCTGAAAGTGATTTGCGAATCTTTGAACTGCTCACTGTTTTATCATCAATGACATAAGGCTCGACCGGATGTACAATAAACCGTAATTCTTCTGAAAGTCCATGAAGCGTATTTGCTCCTCCTTCACGTGCTTTGCCGAATCCATGATCATAGCCTATGAATATATCTGAGAAACCGATTTTTTCATGAATATAAGTTCTAATGAATTCATCAGATGAAGTCTGCGCGAATTCTTTGGTAAATGGAATGATCACCACCATGTCAATCCCGTAGGATTCAAGCAATTGCAAACGCTCGGAAATATCACTCAGCAATGTAATTGGTGGTTTGTCTTTTCTTGGGATAACCGTTTGAGGATGTGGATCAAAAGTGACGATAACTGTGCGAGAATCCGTCTTCTTTTGTTTCAAAGTCAACATAGATTCAATGATGAATTGATGTCCTTTATGCACTCCGTCAAATGTTCCAACAGTGATTATAGAGTTATTGTCATGCGGAATAGCATCGTATAATGTAAAAACTTCCATTATTCCGCCGTAATATCTAATGATTGAAACTCTTCTGCTTGCATCACATGCATAGCTTGCTCAAATTCTCGAATATTCACGGCATCTTCCACTGAAAATTCACCACTTGAAATCCGTCTAAGTGCTGTCACATAACCAACAGTACCTAATTGCTCAGCTATATCCCTCGCAAGTGATCTGACATAGGTGCCTTTTGAACACTGAACGGTTATCGTTACATGAATACCATCAAATGCATCGAGAGTGATATACTCAATATGAATGTCTCTAGGTTCAATCTCAACTTGAATACCCTTCCTTGCCTTATGATACATTGGGACGCCATTCTTCTTGAGTGCGGAATACATAGGTGGAGTCTGCTTTGTATAACCAATAAAAGTATTCAAAACCTCTCTGATTATCTCCTCATTCAAATGAGGGGGAATTTCGGCAAAGACAGATTCAGGAGTTTCTGCATCAAAGGAAACGGTTGAAGCACCAAGTTTGATGGTTGTGACATATGCTTTATGGCTATTCTGATAGGTGGAAATCAATTTTGTGGCTTGTCTTGCAATGCATACGATCAATAATCCGGTAGCAAGAGGATCGAGCGTTCCGGCATGACCAATCTTTTTGATTCCAACTATTCTTCTGAGTTTAGCCACGACATCAAATGAAGTCCATGAAATTTCTTTGTCAATGAATATAATGGCTCCATGTTCCCGAGCATCAGCATACCATTGCTTGAGGGAAGACAAAGATTGTTTGGTGAGAATATTCATGGAATAAAGGGAAGAAATGAATCAGCATCAGAGAGTAAATCGCCTGAAATTACTCGGATGCATGACCATCACGAAGACGATCGTTTTTCTTTGTTTGTTCAACAAGGTTTTGAATTTGTTCCATTGCATCCATTGTTTCATCACGATAAAATCGTAATTCAGGAGCAAAACGTAGTTGAACCTTAGATGCTACATATTTTCTGATTGCATGTTTTTCAGCATCAATGGCTTGTAGAACATCAGCAATAGATGCTTTTCCGCCGATGGCACTGATATACACTTTGGCTATTTGCAAATCAGGTGACATCTTGACAGATGTCACCGTGATAAGTCCTGCTCTGTTTTCAGAAGCAATTCTTCTAAGAGGTTCGGACAATGTTTCCATTATGACCGAAGCTACTTTTTCAGTTCTGATCGACATATCAGCTTAATTTCCTTTTGACTTCAATTTGCTTATAAGCTTCGATGATATCTCCAACTTGAATATCATTGAAACCATTGACACTCATACCACATTCGTAGTTATTATCAACTTCTCTGACATCATCTTTGAAGCGTTTAAGTGCGGATAATGTTGAGTTGTAAACAGAGAAGCCGTCTCGCAGAACACGGACACGGTCATTTCTATTAATTTTACCTGAGGTTACATAACAACCTGCAACAGTTCCGATTTTGCTAATTTTAAATACTTGGCGTATCTCTGCTGTACCGGTGATTTCTTCTTTAATCTCAGGGGAGAGAAGTCCTTCGAGTGCCATTTGAATCTCATTGATACAGTCATAGATGATTGTATACAATCGAATGTCAACACCTTCATTTTCAGCTGATTTACGAGCTTGTGATGTTGGTGAAACATGGAAACCAACTACAACTGCACTGGATGCTGCAGCCAACATGACATCTGATTCTGAAATTGGTCCAACGCCTTTGTGAAGAATTGTAACCTTTGCTTCATCTCTTGAAAGTTTCTGTAATGAATCAGATAATGCTTCCAATGAACCACTAACATCGCCTTTGATGATAAGTCGCAACTCTTTTGTTCCACCACGCAAGATGTCTTGCGAAATTTCATCGAGGGTGGTTGGTCGCATTTGCTTAAATGTTTGCTCACGCTTGAGTTGCTGTCTCTTAGTAGCAATTGCTCTTGCTTCGGTTTCTTGTTCAAACACTGCAAATAAATCACCTGCTTGAGGAGCACCATCAAAACCAGACACTTGAACGGGAACAGATGGACCTACCTTTTCAACACGATTTCCGCGTTCATCAAACATTGCACGAACTCTTCCGGAATAAATACCAGCCACGAATGCATCACCGATGGAAAGCGTACCCTTTTGCACCATGACCGTTGCCAAAACACCTTTGCCTTTGTCAAGATGGGCTTCAATCACAGTTCCTCTGGCAATGCGATCAGGATTCGCTTTGAGATTCAGAATATCCGCCTCTAGGAGAATCTTCTCCATAAGACCTTCAATATTGGTTCCCTTCTTTGCGGAAATATGAGCACACTGATACTTGCCGCCCCATTCCTCTACCAATACACCGCGATCTGCTAATTGTTGCTTTACGCGATCGGTATTCGAATCCTCTTTATCGATTTTATTTAATGCAACAACAATGGGAACACTAGCTGCTTGAGCATGGCTTATGGCTTCAATTGTTTGAGGCATCACATTATCATCGGCTGCTACTACAAGAACAACAATATCAGTTACTTGAGCTCCTCTGGCACGCATTGCAGTAAATGCTTCATGTCCTGGTGTATCAAGAAATGCGATAGTACGACCATCGGGCAAATCAACATGATATGCGCCAATATGCTGTGTAATACCGCCGGATTCACCGGCTACGACATTTTCTTTTCTGATATAATCCAAAAGTGATGTCTTGCCATGATCCACATGACCCATAATCGTAACTATCGGAGGACGTGACACAAGTGATTCTTCTGCATCTTCTATGTCAATGATCTCTTGTGCGGCTTGTTCGTCTAGGAATTCTACCTGGAATCCATAATCATCAGCAATCAATGTAATTGTGTCTTTGTTGAGTCTTTGGTTAATGCTCACCATTAACCCAAGAGACATACATTTCACTATGATTTCTGCAGCTGTTGTTCCCATCAATGCGGCAAGATCCGCAGTGGTAACAAACTCAGTTAGACGCAGAATCGTGCTTTCGCGTTCTACTTCTTCAATGCGGCGAGCTTCTTTTTCCTCGCGTTCCATTTTCTTTCTTTGCTTGAGCTTATTTCTGAAACCGGAACCAGAATCTTCCATTCCGGATAGCGTTTCGCGAATTGCTCTTGTTACATCCTCTTCGGTTATTGTCTCACGAATAGATTTCTTTTTCTTTTTCTTCTTGTCTATTCCTTTCACATCTTTTGGAGGTGCCGGACGTAGATTCTTCTTTGCACCTTTATCTTTATCCTCCTCGGCTTTGCCAGGAGCAGGAGCTAGTCCACCCACTTGACCTTTAGCACGGAGTCTTTCACCGATGGATTGTTGATTTCCAGTTGCTGGTCTATTTGGTCTGCGATCAATATCTCTACGCTCATTATCTCTTCGCTCGCCTCCTGGACCTTGTGGCTGCTGTGGACGATCTCCAACTTTTTTTGCAGTTCGATCGGGACGACCATATCGACCACCTTCCACTCTGCGAGAGGGAATATCAATCTTTCCAACAACAGTCAAGCCACGAAGTTGAGGCATTGCCCCAGCTTCATATTCAACTTCCATGATGCGTTTCTTTTTCTTCTTTACTAAATCTTTAGAATCATCTTCCTGAGATACTGCTTCCGTTTCTGCCGGAGTAGCATTTTCGACTTCCTTTTCAGTCTCCTTCACTATGGCAATCTCAGGAGTCGAAATCTCTATTGTTTCGGCTATAGGTTCAATCTTAGGTTGCGATTCGATTTCTTTTTCAATTTCGATATGAACTATTTCCGGCTCAGAGGGCTCAGGCATGATTTCCGGTTCAGATTGTACTTCTACAATCGGAGCCTCGATGATTTCCTCTTTTGGTTCAACCCTTACAGGTTCTTCAATTTCTGCAGGCACTTCATGAACGGGTATTTCTTCAATGACCGCTTCTTCAATAAGTGGTGATTCCACAGAATCACCTTTATCAGGATTGCGAGCATGATGATACTTTTCTAATTTCTCTCTCTGCTTTTCAGCAGCTTTCGCCTCACGGGCAAATTTGTCCATGACAACTTCGACCATATCTTCGGTTAAGACAGATGTTGGTTTGTTTTCAATGGTGAATCCTTTTCCTTGAAGGAATTCAACAATGGCGTCCTTCCCAATATTAATCTGGGAGGCAAGCTTGAAAAGACGTGTTCCGTTAGATGCAGGCATACAACCTATGGTTGAATGTTAAAAAAAATCAATTGCATGAACTTTCATGCAATATACCGGCTACAGGTTCAATTATTCTGCAGACTCTTCATTTGGAGTTGAATCATCCGGAAAAGTATTAGCTAAAAGTATCGCATCGCGAATCTCGGATACTTCTTGTTCTTCAAATTCAGAGAGTATAATGTCTCTAAATTCCAGAAGAGTATTCTTTGTCATGCCAGGTATTTCCAGCAAATCATATATATCGGCATCAAGAAATTCTCTTGCTGTATCAATTCCAAGATTGATGATATTCTCATACATTTCTTTACCGATTTCATCTCTAAACTCGATAAGCTCGATATCTTCGCCACCTTCTTTGATCAATGTGATATTATAACCTGTCAATTTAGATGCAAGGCGCACATTCTGTCCATTCCGACCAATGGCAAGGGAAACTTGATCATCGGGCACAACAACAGTTGCCGATCTTGTTTCAGTTGATACAACGATGTCACGAATGCGAGCGGGAGCCAATGCCTTTGCAATGAACACTTTTGGATCCGCTGAATATTCAATGACATCAATATTCTCATTGTTCAATTCACGAACAATTGAGTGAATACGGATTCCTTTCATTCCAACGCAAGCGCCAACAGGGTCGACCCTCTCATCATATGACAATACGGCCACCTTGGCTCTTTCACCTGGGTCGCGAGCAATGGACTTAATTTCTATGATTCCATCATATACTTCAGGGATTTCAATTTCAAAAAGGCGCGCGAGAAAGTCATCAGCAGATCTGGAAACGATGATGTCAGGCGTTCCGCTGCCTTGCATTCTTCGTACTTCCTTGATGACTGCCTTTATGGACATGTTCTTCTTATAACGCTCATTGTGAATCTGCTCTTCTCGTGGCATGCGCATTTCATTTTTATTATGCATGATGAGGAGACTTCCGGGACGAACTTGATATACTTCGCCAACAATGATTTCACCTACCTTCTCATTGAATTCATTGAAAATATTGTCCTTTTCAACATCACGGATTCTTTGACCTAAAGTTTGAGTCGCAAGCGCGATCAATCTTCTTCCAAAATTATCAGAAATATTTTCTAGGGTAATTTCTTCAATAAATTCATCGCCAATCTCATGAACTTCCTCTGATCGAGTTTGTATTTCCTTCAGGGAGATTTCCAAGGAAGGATCTTCTACTTCTTCAACGATTGTACGCATGAGATAGATTTCCAAATCGCCTTTATCCATGTTTACAACGATGTCGAAATTGGCTTCTTGGCCATACTTTTTTCTAATCAGCATGGAGAGTGTTTCGACAAGCATACCTTGCAATAGGTCTTTGTCAATGCTCTTTTCTCTTGCCATTTCTGCGAAAGCTTCGATGATAAGATTTTTGTCGTACTTAGGTTTGACTTTACGGCGTGCCATTGTGTTGACTATGTGTATTGTGATACTATCTATGCAATCAATTACAGTGAAATCAGAACGATTGCTTTATGAATTTCTGAATAGGGTAAAGAGAATGTCGTATCTTCGTCAGTCTTAATTTTGCTTTTCTTCTTCGGCTGTTGAACAATAAGTTTCTGTTCATCAGCTTCAAGCAATATCAATGATTCGGTGACTTGAGCATCTTCTTTTGTATATGTTAATTCTAGTGTTCTGCCTTTATTCCGAGGGAATTGCCACCAGTGGATCAGCGGTCTGTCAGTCCCCGGAGAAGAAACTTCTATGCTGCGGACAGCATCTAAAAAGGCACTAGACTCAGCTGCGACAAGCAATGCACGATTGATTGACTCACATTGCTCAAGTGTTATTCCTGCTGGTGTATCCACATACAATTCAAGCATTGCACGCTCTTTTGTCCCTCGCAATACAACATCAATGAGCGTTGTTTGCTGTGCTGTACAAGCTGTTTCAAGTATTGGGCGGATATCGCCAGGTAATTCCAATGCCATGAGAAATTGTCAATAATCCATACAAACAAAAAAGGGGCTTCTGCTCAGAAGACCCAATCACACTTACAAATATATGTCTTTTTTTAGTTCATCGGCATATTCGCCTCGTAAATTTACCATTATCACCACTTTAAGCGTGATAATGCAATTGTCGCAGTTTGGATTATCACTTCATGCAAATTCAGTGGACTCTACATCATTATATGTAACAAAACCAATTATGAAATTGGCTGATTCCTCCTCTTTTCTTCTACAAAATGGTACATATTCATTCAAAAGGCACTTAAGTAGTGAATTGCAAGGTTTTTTGGGGAATAATCGCTTGCAAGCGATTTCTATGCTGATTCCTTCGATAGAATTGCGTGATTATGGCGGGCCGGGAGCATTGAGTATGTTCTCCATTCGTGGAATGGGTCCATTGAGAAATGTGATATTATTGGATGGGATACCACTTACATCTTCTCAATCGGGTCTTTTTGATATTTCCTCAATTGCCATGTTTCCGGGACAATCCATTGAAATGGACATGGGTGGTGGGTCTTCCATCATTGGGAGTGGAGCAATGTCGGGTATATTGGATATATCCTTGAATTCACTCACTGACACGAGTTTTGCATCCATTTCGGGAGGGATTGGAAGTTTTGGTGAAGAAACAGTCCGAATTGGAGGCGGTATTGCGGATAATTCAACATCATTTATGGTTAATATTGACCATTTGAGTTTTGATGGCACATATCCTATCCGATTTCAACCAACGGGCAATGTACCTATCACATTAGTTGAAAGAGGAAATGCAGGGAATTCCAAAATGAATGTCTTTGCTCGAGTATCTCATCATTCTAAGGAAGAAAATTTGAAAGCAACTGTATGGACTTCTTTTGTGAATGGCGATAGAGGAGTTCCGGGTGCTGTTCTGACCGGAAAGATAGAAGATTCAGAAGCTTTTTTTCAAGACCAAGATTTTATGATTGCAGGTACTGTGAATGTCATGATCTCCAAGATGTTAATTCTGAATATAAAAACTTCACTTCGTTCATTATGGAGCTATTTCAGGGATCCATTTGCTTTCTATGCGGGCTATGAGGGAGCTAAATATGTGTTTTCAACCAAGGAATTGTTCTCCCAAGCTGAGTTATTGCTGATGCCTTCCAATGAAATCATCATCAAATCAGGTGCAGTTTTTACAAATGCCGACCTTAGAGGGGAATTGTTACAACCATTTGCCGGGGATAATCCATCAAGGACTTCAGGCGCATTGTTCACCAGATGGATGATGAATATCGAAGAACATGACATTGATGCAGGTTTACGATTGGATGCATTCAGTGATCAACAAGGACCCGCAATTTCCGGTCATGTAGCCATTGCCCATGAAATTTTGTCGGGATATACTATCTCCGGAAAGGTAACTCGTGATTTTCGAGTACCGTCTTTCAATGAATTGTATTACCTCAATTATGGAACGCAGTTTCTTAAACCAGAAACTTCGATGGGAATTGATATCGGGTGTTCCTATGATGCAGGAGATGTAAATGGTCAATTTTCTGTCTATCATATGCAGGTGAAAGATCAAATTCTTGCAATGCCTATTTCTCCTGTTCAATGGAGAGCTAGTAATATCGGCATGGTATGGTCATCAGGAATTGAAGCATCTTTTGGGCTTAAGATTCCTGTTATCAATGGAGCGATACAGTGTAATTATGCCTTCAAACATGTCATAGACAAAAGCCCTGAATCGGATACTTATGAAAGCATTCTACCGTATGTACCAACTCACACATTTTCTTCCAATGTGACTTCGACTTTTTCCACACAGACATTGGGAATCATGCTAACAGCAATAGGGAAACGCTTTGGTATGTTGGGGGAATTACCTGAAACCACAATGAGTCCTGTGATACTAGTTAATCCTCATGCGGAATTCCGAATGGAATTATTTGATGGGATGCTTCGAATCAGAGGTGAAATTCGCAATCTTCTCAATGAAGAGTACCAAATGATTCTCAATTTCCCACTTCCTGGAAGATCCTATATTGTTTCAATGGGGTATGACATTTAGTCTCAAGGGATTTGTGATGGAAAACAAGGTCAGATGCAGTATATTTGTCATTAAATTTTGGATATGCAACCATTTTTGCTTCTCTTTAGATCATCGGAGTCACAATGATCATTGTCATGTTTGGAGCCCCCGGAGTGGGCAAAGGAACGCAAGCCGCAATTCTTGCCGAGCGTAAAGGAGTGCAACATCTCTCAACTGGTGAGGCTTTCCGTTCAGCAATCTCTGCCGGAACCGAACTCGGGAAAACTGCTCAAAGTTATGTGCAATCAGGTGGCTTGGTACCCGATGACATCGTGACAGGAATCGTGGAAGAAGCAATGTCAAAAGCAGAGTATGCATCGGGAGTTATTCTTGATGGTTTCCCACGAACACTTGGTCAGGCACAAGCATTGGATGCATTGTTGGAAAAGCAGGGAAAAGCGATTTCTTATATCGTGAATATTACTGTTGACAATGATGAAATTGTGAAGAGAATGCTATTGAGGGGTAGACAAGATGATAATGAGGATATCATCAGGCATCGTCTGAATGTCTATAATGAGCAAACTGCTCCATTATTGGAGTATTATGCAGGATCCGGAAAAATGCTGAATATTGATGGGGATGCAGATGTGGAAATGGTCTATTCACGCATTGATCACAGTATTGTAGCTCTTTGATTTTCTCCGGGAACATTTGCTTCTGATGATATGTTTGCGGTGCTTGATTTACAGGTAATCAATATGCACTCCTTTACTCGCAACATTATAATCAGATCTCCTATAGAAGAAGTATTTCTCTTCCACACTGATGTGAATAATCTTGTTCGCATCACCCCTTCATTTATAAAAGTTATTATTGAACATGCCGATCCGGCTGGCCAAGGGCAACAAGTACATGTACTTGTCAAGCAGTTTGGGTTGATACCAATGCGTATGCACATGGAATTTTTTCTTTTTGATTATCCTGCATGCTTGGCAGATAGGCAAATAAAGGGTCCATTCAAGAAAATGGTTCAATACAGATATTTTGAAGATATGGGCGGGGGATATACAAGAATGCGCGATGTGTTTGAATATGAATTGCCTTTCGGCAGACTTGGGAAATTGGCACATTCACTGCTCATCCGAAAGATGATAGAACAAATGTTCACTCATAGGCAGAATATCACAAAAAAAATACTTGAGATGTAGAATCAGGCCGATTGTGCAATTGCCAAAAATGATTCCACATTCAAAGATGCACCACCAATCAGTGCGCCATCTATATTGGGCATGGCAAAATATGCTGATGCATTCTCTGGTTTTACACTTCCACCATACAAAATTCGAATCATGTCTGATTGCCCGGGAAGATATTCATTGAGTATCGATCGTATGAATGTATGGGCATTCTCTGCCTGATCGGGTTCTGCTGCTAGTCCTGTTCCAATAGCCCATACAGGTTCATATGCAATGACGATGTCAGAAATCAACATAGCTTCCAATATTTCTTCATTCGTCAAAATACCAAGTAATTGTTCCCTAATAATTCCTTCGAAATTCCCTGCATTTCTCTCTTCCAACTTTTCTCCAATGCATATGATTGGTATCATGCCGGCTTCAAGGACAGCATGACACTTTTCTGCAATAATCTCATTGGACTCATTAAATAAAACTCTTCTTTCTGAATGCCCGATAATCACATATTCCACGCCCATTGATGCAAGCATTAATGGTGAAATTTCGCCGGTATATGCACCAAACTCATGGGAATCACAGTTTTGAGCACCTAAACTGATTCGAGCATCATCACTTTCAATAATGACAGAACACTGTGCCAAATGTGTGAATGGAGGGCAAATAAGTATTTCAATTTCCGGTGAGATACTCTTCATTCCCTCACAAATTTCATGCGTGAGAAGCATGCCCTCATGAGGCAGTAAATTCATTTTCCAATTACCGGCAATTAACATGTATCACCATTCTGCTGAAGGATCAATTCGGAATACTTCTGTCATTTCTTCAAGCAACGGTTGAAGATGATCTGAATGAAAGCCTTTGCGACCAC
Source organism: Ignavibacteria bacterium (assembly GCA_947491315.1). Lineage (GTDB taxonomy): Bacteria > Bacteroidota > Ignavibacteria > Kapaibacteriales > UBA961 > UBA961. The sequence goes on from CANLII010000001.1 coordinate 14,692, forward strand.
CATATATAGGAGTAATGGTCTCACGAGAAGGTATGGTCAAACCTGCTTTATCGCAAATTGCTTGTATCCTTTCATGCCATGCTTTTTCAAGTTCTTGCTCACCATTGAAAATCTTTTGTTCAATCAAAATATGCTCGGATTCGGAAGGTTCGAATATGCCAAGAGCCAAAGGATAACATTCATTCAATGCGCTTTGCATTCTTGATGTACTTTCTTCATTACCTTGTGCCCCTAATTGAACAATCCAAGTATCGGCATGAAAAACATGATATTTGATTTCACCACGAATCTTGGTTGACAATTTTGCCAGTTGTTCATAAGAACTATGTTCAAGCATTTCATATCGCAATAATTCTGCGCTATCAAAAAGAAAATGCCTCATTAAACTAAAATCATATCCACCAATTGGATATTCAACGAAGTGACAACAGGTAAAATCTTTCTCATTTCTCGTGAATGCACTAATGTCAGGCTCCGGTTCACCCAATTGTTGGAGCAAAGTGTAGAGAGCCAATGCATGACCTATCTTATCCTGAGCGATGGATGAAAATGCAATATCTTCTTCCAAAATAGGTCCTAAACCCGTCCACTCAGAGTTTCTATGAGCAATGATGAGTGCATCATCTGCCATATGATACAGTAGGTCTTTCAGTGCTTTGATTGAAGTTTGATCATGCGTCATTAAATGTATCTCCGAATTAAAATCACATACAAACATACAATAGTTAACGCTTAACATTGATATATCCAATTCTACTGCTTGCTCATTTGCTAATCAAGAGTATATTTGGGGGTTAAAAGGAAATATACCAGCATGTCAAAAAATCTATTATTCCTCGTTATTGGTCTCTTTGCACTCTGTGGAGTGATGCTCCAAGCGGATTTGACTGAAATTATGAGCTTTGGCGCCCCACCTTCTTCTACAGGTGCGCCCGGTGAAATATCCTGTGCTGAGTCGGGTTGCCATGATGATGGACCAATTCCTCAGAATCATGATTCTCATGTGCTGAGCATAGAAACGAGTAATGGGACTTTCATTCCAGGTGATACGGCTTTAATCACTGTTCATGTACAAGACCCTGAAGTTCAGAGATTCGGTTTTCAATTGACTGCGATAAATGAACATGGAAAGGCGATAGGTGAATTTTTGATTACGGATTCTATGCATACTCAAATCATGCATAATCATGTTGATTTGACAGATAGAGAATATGTGACATATACAAAAGCAGGAACTCTTGCATCGCAAACAGGGAAGCATTCTTGGACTTTTAAATGGATAATTCCACAAACTCAGTCGAGTGTTGCTAGGTTTTATCTTGCAACAGTTTCAGCAAATAATGACAATAGAGATAAAGGTGACAAAGTATTCTTGAGAGATACCACCATTTCTCTTCAGAAAGTACAATCTGTCCTCGATAATAAAGAAATTTCGATTGAGCAAAAAGGACAATACTTGATAGTACATCAAGAATCCAACCCAAAACCGATACAAGTCTATACGATATTGGGTAATATTCACAGAGAATATCCCGGTAATTATGGTCAATCGAGTATTGACCTTACGGATTTTCCCATTGGATTGTATGTATTGAAAACTGGTAGTATTATTCATTCATTTATTCCTTGACATACAATGAAATCATCAGTATTACTTTCAGTTTTCATGTGTTTTGTTTTTGCAAGTATTGCTTCAGCAGTTTCCGATGAAAAAAATGGTGAATATACCTTGAAATCATCTGGCTCTCATGAAAGTAGTACAGGTGCACCCGGTGATCGTACATGCGCCCAGTCAGGCTGTCATGAAATGAGCGAAATAATCAATGATGATACAACTAATACATTGATCTTTTCAGATAATGATGGATTGTATGGGAATGCAATGGAGGGAATAAGATTGAGAGTGCGAAAAGAAGATAAAATCAAATTTGGATTTCAAATCGTATGTCTTGATACACTCAGAAAAAATGCTGGCTCATGGGTTTTATTAAATAAAGAAAGAGTGCAAACTCAAGGACCTGATTTTTCCTTGATAACTGCTGTGGGAAGATCATATGTTACTCATACATACAAAGGTAATTTGGCTCAAGTACCAGGTGAAATTTATTGGGATTTCGCTTGGTTACCACCAGCAAATGGTTATCAGGGAAAAGTTACTTTTTATGTCATGAGCAATTGTGCAAACAATGACAATACGAATGGTGGTGATACATTTTATGCTTCAAAATATTCACTGCAACATGTATCTAGCATGACATCCATTGAAGATGATGGACAAATGCCTTTTAAAGTTGGGCAAAACACTTGGTTCTTACCAATGAATGTTCATCATGAGATTAAACAAATTCGATGCATTGATATCAAGGGAAGAGTTCAACTCTTTGACTGGAACATATATGGTGATCAGGGATTGGAAATAACATTGCCATTTACTGATATGAGAGGATTCGTAACTCTCATCATTGAACTCGAGCATGGGATAACCTTGAAAAAACACTTAATTCTGTGAATTTGATTCTTAAGCTGTAAGGAATTTAATACTTTTGTGTCTTACTCTTTGGCGGACGCCTTGTCCGTATTGAGAACCACGGATGCAAGACATTATGGCTGACTCAGAAGCATATTCAATCAAAGAAGTAAGTTTGATTGTTGACGAAGAACAACATGTTCTTCGCTATTGGGAAAGAGAATTTGCTTTTCTCAACCCTCAGAAAAATGAAGCAGGAAATAGGATATACACTTCAACTGATTTGACCATTGTCAAGGAATTGAAGCGATTAATCAGAACGGAAAGGAAAACCATACAGGAAGCAAGGAGAGGTTTTTTGGAACAATATCCTGATGGCACCGTACATATAGGCACAGTTAGCAAAGATGAATCTCATGCAACTTCTGATTTGTCTCAGATAAAATTTGAGCTAGAAGAGATAATCAAAAAACTTAGAACCTAGGTGTTAGTACATTATTCAACTCAATATTTATAGTAATTTGGGAATCACACAAGATGCGCAATATGCTCAAGTATGTCGCAATCCCTATTGCAAGTTATATGGTTATGTCATTATCGACATTTGCGCAACAACGCACATATGACTTGAAAACAGTAGGTAAGCATGATGATGAAGTTCTCGGTGTATTTGTCAATGGAGACAATACACGATTTGCAACTTCTAGTTTGGATGAAAGTATCAAAATCTGGTCAATACCTGAAGGGAAGGACTTGATCACCATCAAAGGCCACCTCGGTCATGTCAATAATATTTCATTTTCCGGTGATGACAAGCAAATTGCAAGTGCAGGCTCTGATCGTACAGTGAGAGTATGGGATGTTGCCACAGGCACACAACAATATGTACTCACTGGTCATACTGCTGAAGTCATTGGCGTATATTTCAGCCCCAAAAATGATTATATCGCAAGTACCAGTTTCGATCGTACTGTAAAACTGTGGGACACCAAACTGCGCACAGAAGTAAAGACTCTCAGAGGTCATACTGATAAAACAAATGATGTAGCGTATAGTTATGATGGACAATATCTTGCTTCTTGCAGTGATGATAAAACAATCAAAATTTGGAGCACGGATATTAATTCAAAAGATGCAATATTGACACTCTCTGGACATGATACTCAAGTGTTGACAGTGCTTTATAGTTTCGATTCCAAAAGACTTGCTTCTGCTGATGAAAAAGGCGTGGTGAAGATATGGGAAATGCCTTCGGGCAATTTGCTCCGTACAATAAATGCTCATAATGAAATCGTTCAGTCTGTTTCTTGGGCAGAAGACAATCGTACGATTGTAACGGGAAGTCTTGACAAATTTGTTAAACTCTGGAATAGTGATACAGGTGAAAACTTGATGTCGATGGATGTAGGTTCTGATATATGGGGCGTTGATTTAACAAGCAGTGCCGATCATATTATGGTTGGATGCGCTGATGGTTCAGTCAAAATGATGGTCGAGAAAAAAGAAGCCATCAAAGGCAAAGAAAAATCCAAAGGCAAAGGAGGTAAAAAATGAAAAACCTAACTCACCTAATATTTGTAAGTCTGTTCTTGATTTTTGGCTTTAACTCTGCGGATGCACAGCAAATCATGAGTGTCACTGGAGCTGTAATAGATCAGACAAACCGAAATCCTGCCAGCATAATCGTCTCGTTCTATGATAAAAACAATAAAAAAATTGGTTCCTCAAAAAGTAACTCTGCAACAGGATTTTATCTTGTAACAGGTTTGAAGCAAGGTGAAACCTATAAAGTGCAGCTTGAATCTCCCGATTATTTCAAGGATGAATATGAAGTTACACTCCCTGTGTCCAAGAAGTATGCCGATGTGTCTCGTGATTTTACGGTGAAGCCACTAGCTAAAGGAATAAAGATCCTTTTGGAAGTACCTCCATTTGAGTTGAAAAAGTCAAAACTCAGAGTCGGTGCTGAAGATTATCTGGCAGATGTAAAAAAAATGATGATTTTAAATCCCGGTGTTACAGTTGAAATTCAGACTTATCCTGATGCCGAAGGTGATCCTGTTGTGAATGAGGCATTTACCATGGAGAGAGCGCAAGCAATCAAGAAGTATTTAGTGGATAATGGTGTTCGCGAGCAAAAAATCGTGCTCAAAGCTTCAGGTCAAACTGATGGCATCAATCCTCCTCCAAAATATAAAACAGCAAAAGGAAAACGCTATACCGGTCCAATTTATATTGTTGTAACTAAGGTATGATGCAGTATTAGCATCTGAAGACTTTTTTACTATTTTGCAGGGCATTCATATGAATGCCCTTATTATTTTTATGTTATTTTTATGAAAGATGAGTAATAACTCAGATAGAAGAGACTTCCTCAAAGTGCTTATTGGTGGAACCGGTGCTGCATTCCTAGCTCTGCATGGTTGTGGCGATTCAACATCAGAAATAAAAAAAATTACCGGTCCTAATCATGAGACCATACTCAAAAGACAAAGATTCTCTGCCGCTCATCAGTATTTGCGTGATAAAAGTATTGATGGAATTGCAAGGAATAGTGAAGTTATTCAATGTGATGTCGTCATCATCGGAGCAGGGGCTTCCGGCTTGGTAGCAGCATTAACATTGCAGGATGCTGGTTATGATGTGGTATTGCTTGAAAATGAAAGCCAAATAGGAGGTGCAGGAATTCATGGCAGCATACACGATATAAAATATCCATATGGTTCCGTATATTTTGTTGATTACTCGGATGATATAAAAAGTATCTGTGCTAGAACAGGCTTGCAACCATTGATCGCACCCGAAGATGCAGTATTGCACAAAGGACAATTGATTGGTAACTTTTGGTCAGATGTATCAATTCAATCATTGGATCTTTCTCAAATTGAAAAAGATGGAATGAAGCGATTTAGAGATGTGCTTTTGAATGATCAAATGATACCGTCTTATCCATTACCAAGAGTATTGTCGCAGTATGAATCAGAATTGGATGCACAATCTGCAAAGGAATATTTGTCTCAGTTTTCTTCCCCCTATCTTGAAACATTGTTGGATTTATATTCAAGATCTTCAATGGGTGGTACATTACAAGAATCTAATGCATATTGCTTATTGAATTTTTATTCTGCTGAGATTGGAAGTGAGTTCGGAAAAGACCGATTTACTTTTCCGGGTGGTATGAATGCACTGTATAAAGCGATTGCATCTCTGATTCCACAGGAAAAGGTGATGACAAATCATTTGGCATTTACAGTTAACAATACAAAAGAAGGCGTTGAAGTATCCTGTGTGAATGATGCTAATGAAATCCAAACCGTGAGGGCAAAAAAAGCCATCATGACAGGACAAAAACATGTTTCTGCATTCATGATACATGATGTACCCAATGCTCAAAGATCGGCGATGATGTCAATGCAATATCCTCCATATGCCACCATGCATGTGACCTATGGAGAAGAACTCTTCCCGAATAATATCATGGATGTATGGACTCCTGAGGCAAGTCCATTTTGTACTGATATCATTTGCTCTAATGCAATGCAAGGAACAAAGAAGAAATATGATCATTATCTGTACTCGATTTTCGGTGCAATGCCACAACACCAGAGAAGTTTGTTGTTGGATGATCAAGCCATGGCCAAATATGGTGTAGATATCGTTTCAAAAACAATGAAATATCTTGGTAAGTCACTTGATGAAATTTCTCAAATTGAAGTGTTTGGATGGGGACATGCACTTGCAATTCCATTTCCTGGATCTCATAATGGTCCGGCTCAACTAGCTTCTGCCAGACATGGAAATATCTATTTTGGAGCATCTGATAATGATGCGGCATCAAGCGTAGAAAATGCACTTGCAAATGGTTTTGCTTCGGGTAGGGAGGTCATTCAGTCTTTGAATTAAAGGGGATAATATGAAGAATAATATGCGTTGGGGAGCAGATGAAATCATTGGTTTGTCTTTATTGAGTTCAATCCACGGACCACTTCTTCGGTCCATTGTCGGAAAATACTCCTCACTTGAAACTTACTGTAGATATGGCTTGTCACAGTCACTGTTTTTGGGAAATGAACAATCAAGTGCAGATCATATCATTCAAATCGGAAGAACTCATAGGGAAAAACATGAAGAAAAGAATATCTCAATCATTACTTTTCATTGTGAAAACTATCCTGAAACTCTCAAGCATATAGATTATCCTCCTCCAATTCTCTATATAAAAGGCTCTTTGAATTCATCCATTGGTTATGCAATTGTAGGAACAAGGAATCCAACTCTCTATGGCCAAAGAGTGGCGGAACAATATGCTGAAGAATTTTCACGACATGGAATATGCATCATCAGTGGATTGGCACAAGGCATTGATACAATTGCGCATCGCTCAACTCTGCATGTACATGGTTTAACCTATGCCGTGATTGCATCAGGACATGAAATGATAAGTCCGAAAACTGCAAAGTTACTGTCTGATGAAATCATTGAAAAAGGTGGTGCAATTATCAGCGAATACTCAATGAATATAAAGGCAAAGCCCCCTTTTTTTCCGAGAAGAAATCGTATCATAAGTGGTCTGGGTTCTGCTGTATTGATTATTGAAAGCGGTAAATCAGGTGGTTCAATGATAACAGCTCAATTTGCCTTCGATCAAAATAGAGATCTATATGTTGTTCCAGGAAGTATTTACTCTCCAATGTCCGAAGGAAATCATCTATTGCTCGTTCAACAAAAAGCAATATTGACTCAAACTCCTCTAGATATGTTGGCAGAAGTACAAAAGCATACTGCAATTCCCTTGAAATGGAGTGAATGTGATTCAAATGAACATGCTATATTGCAAGTATTGGGCGATGAGCCAGTTCATATAGATGAAATCATCGCTTTAACTACATTTTCAATGCCCATTGTTCTTTCTACTTTATTGGCATTGGAGTGCCGGCAACTTGTGAAGCAAATGACCGGCAAGAATTTTACACGATTGACACATGCATTCACACTCAAATCGTAAACGCGATCATATTGATATCTGTCTTGGACCCGACATTGAACATGCCTCGAGTAGTGGTTTTGATGGATATCAGTTCGTTCATGTGGCATTACCCGAGATTGATTTTGAAGATATTGAACTTCAAGTCGATTTCTTAGGCCATACTATCAGCGCTCCATTGTTTATTTCAGGAATGACGGGTGGAATTACTGATGCAGTTAGTATTAATGGTGAATTGGCTGAACTATGTTCAGATATGAATATCCCATTTGTGCTTGGATCTCAGCGATCAATGTTACATGATCGTGCTTCTGATGAATCATTCACTATTGCCAGAAGAAGAGCTCCAAATGGATTGATATCTGCAAATATTGGTGCAACTGAAATAGCATGTAAAGAAGATCATCCCAGAATATTGGCAATCATTGATCGGATTGAAGCGAACTTTCTTACCATTCATGCAAATCCTTTGCAAGAATTGTTTCAACCGGAAGGGAATACTAAATTTTCTGGCGTATTGCGAGGAATTGAACAGATTCGTGAAAGAACAGAAATACCAATCATTGTCAAGGAAGTGGGTTCAGGTATTTCTTTGGATGTCGCCAAGAAACTACATGATATAGGAGTGGATGCAATTGATGTGGCGGGAAAAGGGGGAACCAGTTGGTCTGCTGTTGAAATGAAAAGAAATCAAAGTGAGTTTTCAGAATACTTCAGAGAATGGGGAATGCCAACATCGTATTGTTTGCTATCACTTCGGGAGTATTGCGGTACAGTTGGAATGAGCATGATGTCATCAGGTGGAATCAGAAATACACATGATATTGCGATGTCTATTGCCATGGGAGCAAAAGCAGTCGGTATGGCAAGACCAATTCTACTTGCATATCATGAGAATGGAATTCAAGCGGTACAAGCATTATTGGAGGATCATATGAAAAATCTGAAACGAATCATGTTTCTAACCGGTTCCAAACACTGCAATCAATTATCAAATGCAATGTTCAGAAAAATTTAACGGAACTGATCCTCACTGATACCTTTATTTACTGTAATATTAGTATAAGATATTTGTGCACTCCCTTTCGTATTCTTCTTTTCACTACCCTTTTTCTTTTCGGCAAGTAAATCACCTGTCATAGATTTTGGAAGTGAGAAAGCAGGTACATCAAATGACATAAAAATTGAGGATGGCAGAGCATATTTTTCGAATTGCTTCTCATAACTCATATCCATGATGATTGTTCCACCTTTGGTCACAGCAGACATCTTGGCAATCAATTCTTTTTTTGAGTCGATCCATACTGTAGCAAGAATGATTTGACCTGTATCAGCAATGGGAATCACCTTTTTGACTTTATACATTATCCCCTTGATATTTTCATCCGGAAGATCAACACTTGTGAATGGGGATTCCAGTAAAGCCGCGAATGGTAAACCTGCACCTTGTTTGGGAATCATTGAAAAACCTTCGGACTTAACTTTAAGCCTGCCCGGAGCTTTGTAGAGTATTGTGGCTCCAGAAGGTTTAGCTTTTAAAAACTCAACATTAAGAGTGATGACTGCCTCAGCTTTGAAATCCTTAATGGTGCGAACTTTATCTCTGACTTTTAACAATAAAGCATCATTTGCAAAAAGTGGGGAAGCAAAAAAGAAAGAAAATGCGATGATGAACAGATGCATGATTAATATACCTTATTGATGATGCGCAGATAACACACTGTATAGTCTTATCGTTCCCCTATCAAACCTCAACATAATCCATGTCTTTACCGAATGTCTCTTCCAAGGGCAATACAGATATGATGGCTATTACCGTGCAAGCAAGTCCTACGCAAAGTGCGGCATATTGCATTCCGATCAATGGTATTAGTGCTGCAAAAGCCACAGATATGATATTCAGTGAACCACGAGCAATGTTTGGTACAGTGGTTGCAACAGTAGCACGCAAATTTGTTCCAAATTGCTCCGCTGCGATTGTTACAAAAATTGCCCAAAAGCCTACTGAAATTCCCAATAAGAATATCCACCAATACATCATCGTTGCACTCGAAAAAGGTATGGTAAGATAGCCCACGAAACAGAATGCATTGAAAGTCAAAAACTGCAACATGACTTTTCTTCTGCTTCTATACACTTGGCTGAGCCATCCTGAAAGAAAATCTCCAATGGCAAGCCCGGCATAGCAATATGCGATTGCATCTCCTCCTGATATCTTTTCGGTTATCCCATGTTCTTTGGCGAATTCAGGTGCGAGAGTCACCAAAATACCAACCACAAACCAAGTAGGCATTCCAATCAAAATGCACAAAATAAAGCGTCGAAGTAAATGCGGAGTAGTAAGCAATTGCAATAAGCTACCTTTTTTGTGATCTGATTTCTTGACATGAGAAAACATGTCTGATTCCACCACTTTTATACGCAAAAGCAATAATGCTAGACCCATGATTCCACCAACGATATAGGCAGTCCTCCAATCCAACTTCGCAACCATATTTGCGAGTAAAGCTCCTGTGACACCAATTCCAGCTACAATCATGGTGCCATAACCTCTTTGTTCTTTTGGCAAAACTTCGGAAACAAGAGTTATTCCTACTCCCAATTCACCAGCAAGTCCTATACCGGCAATGAAACGAAGTAATGCATATTGTTCTACAGAAACCACAAATGCATTTAATGTATTGGCTATGGAGTATAACAGTATGGAACCAAAAAGGGTGGTTATTCTTCCTTTCTTATCACCTAAAACTCCCCAAAACACGCCACCAATCAAAGTGCCGGTCATTTGCACATTCAATAAAAACATACCTTGCTTTGTGATTTGTTCAGGTAATAAACCAAGTGATGCCAAGCTGGGAACTCGAACTACGCTGAAGAGAATGAGATCGTAAATATCAACAAAATAACCGAGGGCTGCTACTATAACCGCGGCATTCATCGCTGAATTTCGTAAACCTGCTATGTGAGACATAAAGTAACCATAAATTAATGTCGACCGCTAAAATATGTTGCATCAATGAATTCTTCATTATACACTCTTTGTTCTTTGATCGAAGGATCGGTATTCTCGAGTGTTTCCTGATCAATAGTCCATTCACTTCCTGTCAACATCTTAATGATATCTTGAGATTTGCGAATCTCGGCAGAGTATTTGTCTATTTGCTGAATGAGTGTTGTTCCATGACGTGTAATCCAATTGGAATCTTTCAAACCCAATGCATAGCAGAATGGAATCTGAGTTTTGAGTATTGCTATGTATTCAACTTCTTTGCTTATGAGAGATTGTATTTTTTGTAATTCATTTATCAATACTTCTGTATTGGAACTTAATTCTTCCAATGAATCTGAAGCTGATAGGGGAGAATTACATATGAGTGTGTGAAGTGCATGAAGTGTATGTAGATCTTTCTCATCATATGCTTTTTGTACTGAAATCCAGTATTTCTGCGTTAGATCAGGATCGGCGCCAGAATCAGGATGTAATTTCTTTGCCAATTCTTTATACAACTTTGGTAGAGATGCATGAACATGTGAATGATTAAATGCAATCTTGGATTGTGATTGCTGATTAAGTAATTCCTGCATTCTATTTTTTAAGGCAGCGAATTCTTTATCAACTACTTTATGAATCAATGCAACCAACTCAGGAGTTAATTTTTCCCCTCTCTGAAATTTCGTCATCAATAACTCAGCTCTTCTTTGCAATTCACTGTTTTGCAATGCTTTCTGCTGAATTTCAATCTCCAGATGCTTGAAATGTAGATCATATTCAGCGTGCAAAGAAATTTTCTCATGTTCCTTCATGCGATGATGTTCATGTAACAATTCCTGCAATTCTCTTCTGGATTTGAGAATGTGTTGTTTCAGATCAATGATTTCTTGATGAAGTGATATTTGCGACATATCATTGCGGCATGAATGAGTGAAAAGCAAGGGCAATTGAGGGAGAGTTTGATATTGCATCTTTTGAGGTTGTCAAAATAGCAATATGAAAGAGTTTCTCATCGTAAAGATACATTTCCGAAGTTCCATAATATCTCGTCATGCCATCGAGCAAGGTATAAAAAGTTCGTACACCATTAGTTGATTGGTTCTGTATTTTTTTTGTACATCTCATTGACTGAGTGCTCTTTGCATCCAAGGCATGAAGAAAATTATTCATTGCAGATTCAAAGAGTTTTTCTGGCTTTCTTTTTTGAATCACATTTTTGGAATAGCGTGCCACACTAATAGTCATGGAAATAGAATCATTCTCCAACAAATACACATCTTGTATCGCACTGTCATAAATAGTTTTTAAGGTATCTGTTTGTTTAAAAGTAATTCCATGTAGCTCTTTTGACAATGCAATGACAAAAGAATTATTGTTACCTGTAAATACTTTTGAAGCAGGCCATTGAGTCTTGCGATTCTGAGATGGCAATTGTTGCTCTGTTTCATCCGAACAAGAAGTGAGGAAGATTACAGCAAATACTATGAAGAGATATTTCATGATTGATTGTTCTTCCTTCTTTGCATGAACAAACCAAGGATAATACCGATGATTGTGATGCCAAAACCTGCATAACTTACTGTTCTTCCTGTTTCATAAGAATCAGAAATGAAATGCAATTCTATTGTGTGTTTTCCTGCAGGAATCTCAATTCCTCGAAGTGACCAATTTACACGGTGAATGTCCACCGATGATCCATCCAATGTTGCTTTCCATGAAGGAAACCAAATCTCACTAAGACAAAGGATTCCGGGTTGACTTGTTTCTATGGAATATACTTGATGATTCGGCTCATATGTCAATGTTTTAACAATATGTTGTACTGAATCAGGAATTTGTCCAGACAATGTAATGGATGGTTTTCTTTCAAGAAAAGCCGAATGGCGCATGTCTGATCCTGCCTTCATTATGGCTCTTTTCAATGATGAATCATCTGAGAAGACTTTTGCATTATATACTATTCTTGCCTGACCATAAGCGCTTTCTCTTTTTCTGAAATACAATGAACCTGATGTGGAATCAAGTGTGAGAGCATAGCGTATGTTCAATACATCAAATCTGTCTTCCTCAGATTGGAGTGGAGGATTCCTTCTCGCAAGAAGTATCGGATTATATCCTTCATAGAGCATAATGCCAGAAGCCATTCCTCCATTTCTTTGAAATGCCATTCCATATTGATTTCTCATTGATACACGAAAAATGGAATGTGGTGGATTGATGGCGAGTTGTGATTTCAATTCATTTGAAAGTACATACATGCTTTCAGGATTCTCTTTTGATCCATGAAATCCTTTGAATTGTATGCTGAGATCAATGAATAATAAAGAGGATATTGCAAGACCCGCAATCATGGGACTTACTTTTTCATTGCCACGAAGATATATAAGTCCGATGCCAATGATCGCAATCACGAGAATAATACCTGCTTGGCTTGAAACAAAAGAATGTAGTGGATCATTAACGGATGCAAATGATTGTAAGATCCCAAGTACTCCAAGCATGAGCAGCGTCAATGGAATGCTACTAATAATATACATGCGAGTTTTCAATGTGGAATTTCTGAAAAGAGAAGGTAGAGCATCAAATGTCAAGCCGGCCAATAATGGGAATCCAAATGCCGCATAGAACATCATCCTCCCTGGATTTCTGAATTGACCGAATATTGGAATACCCGAAAGTAATCCATGTAAAAATCCATTATTTCCGATACCATACAGAAATGCAAATATCCATAGAAATTGACAGGTCAATATGATAGGTGTTCTAGGTAAAACAAGAAAGGATAATGCTCCCAATATGACCGCCAGAATTCCGAAATAAAATGCTGTATCCCAATACCAATGTGTTTGAACGGGTTGATTATTCGCATCCATCATCATGAATTGAGCATCTGAATCTTTGGGTCCCGGATTCCCAATGATCTTTCCATGAAGTGATGGAAGTATCATATGAAACACTTGTGAAATCTGCATGGAACCATCGGTGGTCTTTTCATATGTGATATCATTTCTCTCAGAGAAAGATGCCAATTCCTGACCTGGTACATACTGAATTGCAGCAATGGAAGATGCAATGATGACAGGTAATGCCAATAAACCAAGACTCTTCACGGCAGATAATCCGTTCAGTTCTTTCTTCAAGATTCCCTGAATCACATGAATGAATCCGAGCACAGCCAAGAAAATGAGCATATATGTCGAAGTTTGAGCATGTCCTGCAAGCACTGCAATGCCAAGTAATAATCCTGCATAGAGAACATTCTGCAATCTTAGGAGTTGTATGCCTTTCAATACATGATGCACAATGAGTGGAAACAGTGCCAAATGATAGATAATCATAGGATGATTGGTACGAACGGCCATTGCACCGCTAAAGGCATATGCAATTGAAGTTAGAATTGCACCCCATTGACTCACTCCCAATCCACGCATCATATAAACCATGCTGAGTTGGGCAATGACAAAATGCAAAATGATGACATATTCAATCACCTTGGCTTTCAGCATCCCGGTTGCAGGATCAATGAAATACGGGAAAACCCAATGGGCCGGATAAAAATATTGTGCCTGAAAGTCGGCAAGAAATGGCATTCCATTGAACATGAATGGATTCCAAAATGGAATCTCTCCCTTTGCAGTCATGGATGCTCCAAAACTTGCCATGGGATAGACATACTGCGAAATATCATCCCAGAAATAGGATGAACCAAAAAGAATATCCGAAAAGAATATCATTGTGGTAAGTATCGATATTCCAATGATCAGTGGCCAAGAATATGAACTTGAGGTGGTCGACTTTGTGGTCATTCGAAAAGACTCATGAATTGTTTGATTGAATGAATCGCAAAATACCCCTTGCAAACTCTTTTTCCAAAGGCTTCTCTTTTGTAATGAAGTGCTAAGAGAGTATTTTTGAATAACATATGGAGATAATTATGACATTTGAGCAAATAATCAATGAAGATTTGAAGGAATCCATGAAGTCTGGTGATAAACTACGCCTGGAAACACTTCGTAGTTTACGCGCTTCTATCATTGAATTCACCAAAAGCGGAACAGGTAAGGACATGACCGAAGAAGATGCACAGAAGATTCTGCTCAATGCATCAAAGAAGAGAAAAGATGCCATTGAAATGTATAGGCAAGCGGGAAGACAAGATTTATTGGAAAAGGAAGAATCAGAACTTGCAATCATAGCAGCATATTTGCCCGAACAATTATCCGAATCCGAAGTTGTTGATGCACTGAAACTGATTATTCAGCAAGTTGGTGCTGAAGGTCCGAAAGATATGGGGAAGGTGATGGGACTTGCAATGAAAGAACTTCGTGGAAAGGCAGATGGTACTCTAGTACAACAGTGTTTGAAAGAATTGCTTCAACCCCAATCATGAAAAAACAATTTCTTCCTAGGAAAATGTGTGATACATGCTCTAGGGAATTTGTCTGGCGAAAAAAATGGGAAAAAGTATGGGACGAAGTGAAATACTGCTCTGAACGGTGTCGAAATGAGCATAAACGAAAAAAACCCTGAAAATCAGGGCTTTAACTATGTGGGCGAAGAGGGATTTGAACCCCCGACATCCTGCTTGTAAGGCAGGCGCTCTGGACCAGCTGAGCTATTCGCCCCTTCAATTATAGCCCCAAATATATGCTATTTTTTCAAAAACACAAATCATTTTCTTTGCAGTGATATTATCTCACCGCTTCAATCCGTTTTAGAGATGGAATTCCTGCTAACAACCACCGCTCAACTCCTGCGCGAAGTGTCATTAATTGCATAGGACATTGTGTACATTGCCCTAAAAATCGAACTTCAACCACGCCGATTTGATCTTCATAGGCCACGAATTCAATGTCTCCACCATCCACCTGTAAATAAGGTCTTACTTGGTCAAGGATTGCTTGAATATGTACTATAACTTCTTCTGTATTCATCAAAGGGTTATTGAAATAGTTTGTGTATTTCTTGATGCATGAGCGTTCTTGCGTATCATTGATACAATAGAAGCAGTGATATCTCGAATGATATCACCTTGAACCATATACTCGGGGTTTAATACAACCGGAAATCCATTATCACAGCCTTCTCTGGTGTCAATCGTGAGTGGCACAGAGCCGAGAAAGGCAACCCCAGACTCTGAAGCAACTTGCTCTCCTCCACCTTTGCCGAAGATATAATATTGTTTTTCAGGTGCATCCGGAGGCACGAAATAACTCATGTTTTCGATGATTCCGAGTATGGTGACATTCACTTTCTTAAACATGCTGATGCTTCTTCGTACATCTGAAACAGAAATTTCTTGAGGTGTGGTAACAATAACTGCTCCATCAAGTGGTACTCTTTGAGTGAGTGTCAATTGGATGTCACCTGTTCCTGGAGGTAAATCAAAGACAAGAAAATCCAAATCACCCCATGCGATTTGATCCATCAATGTGGTGAAATAACCGGCGAGCATCGGGCCTCGCATGATGGCTGCTTGATTGCGATCCATGATAAAACCGATAGATGCTATTTTTACGCCATATTGTTCAATTGGAAATCCAATCAAAGCACCTGATTCTGTCTTCTCGGCTTCCATTTGAGCTCCTGCAACGCCATACATTGTGGGAATGCTCGGTCCATAAATATCTGCGTCAAGAAGTCCAACACTAGCACCTCTTTGTGCAAGTGAAGCAGCTAGATTTGCAGCTATCGTGGATTTTCCTACCCCACCTTTTCCGGATGATACGGCAATGAGATGTTTTACAGTTGGGAGAACATTTGGATTTGTTGCTCTTGGTGTTATGATCTCACGAACATAAATTCGAATGTCATAACCTTCCGAGATGGCAAGAATCTTTTCGCGAATTTGATCTTCAATCACCTTTGCAATCCAATGTACCGGTGGATATAATTCTATATACACTGATATGGACATGCCTTCAATTTCCATCGACTGTATTGCATTGAGGTCTTTGAGCGTGATTGCCAAATCAGGATCTAAAATGGAATCTATGGCTTCGCGAATAATCTGTTCATTCATGTGTATCGGTAGTGTTTGGTTGACAAAATTCCATTAATACTCCGCCTGTTGAACTCGGATGTAAAAATGCGATTTGCATATCATGTGCACCGGGAACCGGGGTCTGATTGATTAGTCTAATGCCATGTTCTTCAGCATGCGACAGATCATCTTCAATTGCATTTGATGTGAATGCTATGTGGTGAATTCCTTCACCTCTTTTTGCTATGAATTGTGCGATGGGTGAATCATCGGAAATTGCGGCAGTGAGTTCAATCAAAACACCATTGAGTGAGAAGGATGCTATGCGAACTTTTTGAGTTTCGATTATTTCTTCATGAAATTGTTCCACTCTGAACAATTGCGCATAGCGTTGTTTGCTTACTTCAAGATCTTTGACAGCAATTCCGATATGATTGATTCCTTGTAGCATCAGCAATTATCCTTTTGCATGGCAGCATAAACTTCTTCGGCAGAAGCTAATTCCTGCAATGTGTTTATACCCATGAATTCAGTGGAATTCAAAGACGGAATGGCATAGACATGTTTTTGTTGACCATGAAGATATGCTATGATATCGGTCAAATAATATTCCCCTTGAGCATTCGCATTTGATATATTTCCAAGTGCTTCAAAGAGAGAAAGGGAATTGACCAAAAACATTCCCGTATTGATTTCTTGAATTCCTTTTTGTGAATCACTCGCATCTTTTTCTTCAACAATGCCAAAGAAATCACCTGAAGCTGTTCGAAGTATGCGACCATATCCTTTGGGTTCGTCAAGAAAAGTCGTAACCGTAATTACATCAGGAATAGTAGGAAAATTCTCTGATTGAATCAGTAATTCTGAGAGTGTTTTTGTTTGTATGAGTGGTGTATCACCGGTAAGAATAAGTACAAAACCAGTGAAATCCTTCAACCGTTCTTTGGCCTGCATCACTGCATGACCGGTTCCCAATTGTTCTAATTGATAGACAGGAGTCAATCCATTGAAATGAGCATCAAGATACTCTTCGACCATTTCTTTTTTGAATCCAATCACAGGGATTATATGCTGTGGAGCCAAGGGTAGTATTGCATCAATCACATGTCCAATGAGAGGCTTTCCTGCGAGTTCGGACATTACTTTGGGCTTGTCCGTCAGGCCCATTCTGGTGCCTTTGCCGGCGGCAAGTATTATGATTGCTAATTCCATGATCAACCATGCATGATAGTATTTGCTTCAACGATATGTGATGTCTCTATGATTTCATTGAGTTCGTTCACCAAAACAATAGTTGGAGCATAATTTTTTGCTTCTTCTTGAGACATTGTAGCATAACTAATGATGATGATACGATCTCCTATAACGCCTTTTCGAGCGGCGGCACCATTCATGCAAATGGTCTTGCTTGCTCTTTCACCGGGAATAACATATGTCTCTAATCGTTCGCCATTATTGATATTGACTATTGCAACTTTTTCATAGGGCAATAAATCTGCAGCATCCATGAGATCAAGATCTATGGTGAGACTACCTTCATAATGCAATTCTGCTTGCGTTATGGTGGCACGATGTATTTTCGATTTAAACATTATGCGCTGCATTGCGCAATCCTCTGTAATGGATATAGTTCGGTTCAGAAACGCAGGAGTTGTTCCAATCGTTCCTTGATGAGTTGCGTTGTTGGAATAACAGCATCCATCAATTGTTTATTATACGGAATTGGAATATCCGGCGTAGCAAGACGCATCACGGGTGCATCCAAATATGTAAAAGCCTCTTCGGTGATGGTGGCCGCGATTTCAGCTCCAAAGCCCGCGGTGATTGCATCTTCATGAGCAATCATGCAATGACCGGTCTTCTTGACTGATTTCAAAACACAATCTCTGTCCCATGGACTGATCGTTCTCAAATCAATGATTTCTAGTGAATACTCACTCAATTGCTTTTGAACTTCCAAAATGCGATGTACCATTTCGCCCCAAGTGACGATGGTTGCGTCAGTACCTTCACTTAACACATTGGCCACACCGAACGGCACAATATGATGATCGCCGGGATAATTACCCCTTCCTGGAAGTGTATCGAGAAGATTTCTATGCTCTAGGAATACTGTCGGATCATTTCCACGAATAGCAGATCTCAATAATCCAACGGCATCTTGAATCGTACTTGGAAAAGCTATGCGCCAGCCGATTGTATGAGCAAATATTGCTTCACCTGAAACGCTATGCCATGGATCGCCAACAACCTTACTGTGGCCGACAGGAATGCGAATAACAAATGGACAAGCGAAGGTATTGTTTGTTCTCCAACGAACCGTGCCCGCATCATTGAATTGCTCCATTGCGGGATCAAGATATTTTCTGAACTGAATTTCGGGTACAGGCATAAGGCCTGCATAGGCAAGTCCGAGTGAGCGACCAATAATTCCTTCTTCAGAAAGGGAAGTGTCGAATACTCTGTCAGCACCATGTTTAAGCTGTAAATCTATGGTTGCTCCATGAACTCCACCTTTTGCCCCAACATCCTCACCGAAGATGATCAATCGTTGATTGCTCATAAGTTCGGTATCGAGTGTTTTTCTAATGCCTTCAATGAAATTCATGCGTTTCTGTTCGCTTTCCTCGGGCAAAGAGTGTAATCGAATATTTTCCGGTGCAAGTCCACCTATCTTTTGATTGACTCCATCATGAAATACATGATTGAGTATTCCTTCGGATGTTGGAATAGGTTGTGCAAGTGCTTTTTCCAAACCTGCTCGAACTTGTGTCTCACAATCAGTAGTCAAGACATCCCACTCTTTTTCTTTTATAAATTTCTTCTTGACAAGAAATTTTTTCAAAGAATGTAGAGGATCTCGCTCCAAATCCTTCTTTTTCTGCTTTTCAGATTTATATGTTTGGGTATCTTTTCCGGAATGTCCGCAAATCCTTGGTACATCAAGTCTTATAAGAACCGGTGATTTCCGCTTGCGGGCATGTTCAATTGCATCGTAAATCAATTCAGCGGCTTCTTCTGGGTCAGTTCCATCACCTTCCAAAATCAAAAGATTGGAAAATGCAGCTAAATTATGGGCAATATTTGAGCCGGGAGTTTGATAATCACCCGTGACTGAAATACCATAATTATTATCCTCAATGAAGAAAATCATCGGAAAATTCTGCGTCGTGGCGATTGTCAATGCAGACCAAAAACCATTCGTTGCACATGAAGCATCTCCGCCAAGAGCAACGGCAATCGATTCATTCCAATCTTCTTCTTCCAATACGGTTGATCTATAGACCGCGGCTTGAGCCCAACCGACAGCAGGTGTATATTGAGCACCAACATCCCCGCTTGCAGGCATTATTGTAACACCATTTCTCGGAGGAAGATGATGTACAACCCCAATATCACGACCACCATTCAGACTTCCTGCATTTGAAATTGGACCCGCAAAAGCCTCTTCGATGGTCATCCCTGCAGCAAGTACGAAAGGTCTGGAGCGATAATATACTGTTGCACCATCATGAGGGTTGTTCATGAAATGAGCCAGTATTATCTGTCCCAATTCATGTCCTTTTGAAGAAAACTGATACAGGACTTTGCCTGATGGAGCAAGTTCACTTTCTTCTATGGTATCAATCAGACGGGAAATGACAAGGTTTTTGGCAATTCCAATCCAATCTTCTTTGGTGATATTCATTTTGTATTGAATGTTGTGTCAAGATATGAGACCTGCAAAATTACAAATACTCGGACATTCTTTAATGGACTTATTATTTACATTTTTGAATAAAAGTGACATAATTAGATGAACATGCTGTATCATTTCCCTAAATTTGCAATTATCACAATTTCTATATAACAAGTTCCATGTCTTAGGAGGCATTATGTCATCGAAGAAATTTACTTTACTAGTCATTCTAAGTTGCCTGTTATTTGGCATCACATCAAATGCATCGGCTCAATTAACGCAACCTTACTTGGTCAAAGAAGCATTGCCAAATGTTAAAAAGGTAGCATCGGATTCAGGTTGGATTAATCCCTCCATATCAGCTATTGCGACAATTGGAGATACGGCTGGTTTAGGAGAAACTGGTGGGTTATTAGGTGGCGTATTTGATCTGAAGACTGGTAGATCACCAGTATGGATCTATGTTGTTTCAATAACGGATGCAAATGGGAATCCCCAATCAAAGATTTTGACATTTGTCAAAGTTCCTTTCCTTGGTTTGCAACAATTCCCAATTCCTGCCGACGCTGCCCCAGATGAACTTGGTTCTTTCTCACAGGATTCATTGCCGGTTTCAAAAATGTTAAATTCAGATGCAATTATAAATGCGTTAAATACCAATAAGTTATATCAAGACTTTTCGAAAGTGAATCCTAAAGCAAAATCATCATTTATTGCACTATTTCCTTTTCCATTCCCAATACTTGGATCATCTTTCACAGAAGGTTCTCCATTATGGTCTTTTAATTTTGAAGATGATTCTGATTCACTTTCACCAACTATGTCATGCTTTGTTCATGCCGTGACCGGTGAAACATTTTGTTTTGATTCTGCGACTTTTGTTTCTGTGAACGATGAAATCTCACAGGAATCATCCTTGCGTATACTAAGTCATCCAATTGCTCATGGTATGAACGGTATATTGACATTTCCGGTAATTTCTGGAAATGCCCAAATTGAAATAATGGATTTATTTGGTCGCACAGTTTGTTCTTTTGGTCACATACAAACAAGTACATCTTCAATCACACTTCCGCAATTGTTGCCCGGAGTGTATGTTGCTCGCTTGAATCAAGAAGGTACTTATTCTTCCATTAGATTTATTCAACAATAAATTATGTACGAAATCACCAAACAAGAAGATCCAGAATTATACTCAGCATTGGAAGGCGAATATTCACGCCAATGTGATAAAATAGAACTCATTGCCAGCGAAAATTTCACCTCACGCGCTGTCATGGAAGTACAA
This sequence comes from Ignavibacteria bacterium, assembly GCA_947491315.1. Classification (GTDB taxonomy): domain Bacteria; phylum Bacteroidota; class Ignavibacteria; order Kapaibacteriales; family UBA961; genus UBA961. The sequence continues at coordinate 36,085 of CANLII010000001.1, forward strand.
GGTTCGGTCCTGACAAATAAATATGCGGAAGGATATCCCGGCAAGCGCTATTATGGTGGCTGTGAATGGGTTGATATCGCAGAAGACATTGCCAGAGATAGACTTAAACAACTGTTTGGTGCCGAATATGTGAATGTTCAGCCGCATAGTGGCAGTGGTGCCAATATGGCCGTGTATTTTGTGTATTTGAACCCGGGAGATACAGTTCTTGGTATGGACTTATCACATGGAGGTCATCTCACCCATGGTTCGCCTGTGAATTTTTCCGGTAAGTTTTATAATTTCATACCTTATGGACTTGACAAAGAAACCGGTAGAATAGATTATGATAAAGTAGCAGATCTTGCCAAAGAACATAAGCCAAAAATGATCACTGTTGGTGCTTCTGCTTATTCTCGAAATATTGATTTCAAAGCATTTAGAACCATTGCTGATTCAATAGGTGCATATTTACTTGCTGATATTGCGCATCCTGCAGGTTTGATTGCAAAAGGGAGATTGGATAATCCGATTCCTTATTGTGATATCGTTACAAGTACAACCCACAAAACACTCCGTGGACCACGCGGTGGAATAATCATGATGGGTACTAATTATGAGAATCCATTTGGAGCGGTTGCACCAAAATCTGGTCGCAAAAAACTCATGGGTGAATTGATTGATTCAATGGTTATGCCCGGAATTCAAGGCGGACCACTTATGCATGTAATTGCTGCAAAAGCAGTTGCTTTCAAAGAAGCATTGTCCGATGAGTTTGATGATTATACCAAGCAGGTTGTAAAGAATGCTCAATCAATGGCAGATGCTTTAATTCAAAAAGGATATGACATCGTCAGTGGTGGTACAGATAACCATTTGATGTTGATTGATTTAAGAAATAAAGGCGTTACCGGAAAGCAAGCCGAAATTGCACTTGATTCTGCAGGTATTACTTGCAATAAGAATGCCGTTCCATATGACACACAGCCACCTCTTGTAACTTCTGGTATTCGGCTTGGTGCAGCAGCCATGACATCTCGTGGTTTCAAAGAAGAAGACATGAAACAGATTGCTGAGTTCATTGATAGAGTGATTTCCCAATGCGGTGATTCATCAATTGCAGAAAAAGTCAAGGACGATGTAAAAGAATATTGCTCGAAATTCCCCTTATATCCCGGTTTGTGATTGAGTGGATTTTAAATTTTAACGGTCAATTTTTACTTGAAATTGACCGTTTTTTTATGTGATATTTTTGCAATTCTCATCAACAAATAGTAGTTTAGGCAAAAATCATACCACGATGCAAAGCAGCACTTGCATTAGGCGTATCCACCCATTTTTAACGCCATGATTCTGATAGACTCCATATTGTTGGATGAGGAAATCATCCAAAAACATTTTGCTTGCGATTTACATGCATGCAAAGGTGCTTGTTGCACTGTATCCGGCGGTGAGGGTGCTCCATTAAAAAAAGAAGAAATTCCATTGATTCAAGATGCTATACCTTTTGCAATGGAGTATCTGAATGAAAGATCAAGAATCATTTTGCAAAAAAATGAATGGGTTGGAAATTCCGGCGATGATTTATATATACAATGCATAGATGATGCAGATTGTGTCTTTGTCTATAGAGAAGAGGGTATAGCTAAATGTGCTTTGGAAAAAACATTTCATGAGGGAAAATCTACATTTCGGAAACCCATTTCATGTCATCTTTTCCCAATCAGAGTGCGAAATTTTGGTGGTGAGTATTTGAGTTATCAACCATTTGAGGAATGCAAGCCCGCACTTCAATATGGTAAACAAGAAGGAACATTAGTCATACATGCTGTCAAAGATTCTTTGATTCGTGCTTTTGGGGAACATTGGTATGAACAAGCAATCGACATGACTACTCAGGAGGATCAATAATGCCAATGAAAGTCAGCATGAATCTGCAAACATCGCTGTTGCAGACTCTTACACCACAACAAATACAGTATCTAAAACTCCTGCAATTACCAATATTGCAGTTGGAGCAACATGTTCGTCAGGAAGTTGAGCAAAATCCTATGCTTGATGAATCTTCGGATGAGATGATTGCAATTGAAGATGACACTGATTTTGCCCCTACAGAAAATCTACTAAGCACTGTTCCCAAAGATGTCATGGATGGAAATGATCATAATGATCATTCCCATGATTATGATGAACCCGTTCCATTTGAAGCTGAACATCATGATCCATTTGATTTCTATGAATCAGCATGGAATGAAACTCAAACTCCAGAGCAAGGAAGCGGTGACAATGATGATGATGATGATTTCTGGGGAAATGATCAAAGTGAAATCCGCACTTTCACCGATGATTTGATTGAACAAATCAATGTACTAAATCTTACGGATCAAGAAAAACTCCTTTGTTATACCATCATTGGAAACCTAGAGGATGATGGTTATCTGAGAAGATCATTGGAAGACCTCGTTGATGATGTCAATTCAAGAATCATGGAGGAAAATCACAAACTATATCGTGAATATCTTCGCAGGCATAAACGATTCTTGGAAGAATCACTCAGAAAAAACTCCTATTCCTCTTCGTATTTTGACAATCTTGATGATGAGGATACCGATTTGTCTATGGAGGAACCTGTGCCTCCGATACCGGTGCCAAATATCACCTTAGAGATGGCTGAAAGAGCATTGCATTCCGTTCAGCAACAAGACCCACCAGGAATTGCAGCAAGAGATTTGCGTGAATGTTTGCTTCTTCAATTGAATGCAAAGCAGAATCCGAGTGCTTCTGAATTATTGGCAAAAAGAATACTTGAAAAAAGTTATGAAGTGTTTGTAATGAAGCATTATACAGTCCTTTGCAGACAGTTCTCAATCAATGAAGTTGATTTGAAAGCCGCCATTGATGCAATCAGAAGATTGAATCCAAAACCTGGAGGAATGGGAATATCCATTGCAACATCAACAGTTATTCCCGATTTTCTTATCTCTATTGATGATGATGATGATGTGTTCATCAATGTTAATGATACTCGAATCCCTCAGCTTAAACTCAATAAGATGTATGAAGATTTGAAGAAAGAAGGACGGTATCGGAAATACAATAAAGAAACAAAAGAATGGCTCAGAAAAAAGTATGATGATGCGAAATTCCTTTTGCAAGCAATCAGACAGCGTAAGAAAACAATGCTGAAAGTCATGACAGGTATTGCAGGCGCACAAAAAGACTTTTTTAGATTTGGTGAGAGCGCTCTCAAACCATTAATCTATAAAGATGTTGCAGATGTTACCGGAATGGATGTTTCAACCATATGCAGAATAGTCAATGGAAAATATGTTCAAACTAATTTCGGAACATATGAATTGCGCTTTTTCTTCAGTGAATCTTTGCCAAGCGATGATGGCGAGGAAATATCAACAACTGTTATCAAACAAAAAATCAAAGATATGATTGAAAAAGAGCCAAAGCTCAAGCCACATAGTGATGATAAATTAATGTCTGAGTTAAAGAAACTAGGTTTGAATGTTGCGCGAAGAACTGTCGCCAAATATCGTGAACAAATGCGGATTCCTGTTGCAAGACTTCGTAAGGAATTGTGAACGCTCATGTCTCTGGCAACTCTCTTATCAAGAATTGATCATTCGCTGAGACCTCTATTAGGAAGTCTGCATTCTAGAATATTTACTCATGTATATTCAGCAACTCGACCTTGGTTCTCATCAATTGCAGCGAAAGACATCATTCACCCAATCATTATTCCCGATACTCTCAAAGTACGTATAAGAAATTTAACTTTTCGTTCTCCAATCGGTAATGCGGCAGGCATGTATAAGCATGCTGAAGGGTATGAAAGGGCATATGCTCAGGGTGCTGGTTTCTATTTGGCAGGAACAACCACTTCGCTTCCTCGTAAGGGTAATGTAAAGAACGGAATCGCATTACCATTTATACCTTATCCCAATAGCCATTCTGCGTCCAATTGGTTGGGTTTACCGAATAAAGGGCATATCGAAACCGCAAATCTCATCGCAACATTTTCACATTATCCTGAATTTCCAATCGGGGCAAGTGTATCAATGGATCCTGGAATGAATAGAAGTCAGGGATTGAAAGGGTTGATTGAAGGGATTAAAGCATATCAAGATGCAGGATGTGATTTTATTGAACTCAATGAGAGTTGTCCAAATGTACCCGGACATGCCACTGAACATGATATGATTGATGATTCACTCATTGCAAGACTTGATGCAATCGCAGATACTATCGATTTGGAGACATATCCGATCATAGTAAAGTTTTCAAATGACACCGATCCTTCATTGATTAAACCTCTCATGTCCATACTTATCGAAAGAAACTATGCTGGAATAAATCTAGGCAATACTTCCACAGCATATCAAAAGCATGAAAGTCATATCCATGCTGATGACAAAAAACACTATGAGTATTTCACAAAGGAATATGGCGGTGGATTAAGTGGGGCAATATTGCGTGAGTCTTCTCTTCAGATTTGCTCGATTGCACTTGAATATCTTAGAGAATGTTCCATCAAAGATTGTATTGTTATTGCAACGGGGGGGATTGAAACATCAGATGATATTCGAGATGCAATGAATGCAGGTGCTCATCTGACTCAATGGTATACAGGATATTTTGAACGCTTTGGTATTGATGGGAATAAAGTCTATTCAAATATGTATCAGCAATTGCATTCTTAACGAAGAGCTTCGCGCACTCTTGCAGATACATAATCCATTACCCAAACCACAAATGCTATCATGATGATGATAAGTCCGACTTCATTCCATTGAGCAAGTCCTTGATATTGCATGAGCATTGTTCCTATTCCACCACCTCCAACCAAGCCAATGATAGTTGCCATCCGAACATTGATATCCCAACGATAAATCGTGAAACTTAAGAATGGAATGACAATCTGAGGAATGATTGCATAACTGATGACTTGCAATGGATGTGCACCAGTTGCTTCGATTGCTTCAATCGGACCATTATCAATATCTTCAATTTGCTCGGAGTATTGCTTTGTAAGTGAAGCAACTGTATGAATCATGAGTGCAAGCATTCCAGCAAATGGACCAATACCTACCCAAACAGAGAAGATAATTGCCCAAATAAGGGGTTCGATTGATCGTGCAAAATTTGAAATGAATCGCACTGTAGAGTATATGGCGAAAGATAGCGTACTTCCTTTCATCAAAGTTCTTGCACTCAAAAAGCTCAAAAGTAAAGAGGGAGGAAGAGCTATAATAGTTGCAGTCAAAGCTATATAAATGGTTTCAATAAGAGCTTTGAGCGCAATGTCGAAAATGCTGAGTTCAGGTGTAATTAGTGCAGTGAATATATTCGAAGCTGCTTCAATTCCTTTTGTAGAAAAGAAATCAATAGGGGAAATATCAGTGGTAATCCAGCCTGCGACAATCGATGAGCTAAATGCTAGCCAAAGTATATGTTTGCCCAAAAATGGCATTGATACTTTTGCATTCGATAAGATTGCCTGCCCAGGTGATTGTTGGGTAATTCTAAGCATAAGTGCAGAAATGAATGCAAAGAACAGATATGCCAATTGTATGACAAAACCTTGCACGGGAACATACGAAATTAATGCGGGTAGAATTATTCTGTCAATCGTTATACAAACATACCAAGTAAAGAAAATGTCTATGAGGAAGGCCTGTATGATCATGCCTTTTTTCTGTTCCAAATTCATGCAATTCTCAATTAGTGCAGGACTAAAATACTAAACCCCCGACTAAAATAAAAGTCGAGGGTTATTACTGATGTCTGTATCGATTCTAGGGAGTTTTAATCTCTTATTCGTATCGATCTGACCTACGATCTCCGCCGCGAAAATCGCGACGTGGTCCGCGTGATTGCTCCTCGCGAGGGCGAGCTTCATTGACTACCAATGTGCGTCCACTGAACTCTTGGCCATTGGTTGTTTCGATGGCACCTCTTGCTTCATCATCACTTTCCATTTCAACAAAACCAAAACCGCGTGAGCGACCTGAGATTTTGTCTGTGATAACGAAGGCACCTGTGACATTGCCGTAGCCTTCGAATAGGGTGCGAAGTTCTTCGGAACCCATGTTGTACGGCAAATTGCCTACATAAATATTCATAACAAACCTTCTATAGATGTGTAGTGATTAGCGAGACCGACAAACAAACAATTATACGAGTGATCTCAAATATATGGCGCACATCAACACCAAAACCTTTTCAAAAGTAATACAATGCTTTGGTTTAACAATACTTTTTTTGTAAATATCTGATATTATGAATACTTAACAAAAAAGCCCACATATATAAATATGCAGGCTTTTTATTCATTCTAGGGCAAATTAGGGAAAAATGCCCATCTGATCATATGAAGCAGCAATTTTATCAATTGCGGAAATAAATGCTGCTGTTCGCATATCTTTCACATTTGCGTTATTTCTCCAGACTTCCATAATTTCATGATAAGAACCAATCATTGAATCTTCCAAGCCGGAATTCACTAAATCCACTTCATTAGGACCTTGAACAAGCAAAGATCTTTCTGAAGCAGACAATGATTTACCGGTAAGATTTTCAATTGTTGCAATCAAACCTTTCTTGGAGTTTTCTTCATATCGCTTATCAAGACGACCAAAGCGTACATGAGAGAGATTCTTTAGCCATTCAAAGTAGGAAACAACCACACCGCCAGCATTGATAAACATATCAGGGATAACTAAGATATTCTTGGCAAGCAGTGTTGGTTCAGCAGAAGCCGCTATTGGACCATTTGCACCTTCAGCAATGATTTTCGCTTGAATTCTATCAGCATTCCAATCAGTAATCTGAGATTCCAATGCTGCCGGAACGAGAATATCGCAAGGGTATTCAAGTACGGTATTTCCAATATCTATTGTTTGAGCGCCAGAAAAATTTCTAATTGAACCTGTATTTGCTTGATGTATTTTCAAAGCATTGACATCAATACCATCAGGATTATACACTGCTCCGTCCCATTCAATAATACCTGTGATTGTTGCACCACCTTCTTGAATGAATTTTGCCGCATAATACCCAACATTACCAAATCCCTGGACTATGACTGTCTTATCACCTAATCCTGTTGTTAACCCAAGAGATTTCATGAGTTCAACATCATTGACTGCTTCTCTTACACCAAAGAAAACTCCACGACCGGTGGCTTCTGTTCTACCATTTACGCCACCTTGTGCAATTGGTTTTCCTGTAACACAGCCAAGAGCATTCACATCATCGAATTTGATTGTTTGATAGGTATCTGCTATCCATGACATTTCACGCATGCCAGTTCCATAATCAGGGGCGGGAACATCAACTGCTGGACCAATGAAATTTTTTCGAATCAATTCAACAGTATAACGGCGAGTGATTCTCTCCAATTCATCTATAGTATAATGCTTGGGATTTATTTTAATTCCACCTTTACCACCTCCAAAGGGAACATTCACGACAGCGCATTTATATGTCATCAATGCAGACAATGCGATCACTTCATCTTGATTTACATCCTCACTGTAGCGAATTCCGCCTTTGCATGGAAGTTTATGATGACTGTGTTCTGCTCTCCAAGCAGAAATAACTTGAATTTCTCCTTTTACTCGAACAGGAAATTGAATTTGATATACAGCATTGCAAGCTCTAATCTGATCGAGAAGACCTTGAGAATGATCTAGCAAGGCTGCTGCTTTGTCAAAATAAGTGTTCACCGATTGGAAAAACGGAATTTCGTGATAACTCGGTGGATTTGTTTGAGAAGACATAGTACTTCCTAATGAAACAATATGTATGGGTAAATAAGAAACCTTCTGAATTAAAGATTTCCTCTCAATGCTTGTTCTCTTTCTATGGATTCAAATAATGCTTTAAAATTACCTTTGCCAAATGAGGTGGCACCTTTTCTTTGTATGATCTCAAAGAACAAAGTTGGTCTGTCTTCAACGGGTTTTGTGAACAATTGAAGAAGATAGCCTTCTTCATCACGGTCAACCAAAATACCTAGTTCTCTAAGTGGCGCAATGTCCTCATCGATTACACCAACTCTATCCAATAAGTCATTATAATAGGTATCCGGTACTCTGAGGAATTGGACTCCTCGAGATTTCAATGCTGAAACAGTTGCAATGATATCATGAGTTGCCACAGCAATATGTTGCACGCCGGGACCATGGTAAAACTCAAGATATTCATCAATTTGTGATTTTGCTTTTTTCCCATCAGCAGGTTCATTTATTGGGAATTTGATAAAACCATTCCCATTAGATACAACCTTGCTCATCAATGCGCTATACTCAGTAGAAATGTCTTGGTCATCAAAAGTGAGGAGTAGTGAAAATCCCATGACATCTTCATAGAATTTCACCCATTCATCCATTTTCCCAAGCTCAACATTACCAACGCAGTGATCTACATATAATAAGCCAACATCATCTGTTCTATATCCATCATCCATTGCCACATAACCAGGCATGAAAATGCCTGTATAATTTTTTCTCTCAACAAATGTGTGAATGGTGTCACCATAGGTATGAATCGATGCTATTTTCACTTCGCCGAATGCATCTTTTAATGTTGTTGGTTCTTGGTGACTTTTTGCTCCACGAGATGTAGTTTCTTTCCATGCTTTTTCGGCATCATCAACCCAAAGAGCCAGAACCTTAACGCCATCACCATGTTTCTCAACATGCATGCTGATATCATTTCCTGGATGCATCGGTGTTGTCAATATCAAGCGGATCTTACCTTGCTTCAATACATAACTTGCTCTATCACGAATACCTGTTTCAGGTCCGGAATAAGCAATCAATTCAAATCCAAATGCTGTGCGATAAAAATAGGAAGCTTGTTTTGCATTTCCGACATAAAACTCGATAAAGTCCGTTCCATTGATCGGAAGAAAATCAGTGATTGCTGTTTGTGATGATGCAGCGGACATAGTTTCCATGACTAGATACCAGATGGTTGTGATTTGGTAAAATTACGAAATTGATTAAGCAAAATACTGGGAAAGTTCAGCCATTATTGACACCACTCTTTGATTTGCTTCATCTGTGCCTGTGCTGATTCTCACACAATGTGGCAATTTGAAACCTGGAAGTCTTCTAACAATTATCCCATTTTTCTCTAATTCAAGTGTCAAATCTATCGCTTTTTGCTCCGTTCCACAGTCAATCATAGAGAAATTTGCCACTGATGGAGAGATTTTCCATCCTTGAGTCTTGAATGAATCTTGGAAGAGTTGTACACCTCTCTTATTGAGTTCAATGGTTGCACTTACGAATTCGTGATCATCCAATGCTGCCATGGCTGCAATCTGAGAGAGTGTTCCTGGGTCAAATGTCAATTTGGATTTTGACATGACTTGTATGAGCTCGGAAGGTCCGATCGCATAGCCTACACGCAATGAAGCTAGGCCATAAGCCTTTGAAAATGTTCGTAGTGTGATCATATTGGGTCTTCTGTGAAGAAGACTATTTGGATAATCATCAACTAATACTTCAGTATACTCGAAATATGCCTCATCCATGATTAGTAAAACAGAATCAGGAACAGCATTGAGTAGTGTATCAAATTCATGCTGATTGATATATGTTCCGGTAGGATTATTCGCATTTGCGATATAGACGATTCTAGTGTTTGAATCAATCGCATCAATAATCCCATCAATGTCAAATCTATAATCGGAAGTGAGAGGAACTGATTTGCAATTGAGATTTGCAATTGAAGTGGCCACATAATATCCAACAAAAGTACCATCGCTGGACACAATTGTATCGCCGGGTACTGTAAAACAGCGCATTATTAAATGCAGCAATGCATCAGAACCATTATATGTGACAACTTCTTCAGGTTGTACACGGAATTTTTGTGCAAGTGCATTTCTCAATGAAACCCCACCGTCCGGATACACGGATACATCATCTGCTATCATTTTTTTCAATGCATTCAATGCCAAAGGGGATGTACCTAATGGATTTTCATTGGAAGCCAATTTTACAATATCCGTGATACCATATTTTTCTCGAACAGCTTTGATTGATGTGCCAGGAGTATATGGAGAGAGTTTCTGAATATGCTCGGGTATGAATATTGACATGGTGAAATGTGTGATTGTTGGTCTAAAAACTTACTAATTTAAGAAAACCGCATTGATAGAAGCCATGAATTGATAGCATGGTGGAAAAAGAGAATGAAATACCTCCTAAAGCCAAGAATAGCTGGATATTTTGTGTAAATTTGGCAAGTATTTACTCAATTTGAATGTACAAACACCTATTTGGCTTTGAAAAGTTTATATGTCCCTTAAAATTTCTATACCCGATAATCCGGCATATTCTTCAATAACTGCGAATGCTGAATCAGTATGCAGGGAGAAGGGGTTTGTATTAAAAACTATGTCAGAATACGATTGTGCCCAAAGTCTATATCTTGGTACAGCGGATATAGCACTTATCGATCCTTTAAATTTTGCAAGGAATCCTTCAGAATTGCGAATTATTCCTTCAACTGCCTTATCGGCCGAAGGATTTTCAAATCTTGCATCGATTCAGTTTCTACCGGGCCGAGAAAACATTAACAAAGTTGCCATCGAGGAAGATGTCTTTCTATTCCAAATTGGCGCATTATGCTTATCAGAAAAATTTGATTTATTCCCTGAAATCATCATTGACAAGTCGATTGCTGACCCAAGTCTGCCGATCAATGAAACATATGATGCATTTATGTCTTGGAATCATTCTATGAAGGCACAAGGAATGCTTGATATTGTGGAAGAATGGTCTGATATTCAAACTGCACCTTTGCCACTCATGTTTTGGTCATGTAAAGATGTAGATATACCTGATCCAATAGAATTGACTACTCTGTTTGCGGCCGATGATTTGCCTCAATCTGATGAGATGCTTTCATCAACGTTAGGTAGCGATGCAGATGCAAGAATAGGTACAGTGAACTTCCACTATTCTGATGCATTTATGGCATCTCTCGAATCAATTCAACATTTCTTGTTTTATCATCGCATGATCGAAGCAGTTCGTGCGACAACTTTGTTGGGAAATTGATATGCTTTCAAAATATGGTTATGACAATGCCATTCCGATGCTCATCATTGGATTTTCTCTAGTTCTTTTGTCCGGGTTTGTTCTACAAAATGTATGGTCATGGATCTCTGCGATACTTGGAATCATCATCATATTATTCACATTGTGGTTTTTCAGAGATCCTCAAAGAAGCATTCCTTCATCAGCTATATCCGATCATTCCATCATCATTGCTCCGGCTGATGGTAAAATTGTTGAGATCATTGAGATGGAAGAAAAAGAATTCTTCAAAGGGAAGGCACGCCAAATCAGCATTTTCCTTTCACCACTGGATGTGCATGTAAACCGTTCTCCCGTATCTGGAACTGTAGAGTTTTATCGGTATATGCAAGGAGATTATATGGTTGCATGGCATCCAAAAGCATCCGAACTCAATGAACAGAGCAGAATAGGAGTACAAAATGAATTCGGAAAAGTGTTTTTCAAGCAAATCACAGGTGTATTGGCAAGGCGCATTGTTTGTACCGTTAAACAAGGTGATGTTCTTGCAACAGGAGAGCAGATAGGCATGATGAAATTTGGATCAAGAATGGATATTATCCTTCCTCTTGATGCTGAAATACTTGTACATAAAGATGAAAGAACTCGAGGTGGTGAGACAATCATCGCTCGACTCAAAAAGTAATGACTCCAATCCCACCGGCATATTCCATTCTACATCGATTGCTTCCAAATACGGTAGCAAAAAAATATGCTTATGCAATACTCTCAGGCATGATGCTAGGTTTTGCTTTTCCTCCATTTAATCTTGGATTCATTGGATATGCAGCTTTCTTGCCTTTGCTTCTACTTATAGAACAACTTGTGCAAGAGAAGAAATCTAGAATCACAACCTATTTGTATATCACATATTTTCTCTATCAAGGAATCGCAAATTGGTGGGTAGGTAGTTGGCAAAAAGAAAGTGATCCATTTTTGATGATTGCTGGTATTGCCTTGCAAATAGGTCATCCCTTTTTTCTGATGTTACCCTTTATTGCGTATTTCTATGTAAGAAAAAGAATAGAACATCGATTCATTATGTTCACTCTTCCTGTGTTCTATGTGTCATATGAATGGTTGCATACATTAACCGATGCATCCTATCCATGGTTGACAATTGGTTATATGAATGTGAATATTCCTCTCTTGGCTCAATTCGCAGATGTATTCGGAATATGGGGTCTGTCATTTCTTATGGTATTCATCCAATCTTTGTTGTATTGGATATTGACAGCACATGAAAAACGAGATATCATAGGTGGATTCCTACTGTTATCCATGATTGTGATTGGCATCATTGGATATGGATTTATCCGATTGAATGATATTCAAGAACTTACTTCGAAAGCTCCGAAGCTCGAAATCGGAATTGTTCAGCCAAATATCAATCCATGGAATAAATGGTCAAGCGAAGTTAGTGATCAGATTCACATTCATAAAGAAACAATTCGATCATCGAAACTCTCATCTCCGGATTTATGGATATGGAGTGAAACCGCAATTCCATTCATGAATATTGAATTGAATGTCAATAAAGATTTCACTTATTTCAAGAGCATAATGGGTAAGACCCCGATCTTGACGGGTTTTGCTCATTTAGAACTTGTGAAAAACCCCGAATCAGAACCACTTGCAAAGCCATTCAGACTCATTCCTGGATCGTATTATGTTGCGTATAATGCTGCGGCTTTAGTTCAAGATACCATGATTCAAGTTCACAAAAAGATGAAACTCACACCATTTGGTGAAGGGGTTCCATTCTCTCAAGACATTCCATGGCTTGGTCAGATATTGCAATGGGGTGTCGGGATTTCAGGATGGAAAAAAGGTGATATCCAACAATCTTTGGATTTATACAGAAATGATACAGTCATTGCTTCCATTGGCACTGTTATTTGCATTGAATCCATTTATCCCAGATTTGTGAAATTGTATATTGACTCAGGTGCAACGATGCTGGCTGTGATCACGAATGATGCATGGTTTGATAATACGCCTGGACCAATGCAGCACTTTGCTATTTCACAGATGAGAGCCATTGAAAATAGAAGGGCAATTGCGCGATGTGGCAATACCGGTATTTCCGGAATCATCATGCCTGATGGAAGTATTTCCAAAATAGCACCGGCACAACATAGAATAGCAATATCCGGTAGAGTCCCTCAGATGGAAGTTAAGTCACTCTATGCTATCATTGGCGATGTCTTACCAATTTCTTCAACTATTTTCTCCTTTATAATGATTATTTATGCCGGGTTTAAAGGCTATAATATCAGGAGAAAAGAATGAACATAGGTATTATGGGTGGCACATTTAATCCTGTTCATTCCGGACATATTGCATTCATCAGAGCTTTTACAACTCAGATAGACTTGGATATTTGTTTTGTTATTCCGGCTCGTAGATCACCATTTCGAATGAATGAGCCTTTGGCTGAAGACATACATCGCTTGAAAATGCTCGAACTCGCATGTGAAGACATTCCAAATACTATTGTTTCCGATATGGAAATACTGAGAGAAGGATTTTCATATACAATAGATACTGTTGCTGAGATACAGAGTAGATATCCGGAAGCACAGATATATCTTTTGATCGGAGAAGATCAAGCTCATCGTTTTAAGGAATGGAAACACTGGGATGAATTATTATCAAGTGTACAATTATGCATCGTGCAAAGAACGCAAGAAGCAAATATGCATGCATTGATACATGATTTGATTGCAGAAGTGGATGTCAATAAACCCATAATTCTGAATGCACCTTTATTCCATGTATCATCAACTTTGATTCGTGAATCTGTTTTGAATGGAAAAGCCATACATGGACTTGTGCCTGAATCGGTAGAGAAATATATTAAAGAACATAATCTCTATGCATTGAAATGAAAGAATTAGCAATTGTATTGATGAGTGGTGGAATGGACTCCACGGTGTGCGCTTCATGGGCCTTGAAACAAGGATATGAAGTTTGTGCTTTACATGTACATTATGGACAGAAAACAGAAGAAAGGGAAGGGAGAGCATTTCGAGAGATATGCCAGGAGTTGGGTGTAATAACTACTTTGGACATTGATATTTCTCATTTGGCCGCAATAGGTGGAAGTAGCTTGACTGATGCTTCTATTGCTGTTTCCAAAGCTGATTTGCAGAATATGGATATTCCCACAAGTTATGTACCATTCAGAAATGCAAATTTGCTTTCAATTGCCGTGAGCTGGGCAGAAGCCATAGGCGCTAAAACAATCATCATTGGCGCAGTTGAAGAAGATGGAAGCGGTTATCCGGATTGTAGAAAAGTCTTCTTTGATGCATTTGAGAGCATGATTCAGTTAGGAACAAAACCCGGAACACATATCACAATTCAGACACCATTGATTGATTTGGATAAGGCGCAGATCGTTAAAAATGGGATCGCTCTCAATGCACCCCTAAGATTGACTTGGAGCTGTTATTCAGGCAGTGATAAAGCATGTGGTATATGTGATTCTTGTGCCCTAAGACTCAGAGGATTTGCAAAGGCGGGATATGAAGATCCGATTGAATATGAACAAAGACCCGATTATGCATAAAAATGGCCGCTAAAAGCGGCCATGTACGTTATTGCTTGATAAAAGGTATCGATTGTCTTCCCCCGGATGCTTGAATCGAAATCAAATAATGACCGCTACTCAATATCGAAGATAATCCTAGAAAATTCACGCTATGTACACCTGATGTCACATAACCGAGTTTTTGAGAAAACACTGTTTGTCCCATCATATTGATGATTGAATATGATGCTTCAGAAGGTAGATCTACTTCAAATTGAAATATCGAATATTCTTGTACCGGATTGGGAAACACAGACAAAGAACTAATCTGATTTGCCTCATGTACTCCAGTTGATGCCGCAACAGTAATTTGAATCGGTGTCATGAAATTCCATTCATCACCGCTGTCACCGCCATTTCTGTTTACAGCATTAGCAGTCGCCATCAAATAATAAACACCTTCTTGACTGGGAGCTGTCCAAGTAAATGAAAATTCAGCTTTGCCACTTGACATAGTTTTGGGAGAGGTATGAGTAAGTTCACCATCATTTTGAACAAGCTTTAGTCCTTGGCCTGGAACCACTGCTAATGTTCCAGTATTAGTGTTTGATGTAAGCGAAGATTTAACGCCAATATTAATTCCTGCATAGGGCTTGGAAGTATGAGCCACAATCGCTGTAAACTCTGCCTTGGCTCCCGGCTGTATTGTGAATGAACCCGATTTGCTGACTATCGAAATATTTGTATTCGAAGATGCACTTCCATGACAACCACCGCAACCACCCATTGAAGATAGCAAGCTTTTAGTCTTTCCACCTGAATTAGAATATAATTCTCCAAATGTCAACATGAATGAAATACAAAGTACAGAAAAGCGTAACATACTTACCTCTTTTAATTAGATGTGCTACCGAATAATTTTATGTCCAAATCAATGCTTTCACCAACTTTACTTCCAATTATATCTCCTCGGCCAAGCACATTATAGTCCTTGAGGGAAACGGAAAAATCAGAATCAATCATCACCAAGTTACCCTGGGCTCTCTTGCGGGTTATATCTGATTCAAGTACATACTTGACAAATAATTTTGCCTTGGCCGGTTTGGCTATTCCTTTTACAGAACACATTCCTTCGGCAATTGCAGAGAACTCAACTCCGGAATTATCGGATTTTTTGATTGAAATGGAAGAAAGCTTCTTCAGTTCAAATTCAATATTGGGATAATTTTGTGCATCAAGCCAATCTTTACCATACATATGATCATCTCTTTTTGAAAGTCCTGTTTTCATTGAACGCACCGGGAAAGATATCTTACCTATGCTTTGTTCAAGATTGTCGGCGTTCAATGTGAATGATCCTTGAAGTGCCTGAGAATTTCCTTCAAACTTTTCTAGAGGTGAATTGGAGTTGAATTTGGCAATGGAAGTTCCGACTGAATTTTGAAGTGTGACAATCTTCTTTCCCTTGACATTGCCTAATTGCGTGGAATATGCCGGTGAACTTATGATCAAAATACAGGCGAGGATAAGTAGTGCTTTCATGGTCGAGTATTCTCTTGTGAGTGTATACGATTTTGCGCAAAAAGAATGAGTGCAATGCAAATCAATGAAGGAAATGCCAGTGAGCGATAAGGGTGAACAGGATCATCAGGCAATAAGCCAAGCTGAAAGTTCTCAATCCATTCTCTTTTTTCGATGTCAGTACCAAAAATCTCATCTTTGACGATTGTGATCTTTTCGGTTTTATCCTTCGTAAACACTTGGAAGTCATCCATTATCCAGAAGATGGAAAGAGTGACAATCACAATGGTTGAAAAGATTTGAATGATGCGCCAAAGATTCATGCTCACTGCTCCAATTCTGCAAAAATGCATGTGATAAGACATTATCACATGTGACTTTTCATGACAAAATATCTTTTTTTACGATAATGAACAGTGCAATCAGTAATGAAGCAATCGAATGACCACCCAAAACCCAGGTTGAAAGCATAATTCTATCCATTGGAATGGTTTCTTCGAAGAACAATTTCCAAGAAATTAAATGATTTGTAAAGAGCATGTATTTCACATCCTTAATAAATCCTGCATCCAATGCTGATACGATTGTGAACACGATGATGATGGCCATAGTCATTGCAATCGGACCGATTGAATTTTCGACCAAAGCTGAAAACATGAATGCAATCGATGCAACTGTTCCCATACTCAGTATCCCGAACACATAGGCCCATAAAAATCTCCAAAGAATGTCGTCTTGTTGGAGAACCGTAATTGAACTGGAAACAATGAATAATTCACCGGGACCGAAGAGCATAAGACTCATTCCCATGGAAAGAACTGACATCCATAGAATAAGACCAATGGTATATAATTGAGCAGCGCAATATTTGGCCAATACGATGATATGACGAGAGACGGGTCTTGTAAAGAGTAATCTATAAGTACCACTTGTTGCTTCGCCTGCGAGCATATCTCCCGCAACTAAAGCCACGAGCAAAGGAACATGAACGAGTAAGCTTTGTAATACAATGAATGCAATCAGATATCCATTGAGGAATGTGCCGGTAAAACTAAATTGTTGCTGAAGACCTTGAGTAAATAAACTGAAATACGCTTCGCCTTCGCTATACATCGCTGCTTGAACTATCGGAACAAGAATTGTGATTGCTCCAAAGCCAATATAGGATCTGCCTTTTGAAAAGATCTTTGACAATTCAATAGATAAAACGGAAAGGAACATTGTCATGATCTCGTAATAGATAAAAAGTATTCTTCAAGTGATCGTGTGGAAGTGATGCCATCTATAGCAATTTCATTATCTACAAGGTATGAAGTACAATCCGCAATGCGTTCTTTGGATAATTTCATGTGTAATTGATGCTCATTGATCCCAAGGAAAGATTGAGCAAGTGCAGAATTCTGGATAAGTGTTTGTGACTTGCGAGCATCATCCACTGAGAATGAAACGGTGAGCATACCCGAATTCAATAGATCGTTTACGCTTCCCTCAATGATTGCAGAACCTTTGTTTATGATAACCATTCGATTTGCAATGAGCTCTACTTCGGGTAAAGTATGACTGGACAGAAAAATTGTTTTATTATGATCAGATTTCAACCGCAAAATCAATTCTCTGATTTCTTTCACGCCAACAGGATCCAAACCGTTAGTGGGTTCATCGAGGACAATCAATTCTGGATCATGAAGCAATGCTTGTGCAATTCCTAGTCTTTGTTTCATACCATAAGAAAAAGTCTTTACTTTACTTTTTGCTCTATCAAGTAAACCTACTTGATCCAATGACTGATGAAGATGCTTTGTTGTTATATCCATTCCGGATAATTTTCCCAAGATCCGAAGATTTTGTTCCGCAGTCAAATACAGATAGAAATCAGGTTTTTCTACAATGGCTCCGATTCTGCGCAAAATATCATTGCGATCAATAGCCAAGGATTGACCAAATATCGAGATTTCACCTGAAGTGGGAGTTATGAGAGATAGCAACATGCGTATGGTTGTGCTCTTTCCGGCTCCATTTGGACCCAAAAAGCCATAAATATCACCCTTGTACACAGTTAGATCTAAATTCCCTACAGCACGGAACTGACCGAACATTTTGCATAATGATTTGATCTCAATGACCGGATATTTATCCATGTAGTGAAATTCCGATTGGATATGGAAAATTGGTAGTTTTGCCTTTGTAATGGGAAACCATCATCAAAAGTTCCATATTCTGTAACCGATTGCATCGTATAGCGTATGGATATGCATATTTCTTCATGTTGTTTATTCAGGATTTTATGAATACAATTATCGTACCGCCTTTAGGATCTTCAAGTACATCCAAAAAAAGAACATTTTGGATGATTTTGGGTATCATTTTCGGATTGGGAATAGTATCCATTCTAACATTAGGAATATTTTTTGGTTCGGAAGATACCGTCGAAGTTAAAGAATATAGCGTTCTTAAGTTGACATTTCCTCCTCAATTGAATGAATATGGAGTGAATGACAATATTTTCGATGATTCGACTCCCATGAGATTTTATGATGTTCTTGTAGCAATTCGCAAAGCGGAGCTCGACCCAAGAATCAAAGGGATCTATATTCCAATTGGATCCAGTCAGATAGGTTTTGTCAAATTGGAAGAAATACTAGAAGCATTGCAATCATTCAAAAAGAAAGGGAAATTTATCTACGGTTATATGGAAACGGGTAGTAGGGGAGATTATATGCTTCTCAGCATTGCAGATTCGATATTTATGCCAAAAGAAGGAATGGCGGAAATTTCTGCTCTTGGAATATCAGGTATATTCTTCAAAAATATGTTTTCAAAACTTGGCGTTAATTATCATGTTCAGCAATTCGAAGAGTATAAATCTGCAGGTGAACAATTCTCTCAGGAGCGTTTTACTCCTCCGGCAAAAGAGGCTCTCAATGTAATTATACAATCTAGAGCTCAAAGAATGTATCAGTTGATTGCTCAACATAGAAGCTTACCATTGAGCGATGTGCAAAAAGCTTTTGATAGAGGTGTATATTCGGCTGATTCCATGAAGGCAATTTCATTTATTGATGGATATGCTCAAGAATGGGAAGTGCGTGATATCATCAAAAAGAGAATGGAAAGCATTCGAAAGAAGGAGAAATCAACTTCTGATACTTTAGATGTATTACCAATGATTTCACTTCAGGATTATGTGAATGCAGAATGCAAAGAATATGATCAACACATTGCTGAAGAATCAAATGCTATTGCAATAGTATCTGCGGTTGGTCCAATTCGATCAGGAACTTCCGGTGGAAGTAATCCTTTCAGTGGTGGAGAACAAGAAATTGCATCGGGTTCACTGGTAAAAGATTTGAGAAAAGCATCTGAAAATGATAATGTGAAAGCAATCATTCTACGAATTGATAGTCCCGGCGGTTCGGTCATAGCATCTGATGAAGTATGGTCATTGATTCAATCTATAAAAAAGAAAAAGCCAATCTATGCTTCAATGAGTGATGTAGCGGCTTCTGGTGGATATTATATACCCATGGCTTGTGATACTATTATTGCGCATAAACAAACAATAACCGGATCCATTGGAGTGATTGGAATGATTCCTGTGATCGATGAAGCTATGTCAAAAATCGGAATCACCATGGATACAATCTCTACCGGTGCATCATCACAAGACTTGAATATGATGCTTCCAATGACAGAAGAAAGAAAAAAGAAATTGTATGATCAAATGTATCCAATCTATCAGCGATTTGTTTCGAAAGTTGCACAAAGCAGAAATATGCAGTTTGAGCAAGCCAGATCATTTGCAAAGGGAAGAGTATGGTTAGGCAATGATGCAAGAAAACATGGATTGATTGATACTCTTGGTGGTTTGGGAACGGCTATTTCCATTGCAAAAAAGCGCATTGGAATGCCAAAAGATAAAAATCCTTATATCATTCATTATCCTAAAAAGAGGGATATGATCTCTGAATTAATTGCCTCTTTGTCAGGAAATAAGGATGAAGAAAGCTCTGCAGGGATACAAAAATCTATTGAATTGGTTATAGGAAAAGATAATCCTCTGAATATCATGCTGAAGTCACTTCCATTAGAAATTCAGCAAGCTATGCATTATGCCATCTCAGTTTTTCAAATGACTCAAAGAGAAAGCGTATTGGCAATTCTTCCTTTCATGCCGATAATTTGAGAGTATTATCATTCCAAATGATTCAAAATGATAGTAAGATCTGGTAAATATGGTATTGATGATGAAAACAGACTCGAATATTTACTAACAAAATTGTTGTTTATTGGACTATTAGGCGTTTCTTTCGTAATTTAGTCTCTCACTATCACCATATTGATCACTAATGTTATTATGTGTGCAATGACGAAAGCAGACATTGTCGAACAAATAGCCACCGAAACAGGCCTGTCCAAAGTTCAAACGAAAGCCGTAGTTGAAGGAGTACTTTCTTCTGTTATGGGTATTTTGGCAGGAGGAGGCCGTATTGAGCTTCGTGGCTTCGGTGTTTTCTCTGTGAAAAGTCGAAAATCCAGAATGGCTAGAAATCCTAGAACCGGTACTCCGGTTGCATTGGACAAAAGATATGTACCCGTGTTTAAAGCTTCTCCTGATTTTCAAGAACATGTAGATAATGTTTTGAAAACCAAAGATCAGACTGGCATATTGCCGAGTGTGACTAAAAAGGGAACAAGTGCAAGGACAAAAAAAGGATAATGCAATTGAATGAGTGATTATAACTCACAAAAAAAAAATCGTATTGACAAAATGACGTTCATTGCCATCTTGTCTGTTACGTTCATTGCATCTACTTCATTTGCCATTTCACGTTTCGTGATTGAGCAGCAAAAACCGGGTAAAGAAGAAACATTGCGATTGGCCAATTTGGCTTATGATCGCGGTGATTTCCAAAACTCAACATATCTGTATCAGCGCTATATTGATGTTTTCGATGGAGAAAATACAAGTGTTCTCATTGATTTTGGTTATTCTTTACATAATGTAGGGAATTCATCAAAAGGCATTGAGATACTCAAAGTTGTATTGAAAAAACAACCCAATAATGCTTTTGCATTATTCAACATAGCTGTCATTTATTATCGTGATGGAAATAAAGCCAAAGCAAAAGAATGGATGAAGCTATGTGTCGAAAAGGGTGATGCACCGGAGATTGTGCAAAAAGCCACGCTATTATTGCAACAGATGTAACTCAATAATTAAATTAAACATTGTTCAACAGTATTTGAGAGGATACCATGCCTTGTGGAAAAAAGCGTAAGCGCCATAAAATGGCAACGCACAAGCGCAAAAAGCGTCTGCGCAAAAATCGTCATAAAAAGAAAAACCGGTAGATAGATGGCGTATTCATTGAATACGCCATTTTTTTATCCCTTACGGGTATTTCTCTGTTCAACTGCCAGCAATTGTCCCACTTCAGTTAAGATGCTCAATTTTCCACCATAAGTTTCCTGCAATATTGGGTCTTGCAAGACATCCTTTGTTTTACCAAAAGCAATTTTCCTCAAATTGAGAAGCAGAGCATTGTCAAAATGTTGAGAGACTGACATCAAATCATGATGAATGGCAATGATTGTCTTACCTGCTTTTTTCATGGATTTCAATACACCCATGATCATTTCTTCAGTCCCTATATCAACCCCTGCGAATGGTTCATCCATAAGATAGATATCAGCATCTTGGACCAATGCGCGTGCAAGAAACACTCTTTGTTGTTGTCCACCCGATAATTCAGATATTTGTCTTTTGGCAAATGCTTCAATTCCTACTTGTTGCAATGCTTGAGAAACGAGGGAATAATCTGCAGCTCGTGGTTTTTTGAATAATCCAATGGATTGATTTCTACCCATCATAACAACTTGTTCAACATTGATTGGGAAGTCCCAATCAACAGATTCTCTTTGAGGCATATAACTAATTTTTGATCTCACTTGTTGTATGTTCTGACCCCAAAACAATGAATAACCACTTGCATGAGGTATGAGACCAAGCATTGCTTTCATGAGGGTTGATTTACCTGCTCCATTCGGGCCTATGATGGCTGTCATTTCACCTTCGGGAATTTCGCAGTCAATACCCCACAATACGGGTTTTCTATAATAAGAAACAGTTAGATCATGTATTTCAATTGCAGTTGTAGTCATATTATCCAAGAAATTTATTGCGTTCTTTTTTTAGCTCTTCTGACAATTTTTGTAAAAATGCATTATTGGACGAATCTGCCAAAGGAAGATATAGTTCATTAGTTCTATTAACATATATCAATGGATTTCTTTTTAACTGAAAATCCAAACACCTGAAATTATCCAAACGGGCGGCGAGTTTGATGATCAAACAGTCCGAAGGAGATTTTGCGAGTAATTCCACATGTGCTCTTTCAATAGATTCAGGATCTACTTTTTGTTCATCGAGATTCTTTGTTAATATCTGAACAATATATGCCGCATATTCACCAAAATTATACGCCAAAACTTCCTGTGTCAAACTAGGTGAATCCTCAAGCACATCATGAGTCAAACCTGCAATGAGAATATCGGGATCTTGAATAAGTATCTCTTTCATTAGGATTCGACAAACTCGGGCACAATGAAAAAAGTACGGAGAATCATCATTTCTCTTTTGGTTACGGTGAACCTCCTCCGCAAGATCATATGCACTCATGACTCTATGAATGTCAATCGGATCTAGGAAATTGGTTAAATCCCTCTCCAGATCATATCGATCATATCCTGTTTGATTATATGGAGTCATAGTATCATCCCTTTTAAAAATCTTTTGCCAATAATAATTCTTTTGCAGATTCAATCGCTGAATTTGTAATGGTCGCACCACTTATGAGTGAGGCTATTTCATATACTCTCAGTTCATCGTTCACAGGCATTGCTTGAACTTTTGTCGTATCTGTATCAGAAGATTTTTTAACTACTATATGATGATGAGCAAGTGAAGATATTTGTGGAGAATGACTGATAGCGATGATCTGCTTATGCAAACCAAGCTGTTTCATTACACCACCAACTTTTCTTGCGATTTTACCACTGATGCCTGTATCGATTTCATCAAAAACCATTACCGGAACACCTGCCTTTTCATTGATGAGTGATTTCAATGATAGCATGATGCGAGAAATCTCTCCACCTGAAGCAACTTTTGCAAGTGGCTTACACTCTTCACCTGAATTCAAGCTTATCATGAATTCTACTATGTCTATGCCATGTGAAGATGCAGAATATTGTCCTGTTTTGGTGATTGCTTTTACATGCGTCTCATCTGTCGATGTCAATGATTCATACGTTTTAGATACTTTAAATGTTGGTTTTTCAATTCCCATCTGTTTTAGATGTAATTCAACTAATGATTCAAGTCGGGAAATTGCAGAATCTCGCTTTTGAGAAAGTTCCATTGCTTTTAATCCAAGAATCTTTTGATCATGCAATAAACAATCACCCAAAGCTATTATCTCACCATCTATATCAACAGACAAAAGGGCTTGTTCTTTCAATGTATTCCAGACTTCGAATATGTGTTCGAATGAACCATACTTTTTCTTTAACCAAATCAACTTTGAAATTCTTTCTTGAAGGGAATCAGGATCTATATCTTCATCCAATTTTTTGGCTTTTATGATTTCATATACTTCTTCGATGGATGCAGATGCAGATTGTAGCTCCTGTAAAGCTGATTCATACCCTATGTCAATCTTGCTTAATTCTTCCAATATCATTCGAATTTTGCCAATGGAATATTGTACAGAAACATCATCATCATGAATGATTTGTGACAAAACATGCTGTTTGTCTGTTATGAATACTGAATGTTTTATCCGTGAAAGTTCCATTTCTAGTTTTTCAAGTTCACCCGGAATTGGTGAAACATCTTCAATTTCACGAAAAGCAAAAAGTGTTTGCTCTCTATTCTTTATTATATGTTCTCTTCTATCAATCAAATCTTTGTATCTACTTGATAAGTCAAGAACAATTGTCCATTGTGATTGATATGCTGAATATTCTTCTTTCGTATCTGCAAATGCATCAAGAAATGTTAGATGAGAATCTACTTTTAGCAATGATTGTTGGTCACGCTGTCCATGAAAATCCACCAAGAGTTCACCAAGGTTTCTTGCCATTAATGCAGTTGCTGGGGAATCATTGATGAAAGATCTATTCAATCCTTTTGAAGTAAATTCTCTACGAATGATTATGAAACGGTCATTATCTGAAAGATCATCCTCAAAGTATTCTTCTTCAATCAATCCTTTGGGAAACTTCATTGAAGCCGTTACTCGAAACTTTGCTTCAACAAACCCTTTGTCTGCCCCTTTTTTTATTATATCACCCTGAACTCTTTCGCCTAATGCACATAAAAGGGCATCAATCAAAATGGATTTTCCTGCTCCGGTTTCTCCGGTTATAACCGTAAAACCAGATTGAAATTCCAAATCTGCCGACTCAATCAGTATGAAATTTCGTATGATCAGGGAGGCAAGCATTAGATAAATCGACACATAAAAGTGGAATATGACGTTTACAGGTAATAATTTACAAAATTCATTGCTTACATCATTTCATCAATCGGCAAAGCAATCAGTATTTCCCGTATTTTTGTCATCATGAATATCTCACAAGTACTTAATTCAGCATGATAGAAAGAAAAAAAACATATTCTCTGCTCTATGTTGACTTGGATGGAACATTCCTAAAAACAGACATCTTATGGGAGCAGTTAATCATTCTTCTGCGATCTCCTATCAGGTTCATGGGAGCACTGTTCTCCTTCATGAAAGGTAAAGCAGCATTCAAAGCATATTGTTTGACAAATGCGGGGATACCAGACATATCAATCTTACCAATTCACGATGAAGTTCTTAGAATTATATCAGATCATCATACACAAGGTGTAAAGATCATTCTTGCAACCGCATCCATGCATGAGATAGCACTTGAAGTGAAACGAATATATCCCATTATTGATGATTGTATAGGTTCATCTTCGCTAATCAATATGAAAGGGAAAGTCAAAGCAATAGCAATTGTTGAGCATGCATTGGGAAGAGAATTTGCATATATCGGCAATGATCATGCAGATATTCCTATTTGGGATAAAGCTCATGAAGTGATGTATGTAGGTGCTTCACCTTCAATCACTTCTCATATTATGAGGTCTTATTCGACTGCAACTATTATTGATCCTGGTAAGAAAACAGGGATCATAGAATATATACATCTAATGCGTTTGTATCAATGGGTCAAAAACACTCTTGTGTTCATACCAGCTTTGCTTGCGCATATGATGAATATTGAAATATTCACATCACTGACACTCACATTCATTGTCTTTGGACTACTTGCGTCTTCAGTGTATGTCATGAATGATCTGCTTGATTTACATTCTGATAGAATGCATCCCCGAAAGAAATATAGACCAATGGCATCAGGTCAAATAACAATTCCTGTTGGGATTGCACTATATGCATTCCTGCTCATTATATCAGTCCTTTCAGCCTTTATATTTCTACCGTTCAATGTCATATTTGTATTGGCAATCTATTTTGCTGTGACATCGTTTTATAGCATGTATGGAAAGAAAATCGCCATACTTGATGTGATGCTTTTGGCGGGACTATATACACTTCGTCTGATAGCAGGTGCGCAAGCCGCCAATGTTGTTTTGAGTGAATGGCTCATGGGATTCTCCATGTTTTTCTTTTTGAGTTTGGCTTTTGTGAAACGATATTCTGAATTGATTGCTCAAAAGGATGAACTCGACCAATTACCTGGAAGAGGATATGGAACAAAGGACTCCATCATGCTGCTAACTGCAGGATTATCATCTGCAATGCTTTCAATAATGGTGCTCGCATTATACATAAACAGCGATGCGGTCAGAAAACTGTATGAGTTTCCAGCATATATCTGGTTGATCTGTCCTGCAATTCTCACATGGTTATTGCAAATGTGGCTTATCGCTCATAGAGGTAGAATGAATGATGATCCTATTATCAGCATGGCGAAAACTCCCGTGACATATTTCGTTCTCACCGTCATCATTTTTACCATTTGGTTTGCAACATGAACTCATTTGGTTTATATCCGGCTTCCAAACCACGAGCTGTCACTCATATCGCATGGCAGGATTGTCTTATTCAAACTATCCGTGGTTTTGAATCTCCCTTTCTACCAATTGGAATGCGGAGAAGTTATGGAGACTCATGTTTGAATAATGACGGTATATTACTAGATATGACAGGAATGGATAAACTGATTGCATTTGACAGACATACAGGTACAATACTATGCGAAGCCGGAATAACATTCCATGAACTGTTGACAATTATTGTCCCTGAAGGATATTTTCTACCCGTGACTCCGGGTACGCAATATATCACGGTTGGTGGGGCTATTGCCAATGATATACACGGAAAAAACCATCATAAAGCCGGTACATTTGGTAATCATGTTAATAGAATCGGACTCATCAGATCTGATCAAGATGAAATACTGATTTGCTCTGAGTTTGAAAATTCGGAATTGTTTCTTGCCACAATCGGTGGATTGGGTTTGACTGGGATCATTGTATGGGCAGAATTTTCTTTGACAAGAATTCCATCACCAATGATTGAATCGAAAACTGAACAATATCATGGGTATGATGAATATCTTGAAATTGCAAAGAGGGAAGAAGCAGTCTGCGACTATACAGTTTCTTGGTTCGATTGTTTCTCTGGTGATGCTCGGGAACTGAGAGGACTTTACACGAGTGGAAACTTTGTGGAAGGGAATGGATTATCAACATCTAAATCTTCGATTGTAATACCTTTCCAAGCTCCTGAAATTCTATTGAATAGATATTCCATTTCACTTTTCAATGAATTGTATTTTAGAAAACAATTCAAGAAAATGAAACAATCAACTGCACATTATACTCCATTTTTCTATCCTCTTGATGCTATAGGTGATTGGAATAAACTCTATGGTAAAAGTGGTTTTTTGCAATATCAGTGTGTGATACCTCTTGATTCAGCCCGTGAAATCATATCAGAAATGCTTGGTCTGATGAACAAGAAAAAAATGGGATCATTTCTTGTCGTTTTAAAGTCTTTCGGAGATATTCAATCCAAGGGATTGCTTTCATTTCCAATGCCTGGTATGACAATCGCAATGGATTTTCCAATGCGTGGCAGAGAAACATTACAATTACTTGATCAATTTGACGAGATATTGCAAGAGGTTGGAGGAAGGGTATATCCTGCCAAAGATGCTAGAATGAGTCCTCAACATTTCAAAGAATGGTACCCTGCATTTGAGAAAATCGAGAAACTCAAAGATCCAATGATTGAGTCAACATTCTGGAAGAGAATGATGAGCTAATTATGTTGTTTTCTTCTTCACGACTTTTTTGGCTGTTGTTTTCTTAGGAGCGGTTTTTTTAGCAGTAGTTTTCTTTGCAGCAGTAGTTTTCTTAGCTGCAGAGGTCTTCTTTGTTGTTGTTTCTTTTTTCTTCGATGAGCTTTTGGATTTCGGGGCAACTTTCTGCAATGTTTTACCCTGCTCTTCTGCAAATGCAAAGCATTGTTCAAGAGTCAATGAGGCAGGATCGGTTCCTTTGGGGATTTTTACATTGCTTTTTCCAAAGCTTATATAGGGTCCGAATCTTCCATTCACGATTGTTATTTCAGATTGTTCAGGAAATGCTTTAATCAATCGTGAAGCTTGCAATTCTCTCTTTTGTATGATGAGTTCTATCGCCTTTTCAAGTTCTATGGTATATGGATCATCTTCCGGTTTCAATGATGTAAACACGGAATTATGAATAATATAGGGTCCGAATCTACCTATACCGACTTTTACTTCTTTTTCTTCGAAAAGGCCCAGTGATCTAGGCAGTTTGAACAGTTCAAGCGCCTCTTCCAGAGTGATTGTTGAAATTGATTGATGCTGTTTCAGACTGGCAAATTTGGGAGGTATTTCCGCTCCGATTTCACCAATTTGTACTGCCGAACCAAATCGTGTGATAGTGGCATACATGGTTAGGCCCGTCGCAGGATCAGTTCCTAGTTCTCGAGCGTTTGATGCTCTTTTTTGGGGTCCTGTCATGATTCTTGTCACTTCGGAATGAAAAGGAGTATAGAATGCTTCGAGCATCTTAAACCATTCCAATTCTCCTCTTGCTATCTCATCGAATTGTTCTTCAACTCGAGCCGTAAAATTATAGTCAATAATATTTCCAAAGTTCTCAACCAAGAAATCATTCACAATCATTCCAATGTCCGTAGGAAAGAGTTTTACTTTCTCTGCTCCATGATTTTCCGAGAGAGTTTCTTTTGTGATGGTTCCTGCTTCTAATGTCAAAGAAACAAATTCGCGTTTTTTACCATCGCGATTGTCTTTGATGACATAATTTCGCTTTTGGATTGTGGAAATGGTTGGAGCATACGTACTTGGTCTTCCTATTCCCAATTCTTCCAGTTTTTTTACAAGACTTGCTTCTGTATATCTAGCCGGTGGTTTTGAATATCGTTCAACAGCTTTGATAGATTGATTCAATAATGATTCACCCTTTGATACAGCCGGCAATCGTTTGGAATCTTCCTGTTCAATTTCTTCATCGTGCGATTCGGAATAAACAGCCAAGAAACCATCAAACTTGATTACTTCACCGGTAGCGATGAATGAGTATTGTGATGTAGGATCTATCTCTATTGTAATATTCGTCTTTTCTAATTTAGCATCAGCCATTTGAGAGGCAATTGCACGCTTTCTGATCAGATCATATAGTCTTGCTTCATCTTTTGAAAGGGAGGGCAACAATGCAGAAAAATCAGATGGTCTTATGGCCTCATGGGCTTCTTGTGCATTGCTTGATTTGTTCTGATATTTTCTTGTTTGAATATATTCTTTGCCAAAACTCTTTTCGATTTCTCCTGCACAAAGAACGATTGCATCATCCGATAAATTCACAGAATCAGTTCTCATATATGTAATATGACCTGCCTCATAGAGTATTTGCGCGATTCGCATCGTGCGGTCGATCGAGAAACTCAGCTTGCGACTTGCTTCTTGTTGCAAAGTAGAAGTCGTAAATGGAGGTGAAGGTGATTTCTTACCGGGTTTGGTTTCGACTGAACTGACTGAATACTGAGCATTCGTGCAATGTTTCAGGAATGATTCAGCTTCTGATTCGGCATCGAATTTCGTGGATAATTCTGCTTGGAACGGAATAGATTCTTTTTCTGAAAGAAAAATACCGGTCACTTTATAGCTGGATTGAGCATTGAATGCTTGTATTTCTCTTTCTCTTTCCACAATGATTCGGACTGCAACGGACTGAACTCTACCCGCCGAAAGAGATGGACGCACTTTTCTCCAGAGTATCGGAGAGAGCTCAAAACCAACGAGGCGATCAAGCATTCTTCTTGCTTGTTGTGCATTCACCAAATCATAATCAATTTCACGTGGATGTTCTATTGCACGAAGAATGGCTTTTTTCGTGACTTCATGATAGACAAATCGTTTAGAATTTTCCGGTGTAAGTCCCAATTCTTCATATAAGTGCCATGCAATTGCTTCACCTTCACGGTCTTCATCAGTCGCAAGCCATATTGTTTCAGCTTTTTTTGCCAATTTCTTTAAATCATTGACAACTTGTTCTTTCCCTTCAGAGACAATATATCGGGGTGAGAATCCATGTTGCACATCAATTGCATCATTTCCTTTGGCAAGATCGCGGATATGGCCCATCGAGGCTTTGACAACAAAGTCTTTTCCCAGATATCCTTCGATTGTTTTGGCTTTTGCTGGAGATTCTACGATGACAAGATGCTTTGGCATGGATGCTTCTACTATTATTTATTGTATTGACAACTATTGATGTCTTTGCATACCCCAAAGATTTGCAAAGAATGCTTCATTGGTGTAAAATCAAATTGAGAACATACTTCATTTTCGATTGTATTCAATTGTTCCACATTGAATTCGATGATATGGCCACATTCAACGCATATCAAATGATCATGGTTCGGCTTTCTGGAAGATAATTCAAAATGTGCACTTTCACCTTGGAACCGGTGTTTCATGAGTATGGAACACTTTGTGAGAAGATCAAGAGTTGAATAAATGGTTGCTCTGGAAATTCTTGATCCTTTTGAATTTATGTGAATATAGAGTTCATCTGCGCTGAAATGTCTGTCCAAAAGTGCAATCTGTTCCAAGACAAGAAAGCGCTCTTGAGTATTTCTGTACATTTTTTGCTTCAAAAAATCGGCAAACTCTTTTTTCAGTTGTTCTATTGAAACAGGTCCCGCCATTATATCTCTAGAATGCATGAAACATGTCTAACGTTGCTGTAATTGCATCGATAGCCGGTCAATATACACAATTTTTAACATGACCATCAAATGCAATAAGTCCCGCTTTTGCTCAGAAAGTCTGCTCTATTTGGTGAAACAAGCGTATTTTTGTCCATGATATATGGATATTTTCCATAAAGTTTTTTTGGATTTCTCACCAATGGAGATATCTCATTGAGAAAATGGCGCATTGAAGATGCATTGGAATTATACAATGTAAATGGTTGGGGCGTTGATTATTTCGGCGTCAATGAACATGGAAATGTGACTGTTAGTCCAAGAAGGGGCTCAGGTCCGGCGATAGATCTCAAGGAGTTAATTCAAGAGTTAACCCTTCGTGATGTTGCTCTGCCTGTGCTTCTGCGATTTCCGGATATCCTCGACGATAGAATTGAGATGATTTCTTCTTGTTTTAAGAATGCTGCGAATGAATATGGATATTCCGGTAGATATTGCAGTGTCTATCCAATCAAAGTGAATCAGCAAAGACCGGTTGTAGAAGAACTTGTAAGACAGGGAAAGAGATTTTCCATAGGTCTTGAAGCAGGTTCCAAACCTGAGCTCCATGCTGTGCTAGCCATTATGGACAATCCTGATGCGCTCATTATTTGCAATGGTTATAAAGATGAAGATTTCATAGAGCTCGCATTGCTTGCTCAGAAGATGGGAAAACAGGTATTTATTGTTGTTGAAAAAATCAATGAATTAAAGTTGATTCGTTCTCTTTCCAAGCGCCTCAATGTGAAACCAAATATTGGTATTCGCATCAAGTTGGCAGCATCTGGATCCGGAAAGTGGGAAGAATCCGGTGGTGATGGATCAAAATTTGGATTGAATGCCGGTGAATTGATTGAAGCCATTGACTTTGCCGAAAAAGAGGGCATTAAGGATTGCATAAAGTTGATACACTTCCATCTTGGCAGCCAGATCACGAATATTCGTAAAATCAAGGCAGGTCTTCGTGAAGTTGCTCAATTCTTTGTACAATTGCAGAAAATTGGTTGTGCAATTGAATTTGTAGATATCGGTGGTGGTCTTGGTGTTGATTATGATGGCACGCGCTCATCGGCTGCGAATAGCATCAATTATTCTATTCAAGAATATGCAAATGATGCCATTTATACATTGAAAGACGCGGCTGAAAAGAATGGTTTTCCGCATCCAAATATTGTCACTGAATCCGGAAGAGCACTCACTGCTCATCATTCCGTATTAATCTTCAATGTTCTTGAACAGTCTTCTATTCCAACAATTGGTGGAAAAGAAATTGAAATTGAAGAATCCGATCATGAGATAGTTACCGAACTTAAAACAATACTGAAGAGATTATCGGCCAGAACGATGATTGAAGCTTGGCATGATGCCCAGCAAAATAGGGAAGAAGCATTGGATTTATTCAATCTTGGGCTATTGGATTTACACACAAGAGCACAAGTTGAACAGTTGTTCTGGACAATTGCTGTTGAAGTTAGGGGTATTTCTGATGCCATGAAACAACCACCCGATGAAATGAAATACTTGAGTAAATTATTATCGGATAAATACTTCTGTAATTTTTCCTTGTTTCAATCTTTGCCTGATATGTGGGCTGTGGATCAGTTATTTCCCATTATGCCGATTCACAGACTCAATGAAAAGCCAATGAGAGAAGGCACATTACAGGATATCACCTGTGATTCAGATGGAAAGATTGATAAATTCATCGGTTCTAGGGATGCAATTCCAAATCTTCCTTTACATGAATTAAAGGAAAATCAACCATATTATTTAGGCGTTTTTCTTGTGGGAGCTTATCAAGAGATTCTTGGTGATTTACATAATCTATTCGGTGATACCAATGCCGTTCATGTTTCCATTGATGGAATGGGATATAGCATTGATCAAATCATAGATGGTGAATCCGTTGCTGATGTACTCGATTATGTGCAGTTTTCAGCCAAGAAACTTGTTCGAACAATGGAAACATGGGTAAATAATTCTGTGAAAGAAGGCAGAATCAGTGTTGCC
Organism: Ignavibacteria bacterium; assembly: GCA_947491315.1. GTDB lineage: Bacteria > Bacteroidota > Ignavibacteria > Kapaibacteriales > UBA961 > UBA961. Next base: position 68,598 of record CANLII010000001.1, read on the forward strand.
GAAGGAAAAGAATTTCTTACAATCTATCGCTCCGGACTCTACGGTTATACATATCTGGAAGAATGATGATTTTTCATGAAATGAGAATGACAATCGTGGCTTTATTGATGTTCTTGTGCATTACACTCGATGCGCAGGAGACGAATTATCATGTAATGCTTGGCATTGACAATCTTATTGAAATGAATTCTCTTCCTTTGCAAGGAAAGAAGATCTCACTTCTCACGAATACATCAGGTAGAACTAGTGATTTAACACTTACTGCAGAAGTTTTTTCCCGCAATCAAGAATGTACATTGGTAAGCATTCTTACACCTGAACATGGATTCTATGCAACGGCCCCTGCCGGACAAGATGTTGGGAATGAGACACTCTATGATGTTCCTGTATATTCTCTCTATGGAAAATATCGTAGACCAACTAAAAGTATGCTTGAATCTTGCGATATAGTTGTTGTTGATATTCAAGATATCGGCATCCGTTCTTACACATATATTTCTACACTGTACAATGTGATGGATGCATGTGCTGAATATGGCAAGCAACTATTTATTCTCGATAGACCCAATCCCTTGGGAGGTATGCTCATAGATGGTTCCATTGCGGATACTAATCTTTTGTCTTTCGTCGGAATAGTACCCATTCCATATATACATGGACTCACAATCGGTGAATTTGCGCTCTATGTGAATGGAGAAGAATTACTTCCCAAAAGAAATGGTAAAGTTGTCAAAGCCGATGTACAGATTCTTAAAATGAAACATTGGAAACGATTCATGAAATGGGAAGATACAGGATTGAGTTTTGTTCCCACTTCACCAAATATTCCTAATGTCGCAGCCATAAGAGGTGCAGCAATTACTGGTCCGATTGGAGAAATTGGATCAGCAGGCATAGGCATCGGCACAACATTTCCGTTCCAATACTGTGCTTCTCCGGACATTGACCCACCATCTTTTCTACAGTATGTGAAAGATAATCTATTGCTTTACGGAGTTCGTTCAGGCATTGGTGTATATCGTATTCCCACAGGTAAATTTCCTAATAAAGATTGTAAAGGCATCATGTTGTTTACTGATGGAATGCCTGATGATAAACCCTTTACTGCGGGTGTAGAATTACTTCTGGCACTGAGACATTTCTTTCCGGAACAATTCACCAAGCAATTTGTGAAAGATGAACCAACATCAATGTTTAGAAAAATAATGAGTAATAATGCTTTGGTTAATGCATTGTTGCAAAACGAAACAGACGATGAGGTTAGATCGGCTTTGCTTAAGGGGAGATCGGAGTTTGAAGAAAAGAGGGAAAAGTATCTATTGTATTCTCTTTATTGAATGCCATTCATCATTTCTTGCATGATATTTCTTAAGTATTCTGCTTGATCTTTTCCATGAGATTCAGGAAGATGAGGTTTGCCTATGTGCACTTTGACCTTCCCGGAGTGAATACATAAACCATCAGGTCCTGCTATTGTTTCTGTACCCACCATCACAATTGGAATGATAGGTACTCCTGATGTACTCGCAATGAGAAGTGAACCTTGTTTGAATGGCAGAATATCATGCGGAGGATAAGACCAAGTACCTTCAGGGAAAATGATAATGGATTGTCCTGATTGCAGAGTAGACTTTGCTTTGAGAATCGACATTGCAGATGCTTTCACAGAGCTTCTGTCAACAGGGATATAAGGCGACATTCGCAATGCTATGCCAATCAAAGGGTGATTCAACAATTCTTGTTTGTACACAAACACAGATTTCTTTGGCATTATATCAAGCAGCACATAAATATCAGCACTACTTCTGTGATTCACAATATAGACCGCCTTTTCAGAAAGATGTTCTTTTCCAATAACTTCAATGGAAATATTGGCACTTTTGACTATGCTATGAGCCCATTCATGTGCTGATATCTGAAAAGAAACATTCCTTCCAAACAGTACTTTTATTCTGTATGATACAGTATAACCTAATGTTATAAAGAGAACTTTTAATGATCTGAAAAGTGTAGCAATCATGATTTCAATGGCTGAATAAAGGAGGTATGTGTTCACCATGAGGATCGATGCCGGGGTCACCAAGTGTTTCTCTGATTTTCTTTTCTAATTCCGGAGTGAGAATATGTTCTATGCTTTCAGCATCATCATGAACATGATCTATGTCAAATTTTGCTGCATGCAATAAATATGCTTCCCAAAGTCTATGTAATCGAGTGATCTTCATGCCTCTGCGTAAACCCTCTTTGGTTAGGCAAAGTTGATCGGGAGAATCACTTTGTTGAATGAAGCCATGAGATTTGAGAGAAGAACAGTAAGTCTTATATTCCGGAACATGATGTTGAATATGTGAAAATGGAATAAAAGATTTCGATGGAAGTTGAGCAAATACTTCTCCTTTTTGTTCAAGGAAATGATATGCATATTTCAGAATATTATCTTCCATGGTTTCTTTATGAAAAGCTCTTTGTCTAATAACTCTTCCAATAATGCCTTTTTTTGGTGCAAAAAGCGCGGAAACACCAAAAAAAGATGAAAGAACTAATACAATCATCGCGCCGGTTGGAATATTTGGGGTGATGATGGTGATCATTATTCCAATGATGGTTGCAAGAATTGCTGAAAGAATGGCAATGATATAAATGCCATCAAACTCATCCTTCCAGAATCTTCCAATTGCATAAGGAATGATAAGCACTGAACCAATGAGTATTGCGCCGGTTGCAACTATTCCCGTAATAATGCTAGCAATGAGCATTGCATTGATGATCAGAGAAAGTGCTTTCACAGGAATTCCATTCATCATCGCAAATTCTCGATCAAACAAGAAAATCATGAATTCTTTCTTTAGCATTTGAATGCCGAAGATGGTACCTATAGCAGTGATCGAAAGTGGAATCAAGTCCTCAGGAAGCATTGCGGATGCTTTGCCGAGAAGAAATCCATCTAGACCTGATTGTTGACCATTTCCTGATTGCTGTATGAAGGTCATCAAGAGAATGCCAATTCCAAAAAAAACAGATAGAACAATTCCTGTTGCTGCATCTTGCTTGAGTTTTGTGTGTGAAATAAGCCACTGAATGGTATATAATCCAATCCAACCGGCGATACCTGCACCAGCCATAAATAATAGATTAGATTTTTCTTCAGCCAATAAGAAAGCTATGCATAATCCGGGAAGCACTGCATGAGCAATTGCATCTCCGGTCAATGACTGCTTTCGAAGAACAGTGAAAGTACCGATGGCAGCCGTTTGAATTGCTATTAACAAACATCCTGTCAGCACTGTCAAAAGAGTGGGGCTGAATAACAAATCAAGTATATGTTCGGCGAAAAGTGTTTGCATATTCCTAAATTACATAAAATGAATATGACCATCTATCGTCAATTTTGCCCTTTACTATCCTTATCTCGATGGAAATCGCCACAATATGCCTACAAATGAAGAATTGCTCGATTCAATAACATCAGGTTCAGAACAAGATTCAGCCCAATCAGTGCCGGAGCAACTCACGGTCCTGCCTTTGAGGGATATGATTATTTTCCCATATATGATTTTTCCGATTCTGATTGGAAGGACTTCATCCCTGAAGGCGGTTTCACAAGCATTGGAGAGAGACAAGTTTATTTTTGCCGTGACTCAGATTCAAGCAGGAATTGATGAACCGGCTTTGAAAGATGTCTATGAACACGGTACAATTTGCAAGATTCTTCAAGTTATAAGATTGCCTAATAATCTCTTGAAAGTATTGGTTGAAGGTGTTTTTCATGGTAGAATTGAACATTCTATTGAAAATGCTGAATGCTTGGAAGCAAAGATCACTATTCTCAAACACGATGATATTTCGATTGATGCAGAACAAGAAGCATATATACGAAGAACACAGGATGCATTTTCATCGTATGTTTCAACCAACAAACATCTTCCTCCTGAAATACAATCTGCTTTTGAGAATATCGAAGATCCAGTAAGAAAACTGTATTACGCGGCTGCGAATATCGATAAGAATGTTCATTCCAAGCAAGAGATACTTCAGCAAACTTCTCTTAAAATGCAATACAAACAGTTGTTAAACATTTTGAAAGATGAAATTGAAGTGTTGAAATTGGAGGAAGAATTGGATACCAAGGTTTCTGATTCCATACAAAAGACACAACGGAAGTATTATATTCAGGAACAAATCAGAGCATTGCAAAAAGAGCTTGATGGTGATGAGGAATTATCTCCTGAGATGCTCACCATTCTAAGAGGTATTGAAGAAAGCGGTATGCCCGAGGAAGTTAAAACGAGAGTAATGGAAGAGTTTGATAAGTTCAAAAAAACAATGTCGATGTCTCCTGAATATTCTGTTTTACGCACATATCTTGAGACTGTGATTGCTCTCCCATGGAGTAAGATCACCGAAGATTGTACAGATCTTGAACATGTATCAAACATATTGAACGAAGATCATTATGACATGGAAAAGCCTAAAGAACGAATTTTGGAATATATTTCCATTTTGCGCATGGCCGGAACAGCAAAAGGACAAATTCTCTGTCTCTCAGGCCCTCCAGGCGTTGGTAAAACATCCCTCGGCCGTTCAATCGCAAGAGCTCTTGGCCGCTCTTTTGTACGCATTTCTCTCGGTGGAATCAGAGATGAGGCAGAGATTCGTGGTCATCGTAGAACATATATCGGTGCCATGCCTGGGAAAATCATATCAGCAATGAAGAAAGCTGGAACAGTGAATCCGGTTATACTCTTGGATGAAGTAGATAAAATGTCGATGGACTTCAGAGGCGACCCATCAGCTGCACTACTTGAAGTCTTAGATCCCGAACAAAACAATACATTCAATGATCATTATCTAGAACTGGATTATGATTTGTCCAAAGTATTGTTCATCACCACTGCAAATGTGAAATACAATATTCCTGCACCATTACTTGATCGCATGGAAGTTATTGATTTGAATAGTTATCTTGATTTTGAGAAAGTTCAAATCGCAAAGAAGCATATCCTTCCCAATCTACTTGAAGATTATGCGCTTAAGAAGTATAAAATTAAATTCTCTGATAAGTCACTTCTTAAAATTATTCGAGAATATACAAGAGAATCTGGAGTGAGAAATCTCGAAAGAGAAATTGCTTCAGTACTCAGAAAGATCGCCCGAAAAATAGTAACTCAAGGAGATAAATATTCAGATAATGGACATAATATCTCTGAACAAGACATAGAGCAATACTTGCGTACACCGAGATTTAAAGATTCTGCTGCTAACTTGACTGATAAAGTTGGTATAGCTGTAGGATTGGCATGGACAAGTGTTGGAGGTGATACTTTGCCCGTGGAAGTCAGTATCATGCCGGGCAGCGAACGATTGACACTTACCGGAAAACTTGGAGATGTTATGAAAGAATCGGCTCAGGCTGCGCTTTCATATATCAGATCGCATACAGAATCATTGTCAATTGTAGGTGATTTCAATAAGGGCAAAGAAATTCATATCCATGTTCCTGAGGGAGCTATTCCAAAGGATGGGCCATCGGCCGGAATAACCATGACCATTGCTTTGATATCTGCGGCCACAGGTAAACCAGTTCGTGGTGACATTGCCATGACAGGTGAAATCACTCTTCGAGGTATGATTCTTCCAATTGGCGGACTTAATGAAAAATTGCTTGCGGCAAAAAGGCAGGGAATCAAAACAGTTCTCATACCGGAAGGTAATGCTAAAGATATTCAAGAGGTCAATCCCCATATTTTGAAAGGATTGAATGTGATTCCTGTAGAACATATAGATCAAGCATTGCCACATGCATTCAGAAAGTGGACAATCACTCGTAGCGATGAGAAGATTACAAAATCAAAAAAAGTTGTAGAGAAACCTTTGGTAAAGGCAACCCAAAACAAGAAGGGGAGAATGAAGGCTTAATTTTTATGTAACAACTTTTTGAATTCATCGATATATTCTTTTGCTGTCTTTTCTATAGAATAATCTGCCTGCATAGCATTGTTCATGATTGACTGCAACATTGTTGAATTATGATATAGTGAAAGTGCATCCATCAATGCATTGTGCAGTGCTTCTTTTGCAAATTCTTGAAACACGATTCCATCCCCCTGCTGAGTGATTGAGTCAAATGGTTGAACCGAATCTTTGAGTCCACCAACAGACCGGACAATTGGAATCGTACCATAATTGAGCGCATACAATTGTGTGAGCCCGCATGGTTCAAAGCGAGAGGGCAGAAGAAAGAAGTCAGAATATGCAAGGATATGATGAGCCAATTGCTCATTGTATCCTTGACTATAGGAAACAAATTGTGGATAATGCAATTGCAATGCATTGAAATATGATTGATAGCGTTCTTCACCTGAGCCAAGTACAATCAATCTACACAATCCTTGTTCGAGTATATTTTCAATACATCCTTCGAGCAAATCAATACCCTTCTGATCTGTAAACCGAGAAACCATTCCGATGAGTGGAAGTTTGTCGCAATCTATATTATCTTCAAAGTAATGTTTGTTGAGTTGAATTTTGCCTATCAACTTATTAGTTAGGTCACTCTTCGAGAAATGATGTTCTATGCATGTATCACTTTCAGGATTCCATAATGCATAGTCCACACCATTTAAAATACCAATCAATTTGTCTGAATATTGAGAATAAACATTCTCCAATCCCTCTCCGAATTCAGGCATGAGAATCTCTTTGGCATAACTTGGACTTACGGCAATGATGAGATCTGCATAGTCAATTCCGGTTTTCAAAGCATTGAATTCACCTTTCCACAAACAATCTTCCGGATTCCAGGAAGTCATTGCAATCATTCTTTGCAAATCATACCAACCCTGATATTGAGCATTGTGAATGGTGAGCACACCTTTGCTTGACTCAAATAGTGGATGTTTGGAATATGTGAATTGTAGAAGAGGAAGCAAAAGTGCTGTATGATAATCATGAGCAGATATAATGTCAGGTTTGATGTCGAGCTTGATCATCAATTCAAAGGCGGATTTGCATAATACAAAAAATCGTTCATCATTATCTGCATATCCATCTGGATTTCCATAAATACCCGGTCTGTCATATAGATCATCTGATTCAATAAAATAGACAGGGATGTCTTCATGTGGCAATGTGGAAGTCCATATTGGGAACACTCTTTCCTTTTCAAAAAGTGTAAAACTGATACTGAGATCAGTTTTCAGAATATGAAATTGCTCTTCGATTCCTTTATACTTTGGGATGACAATTATTGGATTATGACCAATTCTCTTCCAACCAATCGGTAGAGCTCCGGAAATGTCTGCAAGTCCACCAACCTTTGCAAAAGGCGCGAGTTCAGCACTTACGAGAAGAATATTCATGATCTATCCTCACTGTTAGGAGTATTGCTAAGGCGAATGGGAATGAGCAGTGTATCAAATTGTCTGCAAGCACTTTTCGCATATTGAGCAGTAGATTCTTCAGAAAAAATACCATACATAGTCGAACCACTTCCACTCATTAAAGATACTATGGCTCCTAATGAAATGAGTTGTTGTTTTATATCATTGAGAATTGGGTAAATCATATGTATTGGTTTTTCAAAGTCATTGACCAATTCTTCAGACTGAAGATTGATTGATCCGTTTTGAATGGCAGATTTCAAGTTAATCGTATCATAATCGGAATATTCCTGAATCTGAGAATATGCCCATCCGGTATTGATGTGAATGCCTGGAAAAATAAAGAGTAGCCATGCATGCAAGTCACAAGATATTGGTGTAATTATCTCGCCTTTTCCTGTAACAATAGCAGGGGAATCATGGAAGAAAAAGGGAATATCGCTGCCGAGTGATACACCAAGTTCACTCAATGTGGGAATGTCCGTGGTAATTTCCCATAATTTGGCCAATCCTCTGCAAGTGGTGGCGGCATCTGAACTTCCTCCACCCAGTCCTGCGCCACTCGGAATGAGTTTGTCCAGATGAATGATTGCTCCTTTTTGTATCCCAAAATGCTTTCGCATGAGATGTGCAGACTGTACAATCAAATTCTGTTCCATAGGAATATTCAAATCATCATTGCTGATGAATATGATGTCAGAATCATGATTTTCGAAGGTCAATGTGTCGAAAAGATCATAAATGGGGAGAAATAATGAGTGAATTGCATGATATCCATCAGGCAATGTGCCAATTATTCGCAGTCCAAGATTTATCTTTGCATGTGCATAAAGCGTAATCAATGGTATATCCTTAGCAAACAAACCGTACAAAAATGTCAAAAATAGAGCAAATCACCTATCTGGGCGAAATACAAAGGAAAAGTATACATATTGTTTCCTTGCTCATTCCAATCATCTACTATTTTATCGATACAAAAAGCGCATTACTCATTTTGTTTCCAGTGGCTATCCTCACCCTGCTTATCGATCTTGGTATATATTTCAGTGACACTTTTAAAAAGATAATGTATCCGATTGTTGGCGGAATGCTCAGGCCACATGAAATGCATCGAACTTCACTCGTATTGAATGGCGCATCGTGGGTGATTATTGCAGCTTGCATCACTGTTGCAATCTTTCCAAAACCCCTTGCAATCATCGGATATTCGATTGTCATTCTTTCTGATATTGCCGCAGCGCTTATTGGTCGAAAATTTGGAAAAACTCCTTTTCTTGATAAATCCTTGCAAGGCAGCATGGCTTTTTTTGTTGTTTCTTTGATTGTTTCGGCAATATGGACTTGGATTTTCGAGTATTCATCTATGTTCTTTTTCATCTGTATAGTTGGTTCAATTCTTGCAACAATTGCCGAGGCATCCACAACAAGATTTAAATTGGATGATAATCTTGCGGTACCACTCGCTTTTGCAGGTAGTACTTGGATTTTAACCATACTTCTCTCCATTTCATTGAGTTAATGTCACATGGCTCTACATATCGGTGATCGAATGCCTGAATTTTCGGCATTGAATGAAAAAGGTGAGCGGGTCTATTCTAAAGAACTGTCAAGTATGCCTTGCATCATCTTTTTTTACCCAAAGGATGATACATATCTCTGCACCAAAGAAGCATGTTCATTTAGAGATGCAAATGAAGAATTTCTCAAAGCAGGCATACAAGTTATTGGCATTAGCGCAGACTCCGTAGAGGAGCATGCTCAATTTGCAAAGAAACATATGTTGAAATACTCATTGCTGTCTGATACGGAAAACGATATTCGTACTATTTTTGGCGTTCCAAAAGGGCTATTCGGACTATTACCCGGCAGAGTCACCTATTGTTTTGATGCCCAAGGCAAGGTGTTATTGATAATCAATTCTTCCTTTAGTGCTGAAAAGCATGTTCAGGATGCATTGAAAGTATATTCTTGATTCCATTAGAGATACCATGATTCGATCTTTCCTTATTACTTGCATAAAAACATATTGCAGACATATACCTATTCATATCGGAAAGGGAATTCTGATGAGAATTGGTAGAAAAATATTACTCAATGGCAAAAAGCAAGAAATACTCAAAGCAGATTCCATACATGGTGTTTCTATGGAAGTTGTACTTCCAAGAGATGCTGGTTGGGATGTGATTTATTTTCGTGGAACTTATGAAACTGGAACAACCAAGGTATTTGAGACCTTGATTCGAGATCTTGACAGAGTGTTTGATATTGGAGCAAATATGGGTTGGTATTCGATATTGAGCGCCCGTCTTGCCAAGCATGGAGAGGTGCATGCATTCGAACCGGTACCATTCATATTCGAGAAGTTTAAAAAAAATGCAGAATTGAATGGAATTCAGACAATCACATCAAATAATATCGCATTGGGAAAGGAGAAGTCGGGTTCTATCGCAATTCATACATTTGATGGACTCTATCATGGCCATAGTTCAATGTCCACCTTGAATCGCAGTGATTATTCAACGGTGCATGTTCCCATGACAACGCTTGACTCTTACTGTGAAGAACATGGAATAGCGCGAATTGACTTTATCAAAATGGATACTGAAGGTGCTGAAATGGAAGTCTTGGCGGGGGCAAAACACATGATGTCAGGTTCATTTCCACCAATTTGGCTCATTGAACTCAATGAAGAAACTGCTGCCGCATTTGGATATGTCCCTTTTGAATTGATTGATATGCTCCTCCAATATCATCCTTATGAGATTTTCGTGATTGAAGGTGCATGGGGCAAGGTCAGAAAAATGCGTGATTCCAAAGAGTATCATCATGGTGATAATCTGCTATGTATCCCTCAATATCGTTCCGATGCACTGGAGAATATCAGAAAGTTGCTTTAGACTTTATATTCCAGCATGATTCTATGCAATGCAAATATGATGATAGATGCACATGTCAAATGGACCGGTTGCATGAATGCAGGAACTGACAAATATGTCATAACAATTCCTGAAAAGGTGGATAGAAGCAACCCTGCTCCAAGTAAGAAAGCCGGATAGTGTATTGATTTCCAGTGTAATGCTTGCTTTCTGCATTTCCAGAGAATCCAACCATTTACCCCGAGTATCAATAGTGAAAAAGAGCGGTGAATAGGGAATATTGCACTAAGATTATCAATCCAAATCTCTCTCTGCATAAAATTGAGTGTTTTTGCTAACACATCTATTTCTTCTCGAACTTGTGTACCCATCAAGATTTGAATAAACATGAAGACCATTGAAATGATGGTGAGTCGGAATAAAGAGGATGATTTGAATTCAGAGGATTTTGCATTATAACCAGCATAACTCGCTATAAGTAATATAATGAAAGCAAAAAGCATATGTATTGTTATGCGATATGGTGCAAGATTTGAAGAGACAACCAAAGCTCCAAGCCAACCTTGAAATCCGGTAAGCAGGAGAAGTGCAATGGAGGAATACATGAATGTTGGGTGACTCTTACGATATCGTATTGCTAATCCGGTTTGAATCAGGACGAATAATCCAAGCAAGGCTCCCAGTAATCTATTGAGATATTCTATCCAAGTTTTCAATACATCAAAAGCCTCAGCATCAATGCCTTCATTGGCATATAGTTGCTGATAATTAATAGGTAATTGTGTCACTGAAATCGGCGGTATAATGAGCCCATAGCATGTTGGCCAATCAGGACAGCCCATGCCGGACTGCGTTGTTCTTACGATGCTTCCTGCAGCTATGACCAGGATCACCAATATGATATTGATATTGGCAATGTACTTATAGAATGAATTCATTCGGCTTTATAAAATTCGGTGAAGAATCTATTCAAATTCCAAATATCAATTTTAGAAGCGATTTCAAAAGGGGAATGCATTGAAAGAAGTGGAATTCCGATATCAATCACTTCCATATCTTCTTTACTCATTTGACCACCAATTGTTCCTCCTCCGCCTGTCTCAACCTTATATGATGCAGTCTGCCAAGGAATGGATTTAGAATCTAATATATTTCTGATCCATGCAGTGAATTCGGAATTTGCATCAAATGATCTACCATAACGCTTTATGCTGGGTCCAAACCCAAGACGAGAGGCATTAGTTCTTTCAGATAATCCGGGGAATAGAGGATTGATGCCATCATTTGCATCTGCGGAAACAACTTTCGCCATAGACAATGCTTTTCTGGTAATATTTTCATTGAAGGTAGATGCATTTTGAGCTTCTGCAATGATACCATAGACTTTAGTGAGAAATGATGAAGAAGCGCCTGTATTATTTACATTTCCTGTCTCTTCATTGTCCACGATATAAGCCATTGCAGTGAATAATGGAGTTTTTTCCAAGTCCATCAAAGATGTAATGGCAACATAACTGCAAGCTCTGTCATCTTGTCCATAAGAACCAATGAGCGATCTATCCAAGCCAACATCTCTTGGCATACCTGCAGGAGTAATATTCAATTCAGCACTCACCAAATCTTCTTCTGTGAAATTATGTGTTGAAGAAAGAGCATCCATTACAGTATTGATGATGGAATTCTTTTGATCGGGAATTGTACCAACGATGAGATCCATTTCTTCGCCTTCCAACACTCCGGTATATTCACGCTTTCTGAGAGGTGAATCTACATGAGGAGCTGCATCGGGTATAATAAGTACTGGATCTTGAGGATTTCTTCCAATTTCGATGGAAATTGTCTTGCCGTCTTTAGTGTCAATGCGTCCGGATAACATAAGTGGAATATTCACCCATTGATATTTCTTGATTCCGCCATAATAGATTGTTTGAAATAATGCGAAACCTTCTTGTTCATACAATGGTCTGGCTTTGATATCAATTCGTGGACTATCATGATGAGCTCCAATCAATCGACTTCCTTTGTTGATTGGTTCAGAACCGATTCTTACTGCGATGAGTGCTCTATTACGATTATTGAATATCAGTTTCGCTCCGGATTTGATTTGAGATGGGTTAGTATATTCAGAAAAACCTTCTTTTTTAAGCATTTCAATCAATTCTTTTGTCGAAGTGATTTCTGTTCTTGCTTTGTCAAGATAGGAGGAATAACCTTTGATATATTGATCAATGAATGAACGATCTTTTGAATCAATGGAAAGCCAAGATGAGCGCTTTGCATTCCAAACTGATTGAGCTTGAATAGAAATACATAGTATGAATACTAGAAAAATACTGAAGAGAGTGTTCATTGTTTCACCACAGATAGATTATACTTGACATCGATTTCCGGATGTATGCTCATCATTACTGGACAAGTTTTTGCTGCATGATGAAATGCTGCCATATCACCATCTGAATAGTCATGTTTGGGAAGGGTAATGGATATATCCAATGCTCCTATTCGACGAATCGGTTCATTAACCATAATCTTCTTGACATGCACGCTTGTGCCAGTGATGTCCATAGACCTCTTGCTTGCGGCAATGCCCATAATCGTCATGATGCAAGTGCCAAGTGCAGTGGCAAGCAAATCTGTGGGGGAAAAACTAGCTCCTTTACCATTATTGTCAACCGGAGCATCAGTGAAAAGCGTAGTACCGGACATATCATGAGTGGCTATGCAACGCAAATCACCCGCATATTCAATGGAAATGGAAACCATGCTGAAAACCTTGAAATTAATCAAAGCGAAATTACCCATTTTTCCAGAACTGATCGGGTATTTTGCTCGTAAATACATGAATCAAAGTGGAATAAGTGGAAAAGTTAGTTCTGAACAATAGGGCTTGTCAATTTCAATCTTGGAATTCTCGCGTTTTCGGCCTAATTTTGCCTTCTGTTCAGGGTCTTGAACCTCTATGTGTTCAAGGCATAATTTCGTCAAAGCTTAGGAGTATAAGATGGGTATCATCTCACGCATGCGAGATATTTCCCCGTATATGTTGGTGATTTTTGTTGTTTCATTTATCGCCTTCATGGTCGCTTCCGATGCAAACATCGGTACTATTCTCAATAGTTCATCAACAGGTTCCGTAGTCGGTACGATTAATGGCGAAGAAGTTTCTTATCAGGAATTCGAACTTCGTGTGAAAGAGCAAGCCGATATGCAAAGACAGCAAAATCCTCAAGCAGAGGTGGATGAAAATATCATTCGCCAGGCTGTGTGGGATCAATTTGTTGAAGAAGCTTTGATCCGTCAGGCAGGTCTAGCCGCGGGTATCAAAGTTACTCAGGATGAAGTTCTTGATATTATGTTGGATAGCCCACCGGAATATCTCACCAGAAATTTCACTGATAGTTCAGGAACATTCAATCGACAGGCATATCTTGATGTCATGACAAATCCTGATATGATTGCTCAGAACATTGCTGCCGGTAAAAAAGCTGGAATGATACCTGAGACAGTTGATCCGGCGGAAGAAGTGGCAAAATTCAAAAACAGTCTCCTCAAGATTGAAGACTTCATGTATAAGTCCAGATTGCTCGAACATTTCAGAAGAGCATCAGGAACTGCTGCATCGATAGTTTCACCGACATATTTGAAAAATAAATATGTCAATGAGAGTTCAACTTTTGACTTTGACTATATCCATTTTAATGTCAATAATGTTGATGCCAAAAGCATCGGTAAGCCCACAGATAAAGAATTGCAGGCAGAATATGAACTCGTAAAAGAGTTCACCAAGCAAAAGCCGGCACGCAAGATCAAATATGTGTCTTTCCCATTGGAACCATCAAAGCAAGACACATTGGTGGCTTCCAAAAAGATTGCAAGAATCCAGCAGTCACTTGTGGAAGCTATCACTCCTGAAGCTAAAGTTGCGGCATTCGATCAATACTTTGCCGAATATTCCGGTTCACAACTTGATTATCAACCCGTCAAGAAACTTGCTCCAGATGTTGCAGCAATTCTTGGTGCAGGTAAGCAAGGTGATGTGATTGGTCCGATAACATTACAAAGTGGAACGTTCATCTATAAAGTTGATAGTCTTCGTAGCGGTGTCAATGAGCTTGTAAAAGCCAGTCATATTCTTGTAAAGTTTGGTTCCAATAAAGATAGTGCAAAAGCATTCGCTTCTCAGGTTTTGGCTAGAGCAAAGAAGGGCGAAGATTTTGCAGCGCTCGCATTGGAATACTCACAGGATCCTGGTTCAAAAGATCGTGGTGGTGAATATGACTATTTCCCTAAAGGACAAATGGTCAAACCATTTGAAGATGCATGTTTCAATAATGCTCCCGGCTCTGTGGTTGGTCCTGTTGAAACAGATTTTGGTTATCACATCATCAAAGTATCAGATAAAATTTCCGAAGAGATCAAGTATAGCGAGATCATGGTAACAGTTGGAATGACAATGAATACCAAAAAGCAACTCCGCAGAGATGCATTGTCTTTCAAACAACAATTGGATGATGGTCAAAATATTGAGTCATTGGCCAAGAAATTGAAAAAGAATGTTGTCGAGACGATGTTTTTTGATACCCAGATGCCTGTTTTGGGTTCTCAGTCACTCACCAGCTTTGCATTCTCAAATGATGTAGGTGTGATTTCAGATCCAATGGAATTGAAATACTATGGAATTGTCGTTGCCCAAATCACAGGTAAGCGTGAGGCAGGTCAGCGTCTATTTGAAGACATGAAAGATGAACTTGCTCAAAAGGTTGTATTCAAGAAAAAAATGAATATACTTAAATCAAAAGTAAACTCTGTGTATCAACAAATCAAATCATCAGAAAGACTTTTTGCAATCACACAGATTGATCCCACGATTGAAGTGAAAACAGCTGCAAAAGTTCGCAATAATGGTTTGGTGAATGGAGTTGGCAATGAGCCAGCACTAACTCAAAAGGCACTTCTTGCACCATTGAATAAGATCAATGAGCCGGTAGCCGGTGATAATGGTTGGTATATTTATCAAGTGATACAAAAGACAAATGCTGATATGAGTGGTTTTGCAAAATCCAAGAAGGATATGCAAATGACTTTATCGACTCAAGCGGCATCTTCTGCTTATTCTCAATGGTTCAATGCCTTAAAGGATAAAGCGGATATTCAAGATTATCGAGGAAAATTATTCCGTGATTAAAGTAAAGCCCGCTCAAGCGGGCTTTTTTGTATATGATACCTAATTTCACTTTTACAGATTTATCCGATATATCGTGTACATCACATGGTGGAAAATTTGCCATTGATACCATCGAACAGTCATTGAAATTCTGCGAGTCAATAGCCAAAAGTCATTATGAAAATTTCCCCGTTGCTTCATTATTACTACCTACCTCAATCCGATCTCATGTAATGGTGATTTATGCTTTCAGTAGAATAGCAGATGATATTGCGGATGAATTATCTTTGGAATATGGAAAGGAAAAAGCAGAGCATGCATTAACCATCATGCATCACTTTGTTAAGCAAGCACATGTGGGCATATATAAAGGAAAAAATCCACTATGGACCGCTCTTCAGCATGTGTTTGAAAAGACATCACTGCCAATACTACCTTTCGAACGATTACTCAATGCATTCTTGTCAGATGTACATTTTCAGTTTCCGGCAACAAAGAAAGATCTTTTGGAATATTGTCATAATTCAGCAAATCCAATCGGGGAATTACTACTCAGATTATTTGGTCTTTGGAATTCAGACATTCAAAAGCAATCAGACTCATTATGTTCGGCTCTGCAAATCATTAATTTTATCCAAGATATTTCAATTGATCGATCTAAAGATAGATTTTATGTACCATTGGAATATCTTGATTCGCATGAAATAGTGGAAAACTATTTGGCAATAGGAGAAATAACACCTAAATTTTCGAGCGCAGTCTCAAAGATGATCATTGATGCTGATTCGCTCATGAGCAAATCAGATTCTTTACCTTGGAAGATCTCGAATAAAGGTTTGCGTATAGAATTACTCCTCATTCAATGTTCAGGTCAAAGAATATTGAAAAAATGTAAGAAACAAGAGCATATATTGCCTCTTCAAAGACCAAAACTGGAATTCATTGATTATGTTGCGATATTCCTGCGAATGCTAATATTTACGCCAATGATAGTGCTAAAAAGATGAGCATTGACACTGAAATAGCTGAACTTGATTGTTCTGAGGAATTAACTCAGCAGAGCAAAACCAATTTCTATTATTCATTTACTTTTCTTCCAAAAGATGAAAGGGAAGCAATACATACTGTCTATGCATTTTGCAGACATATCGATGATATTGTTGATGAGGCAGATGCCGGAACATCAGAAGAAATTATCAAAAAGAGAAAGAAACTAGCAGAGTGGCGCAAAGCCATTGATGGAATGTATACAGGGAAGCCACATTCAGCATATCTTAAACCATTACAATCCGCAATCAAAAGATTCTCCATTCCAAAGCAGTATTTCATGACTTTGATCGATGGATGCGAAAGAGATTTAAGACAAAAACGCTATGAAACATTCACAGAATTAAAAGAGTATTGTTATGGTGTTGCAGGAATAGTGGGTCTTATGTGCATTGAAATATTTGGGTACAAATACGAAGAAACTAAAGAATATGCAGTGAATCTTGGCTATGCACTTCAGTTGACCAATATACTTCGTGATTTGAAAGCAGATAAAGACAGAGGGTATATCTATCTTCCAAAAGAGGATATGGAGAAATTCAGATATTCAGAATCTGATTTGATGAATGAAGTGTATAATGAACAATTCATCGAATTGATGCGATTTGAAACAAGGCGTGCAAGAGAGTATTATCACAAAGCTAGAATGGCATTGAGACCCGATGAAAGAATGACCATGATCGCCGCAGAAATCATGGATGCAATCTATTATCGATTGCTCGAGAAAATTGAATTGAATGATTTTGATGTATTCAAAAAACAGATCAGAGTCTCAACTATTCATAAAATAGCTATAGCTTTCAAGCATTGGATTTCTACCAGAATATTCGTTGGCAGAATAAAGCAGTAATCAATCTGGCCTGATGACAAGAACTGGACAAGGTGCTTTTCTCACCACTCTCTCCATTGTGCTTCCAAGTAATAAATGTTCAACCCCACCTCTGCCATTTGTCGCAATGCAAATCATTGAAATGTCATGGTCTTTTGCATATTGATTGATTCCATCCGAAGATCTTCCACCATGTATGATTTGTGGAATAATAGAAAAACCCTCTGCATGTAATAACTCAGTTGTTTTCTTCAATTCTTGCTCCGCAGCACCGTAAAATTCCTTTTCAACATTACTTAAATCTACGGGAGTATATCCCCAATCCACAGGAAAGATCACGGGTTCAATGATATGTATCAAATGAATGGTAGCAGACCATTGTTTTGCCCATTCTTTGGCATAAGTCAAGGCTTTTTCGGAATGAGCGGAAAAATCCGTAGGTACTAGAATCGAAGTAATGGGTAGCATGTATGGTCTCCTAATTTGTTTCTTCAAACATAAAGCATTGTTTGATGGTAAAAACTGACATATCTCACTTTTTCATGGATATTCGAGAACGCAGCTTTTTGAATTTGCGCAACTTCCTCTGTTTGATGAATGCAGTGATTTTATGTATGATCATCCTGACGAAAATGATGATAAGCTTTGCCAACGGAATTCTTGATGCCTTTTTGAGACCGTTTCTAAGAAGTTTTGATAATTGTAGTTGATCATTGTCCGATAATTGAATCTGTTTCTCGCTTTGCATGTCTTGTTGTTGAACAAGTTGTGTCAGCACTATGCCCAATTCATTGTTCTGATCCTTTAAAGACTCAATATTAACTTCATTGAATTGTAATATGGTATCAATGTGATTATATAACATTGCGGCCAATTTTGCATCCTCAGCTGAGGGATCTTCTTTCAATAATTGCAAAATCTCACGAGATAATTGCACGAAATCACTGATTCTTTCTGTTGTAAGGGTGAATAATATTTTTGGATCAACATCGGATACATTTACAAAAATGGAAGATAATTCAACTATTTCATTGCCATAATTACTCATGGCTTTGTGCGAATAACGCTGAACTTTATCATTCAACTGTTTATTTAAAAATACTATCTCACTATTCATAGCAAATTTGCGATTGTCAGTTTGTGTCGCACGCAAAGTTGCTTCCATATCTTTGATTTTGTGTTGAATATCTCGAATTACTTTGGCTTCTTCTGATTCACTGGAATGAATGGTATTCAGTATGAGTTTGTGATCAGGTTCAATCTTTGCATCACCAATCTTTACGCAGTGGATTCTGATATGTTCTCCAAGTGCATGTTGGACTTTTGGAATATCAATATGTGCGGCTCCATCTGTAATAACCAAAATTTCAGCTTCTGACATAAAACTGTCATTCCGAATGTCTTGTATGGCAGTTAGCAATGCTTTTTCTAGAATTGTTCCTCTGCCTTCAGCAGGCATACACATAATCTCAGTAATCAACTCATCAAAATTCACACGATTTTGTATGATATGCAATTTGCCGATTTCAGCGTCGAAAGTTCTAAAGAAGATGGTACCCATTTCCTTTTGATTATTCTTCAAAAAGAAATATGCAATGGCTTTTGCAAGGTGAATGCGATATGATTCTTGCATTGACTTAGAAGTGTCAAACAGGAGATATACTTTCTGTTTTCTGGAATCAGGAGCAAAATCATTGCTATCGGATTGATATCGTTTATTTCTGGGCGCTTTCGGTGATGGCATCCACAAAGATCTTTCCACTAGTCTTTGCATGAACACTTCATCTGGAAGCAAGTATTGATGCGGATAAATGCGATTAATATCTCTATAACTTCGTATCAAATTTGCTTCATATTCCTCACCGGTGGGTAGATGTGGTATGATTTCTTTAGGAGATGTTTGGTCTTCAGAATTAGGCTCTGAGAGCCATAGAACGGGACTTAAAATGGAGGTGAGGGGATTCCCGATATCTTCCAATACACGGGAGATTTCATAAACCAATGTAAAATTTTCAGGTAAAGCATGTATGGAAGATTCAAAAAAACCATATTCGACCATCCTTGAAAAGAAGGTTGAATTGCGCAATATGGTTCTTTGCGAGAGTTCCATGGAAATCAATTCTCAATTTGTTGAAAAATCCTATTGGTTTCTCTCTCGAGAGCTTGCCGTAATTCTCTCACTTCATCACAGGAAGGAATCATGTTTTTTAGAAATGCTTCGAGCACTCGCTTATTGTGTAAAATTGTATGGTCAATATTCAATGTATCTTGAATCCATTCGAGCAAAGATCTACGAAGTGGAGTATTTGACAATGCCTTATCGAGTGGTTGTTGCAAAAATGTTGGATCTTCCTCAATTTGTTGAAGTACTTCTTCATAAGCAATCAATGAACGAATCTGTTCAAATCCATTTGAAGAAGTAAGTGAATTATACACAGTCGTGAAACTCTTTTCAAAAAGGTGTTTTTCGTCGGGGAGTCCACCTGTACAATAAATGAGGGAGAGATTTCTGATATCTTCAGCTTCGGCAAGTGTTCTTCCATCCAAAAAGGTTAAAGCACGCAACAAGTCCAATGATTTTGCTTGTGTTCTTGGGGAAATATAATAATCATTGTATTCAGAACTTGTATGACCTTTGTGAGCTTCTCTCAATGTTCTATTGCGTGAATATTCATAATGTCTGACCACAAGATTTGTGAAATACAGCATTTCAGCTGAAATTCTGAATTCATGAGATCTGTCTTCAGCTGTGATGAGTTTTTTCAGTGTCAATAATTCATCATATCGTATTGTGACCGGTGGTTTGACAATACGATTGGAGTGTTGGGAGTATTGCACCCCAATCTTGAACTGAATCAGAGGATCTTTATCGGGAAGGATAATTGATTTAAAGAGAAATCTATCAAGAATGGCTTCGGTCACTTCACTGATGCGTAAATAATTTGTAGCCGCAATAACGGTGTGGAGTGGCGAAACAACTTGCTGTGTTCCTCGAATCATTTTTCTTTCATTCAAAAGCGAAAGTAGGGCACGAAGCGTGAAATCATTTGCATCAAAGATTTCATCAATAAAGCCAAAATGTGATTCAACCAGTGAACCTTTTGTATTGTGTTCAATGATGCCTTCTTTGAGTGATTCGATGTTCAAGCCCCCGAAAAATGTATCGGGTTGTTGCTCTTTACTGGCCTGCACACGAAACAATGCAGCATCATCAAAACATGCAAATAATTGTTCTGCCAATAAGGATTTACCGGCTCCGGTTCTACTTTGCAAAAGAAGATGCTCTCCTGTGAGAAATGCACAGAAGGCCTGTTCAATGACTTCTTCTCGATTGATTACTCGCCTGCCAACAAATTCTTTGGCCTGCTGAATTTTAAGAGCAATTTCTTCCAAAGAGAATCCTGAGCTCATGATATTCCCAAGTATAATTGTGTATTAGAATGTGAAATCTGTCTGCACTCTCACAAGAACTGAGTTTTGAGCAAGTGCATTGACGGAAGATTTTTTGTAATATAATTCACATCTGCCTGAATTTTCAAATCATGACCACTACAATTTGTTGAGTTGACGAATGCGATGTCTGTGCGAGGACCTGTCAAGCATTCGTTTTTTCAGACGGAGTAATGGAAGTGTATCGTAATCCCAATTGTAGATCATTGGTAATCATATTAGTTAGATGACTATCTGATCCATGACCACAAAAAAGTAAAGTTCTTTTGAACATTATTTGAAAATGTAATATTCGGGGTATAGCATTGCGAACATGTAGCTATGAAAGTCCAATGTGATATTTCAGGAGAAATAAGAAATCATATATCAATATCTGATGATTAGTATCAGTACTCACACAAAAGACCAAAACTTCTATAGCTTTTTATCAAAACAGTTTTGGGCATTATATTAGGTCAATTTTCGGTGCAACTACTTGTAATATGTATAATGCATTGATATTAGCATAAAGCAATAAGTAACATGAAAAACAAAAGTGACAAAAACCAGAACTGTAGATTATTTTTTAAAAATTTACTTGAGCCTGAATTCTTAATAGAGAGCCATCTTGCAAATTATCTTGTTTCAAAAAGTCTTCATATCTTCTATTAGAGATTGTATAATTGGCAACTAGTTCAAAATTTTTATTGACTTGCCATTCTGCCCCAATTTCAAGCTCCTTAACTTCATAACTTCTAGCATCTCTTTCATGCTTTTTCCCACCATAATAGTATTGGTATCTAATATATGGAATGAGAGTAGTTTGGTTGAATGTAGTATAATAGTTTAGAGTTACATATCCTCCTCTTAAAGGCATAACTTCTATTGAATCCGTCACTTTGTTAAACTGGGGACCACTTCCTTCCGTATATTCGGCTAAAATGCCAAATGGTTTTGGATACAATACGAATGTACCTGCCAATCTTTGATCTGTATAATTCAAATCAGCATTTGTTTTCACACCGGAACTTAGATTAGCCTTAGGCATCACCCATTTTCCAGTATAGCCTTGCACTCCGAGTTCTATGATTTGATTATCAACTTCAAAAGGGTATGTAAAGCGACTTACAATGTGAGGTTCATTATTCAAATCCGGGTTATTTGCAGTTTGTCCATTATAAGCTCCAAATGCAAATAATCCATAGTCTCCACTCCCTTTAAGCCCATCATTTACTAAGCTTGATAATAACTTTCGTTTAGCTTTCGGAGCCCAATAAAAGAAAAAACCTAAATCTCGTTCATTGGAAACTGCGCTATTTAATGCATCATTTCTATCGAGGGGTAACCTGTTTTGACTTGATTGCATATTTTCAAAACCGTAGGGCACTTTACTTTGCCCAATTCTAAATCTATATTCATTGTCATTATCTAATCCAACATCAAAATAAGCATCTCTTAACTGAGTAAAATGAAGTCTATCTGAAGATGGACTACTTGCAAAATCTGGTTGTACATATAAGTAAACATTATCACTAATTTGTCCAAAAATTATTACTCGCATACGCCTAATAAAAAAACCACCATCTTTTCCCCAAGACCTGTCACACTGTTCGCAACCAAGATTCTCATTACTCTCTAGTAGTCTGTTATACCTTATTTGCGCATAACCTCTAATTGAAAAATTATTATACCATGCTTTGTTTGGGACTACATTTGATGTTGAGTTAACTCTTGAGCTATCAGATTGAGCAAAAGTGCTACATGAAAAAAGAAATAAATTTAGAATTAATACAGTATATCTCATTTTTGTGTTCAGTTAGAGGTTTTTACAAACAAATTTTCCGATTATAATTATGGTGTTTTACTCGCTTCAAATCATCTTGATTAAATTTCACTTCTTTGTATAGTTAGTTCATCGGAATAACTCTTATCGAATCGGTCCTATACTCCTTTATTTGATGCCTTATGCAAATATAGCCGAAACTTTCATCGATTTATCAGAAGAAGAAAGAGTTGAGAAAGCAGAAATCAAGGTAATAATTGGAAGTGAAAAAAGAATCATGAAGCGGAGTCAGAGAGTTGATAATCGGTAATTTTTCTATACAATGTTCTTTCACTTATGCCAAGTACTTTGGCCGCCATTCGACGATTGCCGGCATATTTCGTAAGCGCGGATTGTATCAATTGTTTTTCCATTTCTTCCAAATTGAAATGGATATCTTGAGAGAATTCATCCGGATAGGGAAGAGCATTATTGGTGATCACAGGGTATTCGGTGATTGATTGCTCAGCTGCTCTTTGTGCTTGCATTTCGAGTTGCGCTGTTTTTTCAAAAATTGCCGCCAATGCTCTTTTGATTTCAATCAATTCATTTTTCATTTCGAGTAAAGTGCGGAATACAATATCCGATTCTTGTGGAAAGTTCGATTGCTGAGCATGTGAGGAAAGTATGATTGCATGTTCATTTGGTATAGATGCATGTAAACCGTCTTGTTCACCTATTTGCTTTTGGAGCATGATGCGGTCTATGATGCGACCATGTTCAAGAGTAGAAACGCTTTCTATGACATTCCGTAATTCACGAATATTTCCCGGCCAAGAATGAGTTTCAAGAAAATCAAGTGCTTCATCTGTATATCCTTTATAGGAAACACGGTTTTTCTTGGCAATTCTCGAAGCATAATATTCTGCAAGAAGTGGTATGTCTTCCTTATGCTTTCGAAGAGATGGCAAATGTAATTGAAATGAATTCAGACGGAAATACAAATCTTGTCTGAATCTGCCATTACGAATTTCATAGTTTAAGTCACGATTGGTTGCTGCTATAACCCTGACATTTACTTTGTGAACCTCTGATGATCCTATGCGAGAAAATTCACCAGACTCAAGTATGCGAAGTAATTTTACCTGAGTGGCGATTGGCATTTCACCAATTTCATCGAGTAAAATCGTGCCTTTGTGAGCAACTTCAAAGAAACCTTTTCTTTGCTCAACAGCTCCTGTAAATGCACCTTTTTCATGTCCGAAAAGTTCGGATTCAAGCAAAGTTTCAGGAATAGCTCCACAATTCACACTTACGAATGCCTGAGAATTGCGTTCGCTTAATCCATGAAGAGCATGTGCGAATACTTCTTTTCCAGTCCCTGTTTCACCAGTAATTAAGACAGTCAAATCCGTTGGTGCAACTTTCAGAAGTTTCAATATGACTTCACGCATGAGTTCTGACTCGCCGATGATGCCGAAGCGATCACGGAGAAAATCCATGGTCTTATCATCGAGAATGTCGTACATCATTACTTGCCTGAACCATTCTGTTTCCAATCATCCCAACCACCTATATAGATATACACCTTCTTGAAGCCTAATCCAATCAAGTTATTGCTGAGTTCATGACTCAATTCACACTGTCCTCCACCACAATACACGATGATGCGAATATCCTTATTCATTCCTATGAGTTCTGGAATATATTGCTGGAATTCCATGGCAAAAATATTTCGAGCTTTCGGAAGATGTCCTTCTGCAAATTCATGTTCATTTCTCGCATCAATGACCATCACGGAGGGATCTGCCAATAACTTCTTTACTTGAACATAATTCACTGCTTTTGCTTTTGCAGGTCCTTGGTCTTCTACAGATTTATTACCATCATTTGCAGAAGCGACTTGCTGAGTTGATGGAATAGGTTTTACCGAATCCTTTTTAATAGGCAATGTATCTTTTGGTAAGTCTTTGATGGGCAAAGTATCTGAAGATATTGCTGAATTTGTATTGATTTGTTCAAATTCATCATCATTGGCAATTTCCAGAGCTTGTTTTTCTCTGATGAGAGAAATGGCATTGGGATTACTCAAACCATTGAACCAAAATGCGAGGATGGTTGATATCCCAAGAATGATCATGATATCAATAAGAAGCTGATTCTTTTTCATAAGAAAATATAATGTTAATAGGGCATAATGACAGAAATATACGCAATTCTGTCAGTACGATAAAGTATAAAGTCAGAATCTTGTACCGATCGAAAAAGAAAAGAGTATTGGTCCTTGAATCACCCCATCGGGTGAAGAAACAAAGAAGAAACTTTTGCCAGCTGATATTCTGGCAGGTCCTAGCGGAGTCTTTGCATGCATGGTGATTCCTATGCCATGTTGCATGCTTCCAATTGAAATTGTTTCAAATCCATTCCATGTTGAGCCAACATCATATCGAGCAGAGAAATGCAGTGGAACCAAAAATGAAATGGGGGAAGCCCATCGAAATTCGCATGAACCCATGATTAATTGTGCACCTCTTTGATCATCTTCACGCTTTCCGAAAAACATATCATCTCTTCCTAGAGAAACAAATTCCGGATTTGGAGTTGTATTGTCAGAAAAGACAGAATGCAAACGAGGAGTTATGGTGAGTTTATGATATGTAATTGAGCGAGCAAAAGTGGCATTGATTCTAGAAAATGCAATCTGATTTTTGAGCAATGGCAATGATGTTTCAAGTGATAATTCAAGAAATCTTCCGCTCTTAGGTAAATCCGCATCATCTCTGGTATCTATCTTGGATTGAATTTTCCATGTAAGTATCGGAGAATATGTTGGAAATACATCTGTCTGAATTTCATAAATTCTTTGTTGTTCAAGACGAAATCTAGATTGCAAAATACCTGATTTTCCAAGTGTTCTTGTTAAGTCAGCCATCATTCCAAATCGATCCTCTCTCAATTCTTCAAGACGCTTGATTTCATATGTTTCTCCGGAGGGTCTTATGCTTCTTTGATATTGAAACATCTGCTTATATGATGAATAGCCATGAAGAGAAAATCCCCATTGAGAACCGAATAAAGTATTTTTCCCAAAACTCAATAGACCGGCTCGATTTCTGGAACCACCAATGAGTGATAATGAAGACCACAATGATGTGCCTAAAACATTTGCATCATATCCATCAAGTACCAATTGACCAAATCTCTCATTATCTACTCTTGCTCCGACACCAATATATTGAGGAGATTTTTCCCAAGCCTGAATATCGTAATGCAGTGTGTCGAGTATGAATTTTGGTCTGATGTCAATTCGCTCATACTTGTCACCAGAAATCAATGCGTCCCATTGATTATTGATTGATATTGTATTGAGTAAGGAATGTTGCATGAGTTCAGAAATTACAATTGAAGAATCAAGGGCATATTTGACATGTATTTTAAATTCTTTCGGTGGACTACATTTCCATGTGATGACCTTTGAGATTGAGTCAAAAATCGGATGAAAACGAACAAAAGAAATTGAATCTTTGCGTAATAATCTGTGGATAGCATGTTTTTTTTGCGAGAGAGTACCCTTCATTTGTATAATGGAATCAATGAAAACGATCATTGATTGTGTTAGTATTGTTGAGTCAATGGATAAGACATGATTGAATTCCTCATATTTCATTGAACTTGAATCAGTCTCATATATTCCAAAAGAACGAAGTGAATCCTTAATCGTTGACATTGCTTTCATTGCAGCAATCTCGCCTTGCACAATCGTAAATGGGATATGCGTTGGATCAGTGTTTTTTGCATCATCAAGTAGTGGAGAGATAGTAATGGGTGATATGAGTAGACTCTTCTCTTCTTGACTTTTCAGCATTATTCCAACAATCTGCTCTGCAATACTCCAAGGTGTATTGAGTTCTTTTTCAGGAAGCAAGCCAGAAATCGAGTTGACAGTAATGATGATATCAGGATTGAATTCTTTTTTTGCAACATTGACAGGGATATTATCCAATACTCCACCATCGACCAATAACAATGAATCATAACGAACCGGTGAATAACGAAGAGGTATTGTAGAACTCGCCTTAATGATTGTTGGTAAATCTCCCGATCGATGTATGATGGAAGTACCTGTTATTAAATCGGTTGATATTGCTCGGAACGGTATGCGTAGTGAGTCGAAAGATTGCCATGCAGTAAATGGTGCATTCCATAGTAATTCCTGCAATTGGCCCTGATAGTGTATGCCTTTTGACACTGCTTTTGGTAAATCAAATGAAAAAGTATTGAGTCTCATCGAAAAGAGATGTCTGTCATCTGCAATCTTTTGATCAAGAAACATATCTTGTCTGTTGACTTCAGAAGCTGAAGAAAGCAGTTTCTCCCAATCGGTGTTTAGTACTATCTGCTCTATTTCATCAGGTGTATAACCGGATGCATACAGTCCACCGATATATGCACCGATACTTGTCCCAATGATATAATCAATAGGTATTGAATATTTCTCCAATACTTTGAGCACCCCGATTTGAGACATTCCTCTGAATCCTCCTCCACTCAAAACCAATGCGACTTTGGGTCTTTTCTCATTCTGTTTGGCCTGCATTGATACAATATTGGTACAATCAAACAACAAAATGAAGGTGAGTATTAGAATATGTAATGGGAGATTGTTCATGCGAGATTGGAATCGTAAGATATCTTTGACTACAAACTACAAGGTTTCCGAATATTCTATGGCATGAGCAGTGAATGGCAGTCTTTGAATGGACATTCATGCTGAAAATGAAATGGCTACTCCAAGACATTCTTCAAGCAATGCAGTTCTTCGATCCGCACCCCAAATTTCGATATCTATGAGTGCATCTTTTTGTGTAAACAATGCAATGGACATTGTGGTATCATGTATATCGCAGTGCAAAGTATGTATCAATTGTTGCTGTCTTCTATCGAGTCCTTCTGCAATGCGTAATATCCCTGCCAATATCGAAATGATTCTTTGTCTTTCAGGACTGCAGGAAGCAAAACTGGGATGTTTTCTTTTGGGATGACTTTTTCTATGATAGCGGGCGATCATTCCAATCATTTGAGATTCATCATTCGTAAAACCCGGCATGATGCAATGGCTGATGATATACTGACTATGATGATGATGTTGATCCGGTGAAATATGATATCCTACATCATGTAAAAGAGAAGCGGCTTCCAATAACTCCCTTTCTTCATCACCCAATTGATGTCTGTGAAAGGTATCATCAAACATTTGCAAAGCAAGCTTCTTCACATGTTCAGCATGCTCTATATTGACTTTATACTGTTCACAAAGTGAGTACACTGTATCATAACGCAATTTTGTAAGATGATGATATTCATTGATGTCTCGCAATTTTTCAACAGTATCAAAGACGATGCCCTCTCGCAAGGCAAATGTTGATATGAGTAATTTCGAAGCAGAGATAGTTCGTAGATAATGCTCCAGTATCAATGCCCCTGCCACGATGATATCAGCTCTTTTAGACTCTAAGCCCGGTATTAATAATCGTTCTTCGGTTGTATGTGCTATAGTGAGTTTGTCAATCTGCGCATAAATATCTTCACTCTGAATGGTTATTCCATTCAATGTTTCCGGAATCTTTCTCTGCTTATCGGCATAGATCATCTGTACAATTGCATGAATCGTACCTGAGCAACCAATGACTGTATCAAATCCAATTTTTTTGATTGATGATATACATGAAGACAATTCGCCATTTATGAATGTTCGGCAAGCATTCACTCTTTCTGCTGTAATCAATCCATCCGGAAAAAATCGTTTCGTCAAACGAAGTGAACCCAATTTTGCACTGTGTATATGATGCATCTTTCCAAATTGTCCGATCACTGATTCGGTGCTTCCACCACCGATGTCTAATACCAATGCTTTTTGTGTGATGATTGGTAATGCATGCATTGCACCTACATAAATGAGTCGGGCTTCTTCTATACCGGAAATAACATCAATGTGAATCCCTGTTTCTCGCTCTATCAATGCTATGAATAGATCCTTATTTTCAGCTTCTCGAAGTGCACTAGTTCCTATAGCCCTTATTTGTGCATTGGATTTTCGGGCCATAATTGAAAACCTTTTCATGGCTTTCAAGCCTCTTTCCATGGCTAGAACTGAAATTTGCTTAAAGTCTGAAGTGGCATCACCCAAACGAACCATTTCCTTTTCACGAGATAATATGCGGAGAGACCCTTTCTCCGTCACCGATGCAATGACAGCATGAAAAGAATTCGTCCCAACATCTATCGCAGCAATGCGGCCAAGACTATCATTTTTTGGTTCGATCATTGGATCCCAAGGAATGGACTGTTGTTTTTCCATCATCATAAATGACAGATTCATCTTTTTGGATTGATTGTTTCGATTTCGGTATAAAACCTAATAGAAAACGACGAAAGAGGCCAAGCAAAGCAACAATTGCAAATACAATTCCAAGGATTATGGCAATGATCAATAGAAAAAACTTACCCATATCTTTCCAAATTAGAATTGTACTTCAGTCTTTAAGGAAATTTCCTCGAGTACCGCACTGACATTCAGGCATTCATGCAATGGTCCTTCATAGACAGTTGCTTTACCTGAGTTATGAACCTCCCAGGTCAAATGCTCAGCCCTATCCATAGAACAATGCACTGCTTTCAGTATCTGCATTGTGACTTCATCAAAAGTATGATGCTCATCATTGAATAAAACGACCTTTGAATGCATCGAATCTGTCATGGAATCTAGAGTTTCTAATAAATGCTCTTCTTTTGTATCTGGGAACACGGGTATTCAGCTTCTGAATGTAACAAACAACATCTGCAAAAATAATGAACATGGACCTTTTAGACATGAATGCATGTATGATTGTCAATAAAATCTTATTTTTGACCAATTAGTCAATTAATTGAGTGATATGTTATGGCTAGAACGAAATCAGCTCCCGAAAATAGGATGGCAAAACGCATGCTCATTCTTGAAACAGCAATCGGCATATTTGCTTCCAAAGGTTATCACGCCACAATAATGCAGGATGTAGCAGATGATCTAAGTATAGCAAAAGGAACTATTTACGAATACTTTCCAAAGAAGGAAGACTTATTTCTAGCTGTCTATGACATGTGGATGGATGAATATGAACAAGCCATGCACAAAGCTGTTGATGATCATTTTGATCCGGTATCAAAAGCTGATGCATTGATTGACACAACAGTCGAATTTTATGAAAAACACGCAAATTATGCTCCATTGCTTTTGGAATTCTGGGCACATGCTCTTCGAAGTTCATCGGATATATTTTTAGTTCGAATACGAGAGATGAAAAAAAGACTTGCTGAATTGGGAGTGGAAGTTACCAATCAAATGCAAAAACTGCATCTATTCAGGAAAGTTGATTCTGGTTCATTTGCTGTTTTGGAATTGGGAATATCAGATGGAATATTTCTTCAATGGGTATTGGATGGTCAGCAATATTCTCTCAGAGATGCCTATAAATTCAGGCAATCTGTCATTGGATCTGGACTTATGACCGATACTTTGCGAACAATAGTTGCAACCAAAGTCGAAAAGAAATTACAACAAGGATTCATCAATCAATCAATTAATAGGAGTTAATCCACATGAAGCGAATGTATACGATAGTATGCTTAATGCTTTGCTTGCTATTCGCACAAGAAATGCAAGCACAAAAGAGTGTTTCCGTAAACTTAAAAGTCACGGATATGGAAAATCGCCCACTTAAAAATGTCATGTATCGCATTGACAATAAGGGTGGCAAAACAGATGCAAATGGTATAGGAAATCTCCAATTGTCTCAAGGCAACTATACGATACAATTGTCTTTGATTGGATATGCATCTACAACAACTTCGATTGAAGTGATTCCGAGTATGTCTAGTCTTTCATTCAAGATGGAAGAAAAACAAACACGCACCGAGGATGTCACTGTCTATGGTGCATCGAGGCGTCAGCAAAAAATCACGGAAGCCCCCGCAGCGATTTCTGTTGTTCTTCCAAAGGAATTGGCCATGGCGAATTCGCATGGACAAGTTGCCAAGACCATTGAAGCAATTCAAGGAGTTGATGTAGTTCAAAGCGGAATGAATGATTTCAATGTGAATATGCGTGGTTTTAATAATTCTATCAATAGAAGAGTATTGGTTTTACTTGATGGACGAGATCCATCCACTCCACTTCTCAATCTTGTTGAATGGAATTCATTTCAAACAAATATGGGTGATATTGCATCAATTGAAGTCGTAAGAGGTCCTGGCTCCGCTCTCTATGGATCCAATGCCTATAATGGGGTTATCAATATCACTTCAAGCGCGCCGAAAGACATTCAAGGCACAAGAGTGAGTCTGACAGGTGGAGATTATAATACATTCCGCGGCGATATCAGACATGCCGGCGGAATTGGATCACTGTATTATAAATTCAATGCCGGTTATTCCACACAAAGACAAAGTTGGGTGAATTCACGAGATACGACGAAAGGTGGAACACTTGAATATCCCGGTCTTGCTCGTGATGTTGCAGGGAATCGTTCCGGCATTGGAATGATTGCAAATATTGATTCTCTCATCAATGCAAATAAAAATGCTACCAACATGTTCGGGTCAGCCCGTTTTGATTATGAATTGGGTAATGAAGAAAGAGTGACCGCCGAAATGGGTTTCTCCCGTTATGGCGGTGAATATTTTGTGAATCAAACAGGTCGCATTCTCATCAATGATGTAGAAAAACCCTATATGCGATTGGCATATAATTCCTCATCACTGAATGTTCAAGCTCATTGGAATAGAAGAAATACAATCACACCACAAATAGTGATGAATGCTGCAGCAAGTTCTGCGGAAAGAAGTGATGTGTATGTGATTGATGCTCAATGGAATGCCTCTCTCATGAATGATGCCATGAAATTGATCGTTGGTGCTTCTCATGAATACCAAGCAGTCAATACATCCATCATAGGTGCTTTACCACTGCTTAATCCTGATAATTTGCATAATAATTTCAGTGGACTCTATGCTCAGGCGGAAATAGACCTACATTCAACACTTCGTTTTGTTGGCGCTGCTCGCATTGATCGCTCCACTTTTTTTGATACGCAATTCTCACCAAAAGTGGCATTAGTTTTCACCCCGGAAGAAAATCACACATTCCGTTTGACTTTGAATCGCTCATTCCTTCGTCCAAGTTATGCGGATTTATATCGCTATTCGCCCGCCGGTGCGCCTGTGAACCTTGCAGCTTTGGATTCAACCATTGCTTCAAAGTATAATGTTCCAAGACTTGGTTTGACTTCAGCCGTACCACAATGGAATCTGGGCAATCCGAATATCAAGGTTGA
Source organism: Ignavibacteria bacterium (assembly GCA_947491315.1). Taxonomy (GTDB): domain Bacteria; phylum Bacteroidota; class Ignavibacteria; order Kapaibacteriales; family UBA961; genus UBA961. Next base: position 100,455 of record CANLII010000001.1, read on the forward strand.
AACAGCAATGTCATATGAGCTTGGCTATAAAGGTATCATCAATAAAGATTTCTTTATGACTGTGGATGGATATCTCAATAGAAGAACAAATTTCATATCTGTTCCACTGGGAGGTCTTGCTCCTGATGTTTATACTCCTCGCAGATATGAAAATGAACAAGCAAATGTTGAATTGAAAACAGAATTGGACAAAATCAATAGACTTTTCTATGATCGTTTGGCGACAATACCTGCAACAGGAGCAGCGGCACTCATCATCACTCCAAAGAATATAGGAGTGATCAATGAATATGGTATTGAGATAGGATTGAACTACTATATCATGAATTGTCTTTTATTCCAAGCGAATTACTCTCATCTTGGTTTTACGGTCGAAGAAAATTCCCTACAAGCACAAAAGATAGTACCTAATGCATCACCAAATAGATATAATTTCGGTTTGCAATATGACAAAGATGGAATTGAATTTGGAGTGCAAGTTCGAGGAGTCACAGGATTTGAATGGCTAGCCGGATTGTTCCAAGGCTATGTTCCGGAATATTGGCTCGTCAATCTGAATGCGGGATATACGATATCCCCTGAAATCAAGGTGAGCGGAACGATTTTCAATGTTTTGGACAGAAGGCATTATCAAATATTTGGAGGAACGATTCTCCAAAGAATGGCAAGCATGAATCTTACGCTTAACATCTGATAAACATTAAAAAAGGCTCTGAGAAATCAGAGCCTTCATTTTTCGTGTCGGTGTGGCGGGATTCGAACCCACGACCCCTACTACCCCAAAGTAGTGCGCTACCGGGCTGCGCTACACACCGAATCGAGCACAAATGTAGGGTATTTTTGTGAAAGTAGGAAGCCGTACTTTGCATTATGGGACAATAATAAGTTGTTCTGTCATGCGCTGACCATCGAGTGAGATAGACATGAAATATGTCCCTGCCGCAAGACTTCTTACCTGTAATTGCATCAAATGCATGTTTCCCAGATTTTGTATATCATTGAATTCAACGGACTTTTCTTCTATTGTTCTTCCTGAAACATCAGAAAGCATAACTGAATATGTACCAAGCCTATTGATGGGGAATTGAATCTGAACATCCCTGCCCGAATGAGTTGGATTCGGAAACATTTGCAATAATTGTGGGGACATACCATTTATGATGAGTCTCTTCCCGCCAACTTCACAAATATCAAGTTCAATATTTCCATCAATAGTATTGATCAAAGCAAAGGGTGTGGAATTCCATGTTGCCGGAAGCCATTTCAATGGTGTAGTAATCATCGAGTCAAGCTGAATGATACCTGAAACAGTCGTCAATATTGAATCATTGACTGATAAAGGAACTTTTGTAAACTGTACATTTACAATTCTATTTCCACTTGCATCTATTGTGCTGGACAAAATTCCTTTGCTGGCTCTTTTCGGATAGAATACTGCGCCATTCACCGTGAATGAAATTGTCATGTCTGCAAGAACGGAATCTTTGCCGGGAATGGAATAAATAATTGGAATATCATAGGATTCAGCTTTAGGATCAGCTTTTGGAGAATTGCCAAAACGCATGCCAAGAGAGGGAAGACTTGCGCTTGCTGTAATGGGTATGAACATGGAATCAATACATGATTGTAGATCTGCGATTGAAAATATCTCAATTGTATCACTTGATATTCCGGAATTAGTCATGGTGATAGATATTGTCAATATCAGTGAATCACCCGGTTGAAGTTCAAATGGCAATGCAGGTACGGTTTTACTGATTTGAAATGGTACTTGCAAACCAAAAGTGCTTGTTGTGATATAGGCAGATGCTGTACCGGTATTTCTGATGGTAACTGACTCAGTGTTTGTGATTCCAATGGATTGATTCGGACTGGAGATATTGGGTTTGTCAGCTATTAGAATCGTTTGCTTTCCTTTGCCTTGTATGTTTATGCGATCAATTGTATCACAAAGTGGATAATGAAGCTCAAGCGATACATTCTGCATGATATCATTCTGCGGAATATACTGAATGATAAACATGGTGCTGTCATTTCCAAGGATTGCATTTCTTTGAGGAGCAATTGTCCAATCCATGCTTCCGGATAGTCGGACGCTATCCGATGGAATAAGTATGGAAGATCTATTGATGATATAGATGGTATCGGTTATTGCAGAACCAATGCAAGTTTCGGGAAGAGTGAATGTCCTTTGAAATAAAGGATTTCGCATGGTACGATATGCCAATTCAATGACTTCTTTTCTACCAGAATAGGCAATTTTCCAAGTTGAATCATTCTTGGCATTCGAGCTGATGATCAATGTATCGAAATATGTTCCTTTTTGATTGACTTTGGCAAAACCAATGGTAATCTGAATGGAATCACCGGCTTTGACATTGATAGGAAAATTTTGAGTCTTGACCGTAAAGAAGCCATTGTTTTTGGATTCCCAAAAAGCGGAATCTATGGTCAAAACGCCATTTCCTTTATTCTTGATATTGATGATATTGAACACTGTATCATCTGAGCAGAGAAGAGGCATTGATAATGAAATGATGGTATCACTTGCTATAATTGGATATACGGGTGCATAAAGTACATTCCCCGCAGATTGGGAGATGATGGCAAGTGGTTCATGTTCATATTCACTTTTTGTCGTAAATATTCTATTTGATTGGATTGCCATCAGATAGTACAATGAATCAGGCAATAATGCAGGATCATTGAATGGGAGAGTTAATGAATCAGCATTTTTTGCAATGGAATTAGAATATGGAATCCAATCGCCATTTTGAGACTTCAAATAAAATGTTACACTATCACCTGAAGAATACTCTAGACTAAGTGGCTTAGATCGATCCACAAAAGATGCATATTGAATGGTCAAACCCCTATAACTTTCTTGTCCAACTTGATTTGCCAATGGATAAGAATTTGGATTTGATATTGGATATCGTGGAGACTCAAAACGGAAGCGACCTTCACCACCTGAAGTGGGACCCGGTCCACCGGCAATGGAATGTGACATAGTGGAAATAGCATCACGGGCACCAATCCCGATATACCCACCGGAACCACCACCACCATTTGGATTATTATCCTCACCACTGGAGCCTTTTGCTTCTAAAATGATGTTTGAAATAGTTTGACCGTGAAAATTCAATGCACCACCGCCACCACCGCCATAGCCTGAACATGTTATCGTTCCAAATCCTGCTTTTGGATTCCCGGTTCCTCCACCACTTCCTCCTGCAATTGGAACAACAGCTCTATTCCCAATTACTTTGCCACCATTTATGGCATTGGCGGAAGCACCTTCTGTTCGATAACCTCCGCCACCACCGAAAAGTCCATCGGTAGGTGAACTGCCGCCACCATAAAAACCATCTATTTCACCATTCCTGCCATAAGATCCGGATCCTGACATGCCATAGGGATGACCTGTACCACCTCCACCGCCTTCATAAGCTCGACATTCACCACCCTGAACGCCAGTAATGGTTGCACCAGAAATTGGACCACCCATACCTTTCCCGGTTCCAGTACCAATGATTGTATAATAGTTATTTGTAAATGGAATGCCCGCTCCATTTCTTCCACCCGGAGCTCCTCCCGAATAACCATTACCTGCATTTGATGTTGGATTCGTAATATCACAGAAAACTCCGGCTCCACCACCACCACCCGGACCACCATTTTGCCGATTGGCATTGACAGAAATGATGCTTCCACTTCCTTGTACATTACCTTGAACAATCAAAGTAAAAGGAAGATATCCTTGATTACCTTCGAGATAGGGATCAAAATCATTAGTGCTGACTTCATATTTTCCATTGAGAGGCAATATCATTGAGTCAACAATCATTGCACCTCTTCGTGAGCGTTTACCCCAAGTTCCGGCACCAAAAACACTCGTTTGTGATTCACTAACTCGATTTCCAAAAGCAAATGGTTGAACGATATACAGTGTATCAATCGAAGATTGTACTCCATTGACTGTCACACATATAGGAATACGGAATTGATTTTGCAAAAGAGACCAATCCCAAGAATTTGGATTTGGACCTCCTGCGATAAATGGTGGGACGAATGCTTGAATGCTGATGACTCTACCTTCCCAGCTTATGATGAAAGGTGAGAATACTATTTTGTTAGAGTCGCCTGGAATGAGGGTTTGCACGCGAATGATATCAGATCTATTGTTGAGGTAAATACCATCAGTTCCAAATGCACCTTTTTTAGAAGCGGGAGCAAGAATCTCCATTGCGATATTCATTCCCGGAGAACAAATATCAGGAATCACTGCAGAAATGGAAGGTTGAGCAGAAAGGGAATACCATTGAAAAAACATTCCCACCAAGAACAGACTGATAGATATGATGCGTGACATCAAGATATTCCTCAATGTATGAAAAGTAGCAACCGAAATATACTAAGTGCTGATTGAAGCAACAAAGGAATCGAATCTCTTAGTCAAGATTCTTTGTATTGATGCCAAGTTGGTCAATGCGATAGCGCAATTTGGCCCTGGATACCCCCAGAATTTTTGCCGCCCTGATTTGATTACCCCCGGTTATGTTTAATGTTTTAAGGATGAGATCCTTCACAACATTATTCATCTCAACACCATCAGGATGAATTTGCAGAAGATGTTGTCCATCCTGTAATTCTTTCTGTTTTTGTGATTGTGAGGTATTGCGCAGAAAGGATAATGAATCTTTTGAAATCGTTTCTTCAGATTCAAGTAGAATAACTCGCTCTATTACATTTCGTAATTCTCGAATATTGCCTTTCCATGGATGATGCTGAAGTATGTCTGCAGCTTCTGGCGAAAAACCGGAAACTGTTTTAGAAAATTTCTTATTAAACTCGGTCACAAATACGCTGGCAAGAGGAAGAATGTCTTCCAGTCTTTCTCGAAGCGGTGGCAGGGTGATCATTGCCACATTGAGACGGTAATATAAGTCCTCACGAAATTTTCCTTCTTCGACCAATTGCTCGAGATCACGATTGGTAGCTGCAATGACACGAACATCCACTTCCACTTCTTTTGTGCCACCAAGTCTGTAAAAAGTTCTTTCTTGAAGCACGCGAAGGAGTTTCACTTGCATCTCAAGACTCAGCTCTCCGACTTCATCCAAAAGGATTGTGCCTTTGTCAGCTTGTTCAAATCTACCCGGTTTTACTTTTTCCGTAGCACCCGTGAAAGCACCTTTCTCATATCCGAAAAATTCATTTTCAGCTAAATCTCTCGGAATAGCTCCACAATTAATCGTAATGAATGACTGTCTAGATCTTCCACTACTCATGTGGATGAAACGAGCCATTAATTCCTTACCGGTACCTGATTCACCCAGAATTAATGCTGTTGTATCTTCTGCTTTTGCAACAATTTGCGCGATTTGTACTGCTTTTCTGATTGCAGGAGATGTGCCCAAAATCTCTGCAGAATCATCCATGAAGAGATTTGCTTCGAGCTCTTTGACTTTCTTTCGTAGAGCATAATTAATAAGCGCTCTATCAACTGTTACTTCTAATTGATCTTTATCAAATGGTTTGATGATGAAATCATCTGCTCCAATGCGCATCGCACGAACAGCAAGTTTGATATCATTGAAACCAGTAATCAGAATAATGGGGAAGGACATCCCGGCAGAACGGATTGTATTGACAATTTCAAGTCCATTGACCGGACCCAGGAAAATGTCAAGCAATAATACATCAGGTTCAAATTCACGAAATGATTCCATGGCAACTTCCACAGAAACATAAGAAGTAATCCCGGCATATTTGTCTTCCAATGTTTCATGAATCATTGATGACAATGCAGGATCCATCTCAAGCACAGCTATTGTATATGCCTGAACTGACACGATATTCCGCTAGATTAGATTAAACATGCTATCACCCGGAGCGTAACTCCGGTGCTGCTGTGATGCTTTGCGAAAATATGAAAAGATGTAGAATATTCTACAATCCATTGGCGAAAAATAACCAATCATCGAATGATTGAGATCATCCCTCTTTGCATGCTACCTGTTTTTTCAGTGATGACATAACCATAAACTCCACTTGAAACATCAATTGGAATACTCTGATTATATGTTATTTGTGAACCATTTACGGATGTGAGAACAATATCTGCATCATTAAAACTAGGGTCGATAAATAGTGACTGAGTTGTTGAATTCCAGTAAATAGCTTCACTCTTGGAAGTTTTGACCTCATAAATTGAACTTACATTACCTACATTGAATGTAAGAGAAATGGAAATTCTGTCAGATGGATCTTCTTCATTGAAGAAGGCAAAATCCAATACTGAAACTCCTTCCTTGGGTTCATTAAATACAGCATAATGATCCACATAGGCTGTAAATGCATTAGTATCTTGTCCTGGTTTCAAAGTGATCGGCTTGCCACCTGCAATATCTCTGGCATCCACCACACCGAAGGAATAACATTGTTCCCAGCAAAAATATGCTCTATGGGAAGGGGATATCTTCGATGTATCCATGGTTACCCAAATTTTAACGGGAGATGAGCTCACATTTTTCACATAGAGATTGATTTTTGCAACATCAATGTCCAAATCAAAATTGACCGGACCTTTTGGACTTTTTGTGAATTCTAAACTTTGCGACAATACAGGAGATAGACTGCCGAGGAAAACCGCAAAAATTAAGCTAAAAAAGGATCTATAATTTTTCATGTTTGTTATGTGTAATTGTGGCACATTATGGGGAAAAACTACCGAAAACTTGGCTTAAGAGCAAGTTTTTTTTAATTTGTGTGTGGCATTTCGGATAATTCATACTAAATGCTTAAGTACTTACTCACCATTCTCCTTCGGAGCATTTATGAGAACCATGTTCTTGTCCATTTCATTCATGTTTCTTTCGCTTTGCAGTGTTAAAGAATCACATGCTCAAGACAATGTAAAGCAGGTGATTCCATCAGCTTCGATTAAGAATATTAAAGGTGAAAAGGTCAATTCCGCAACCATTACAAATGATGGAAAACCGATTCTTCTGAACTTTTGGGCCACATGGTGCAAACCATGCATTCAAGAATTAAGCAATCTCAGTTCGCTTTATGATGATTGGAAAGAAGCAACAGGCGTGAAAATCGTAGCTGTTTCTGTGGATGATGTTCGTAATTCTGCAAAGGTAGCTCCTTTTATTAATGGAAAGCGCTGGGAATATGAAGTATATCTCGATGAGAACGGTGATCTCAAAAGAGCAATGAATGTTAACAATGTGCCGCATTCATTTTTGATAGATGGAAATGGTAAAATTGTGTGGCAACATAATTCTTATGCGCCCGGCGATGAAGAGAAATTGTATGAAGTATTAAAGCAAGTTGCTGCCGGACAGGAAGTAACCGGACATTAATTGAACATCAATAAGCCCATCAAATATACGATGGGCTTATTGTATTGGATTTATTTTTTCAAGGTCACATGAAAACACTTTTACTTCTCACATGTATTTATTGCTTTACACTCCCACTAGTGGCGCAAAATCAAAGTGATGGCTCCATCGGAGGAAATTTTCAAATTGATGTTCAATCATATTCACCGGATTCACTTATTGGTGCTCAAAATGTACCCGAAAAAGTCCGTTCCAATGCTTTCCTAAACCTTAATTATACGAAAGGAAATTTCAGTGCCGGTGTGCGATATGAATCCTACTTAAAAGAGATTCTTGGTTTCTCACCAAATTGGGGAGGAAAGGAAGGAAATGCAGGAATTGGATATCGATATGCTCGATATTCAAATGATGATTTTGATGTGACTATTGGTAATTTCTATGAGCAATTCGGGAATGGTATGATTCTTCGAACATATGAAGAAAGAGGATTAGGATTAGATAATGCACTCGATGGCGTTCGTGCAAAATTAACAATGGCTAAGGGTCTTCAAATAACAGGAGTTTTTGGTAAACAACGCTCATTCTTCAATGTTGGCCCCGGCATTGTTCGGGGAATTGACGGAGAATTGTTGGTTGAGGATTTTCTTAAGAATTTTGGTGATAATGTTTCCATCCTTCCGGAAGGATGGAGACTCAGATTCGGCGGAGGTGTAGTCAGTAAATATGAACAAGATACAGATCCAACCTTGAATCTTCCTGAAAATGTTCTTGCCTATAATGCACGCATGACATTTCAAGCAGGTGGTTTGGCATTAGATGCTGAGTATGCTTATAAAATTAATGACCCCAAAACAACAAATGTGAATACATTCAATTCCGGAAGAGCTTTATATGTGAATGCTTCCTATTCATCACCAGGAATTGGCATAAATGTTTCATTGAAATCACTCGACAATATGGATTTTCGATCGAGTCGTCGTTCACAATTGACTGATCTCGTTTTGAATTATCTTCCTGCTGTTACGAAGCAATATACATATCGTTTGTTAACCCTATATCCTTATGCAACTCAGCCAAATGGCGAGATTGGTATTCAAGCTGATTTGTTATATACTTTCCCAAAAGGAAGTTTTCTTGGTGGTAAATACGGCACTTCAATCAATATCAATTATGCCAGAGTGCATTCCATTGATTCTTCAAGAAATTTGAGTGATTCAACTGCAATTGAAGGTAATCTTTACAATACCAACTTCCTTTCTTTTGGACGCAGAGTATTTTTTGATGATATCAATGTTGAAATCCAGAAAAAATGGTCTAAAGATTTTAAAACTAATTTTGGTTATATGCGCCAATATTATTTGAAGGAATTGATTGAACTTCTTCCTGGAACGGGTGCTATTAAAACAGATGTCATTACATCTGAGTTTATTTATTCGCTTACCACAACAAAGACAATTCGTATCGAATTACAACATATGGCTGCTGAGCACAGAAAAATTGATGCAGATGGTAATGATAAAGAGGCCGAAAAGGATCCAAACGGTTTTACTATTTCTCCAAAATTGGATAATAATAATGGTAGCTGGATCTATGCTTTGGCAGAATACACAATTGCTCCTCAATGGTTTATTTCTTTGTTTAATGAATATAATTATGGTAATGAAGATCCAAACCGTAGACTGAATTATCTCAGTGGAAATATTATTTATGTAAAAGATGCTCTCCGCTTAACAGTTGGATATGGCCGAGTGCGTGGAGGTATTCTATGCGTTGGTGGTGTTTGTCGTCCGGTACCTGCTTCTAATGGATTTTCGCTTTCTATTTCATCCACATTTTAATCTTGAGGTTTTTCATCATGAATAGATATTTCTCTGTGGCTATATGTGTGATGTTGGTTCTGCTTCTTTCAGCATGCGATGAGATCGCACCGCCATATAAGCAATCCGGTGGTGTTGTAGTTGTCACTGGTGAACAAAAAGTATTGATTGAAGACTTTACCGGATTTCGTTGTGGAAATTGTCCATCAGCAGCAGAAACCGCAGATAATTTATACAAAGCATATAAAGGTAAAATCATTGTAATAGGCATTCATAGCGGGCCTACATTTGCTTCTCCTCGCGGAAAATTATATTCATTGGATTTTAGAACCACTGTCGGTGAAGAATTATTCAACACATTCTTGGGTGCTACAGGTGGTCAGCCAAATGGAATGGTGAATCGTGCAGGTGATGGAAATAAGATCATCGCACCAGATGGTTGGTCCGCGCAAGTTGCAACGGAACTTGAAAAAGAAGCTAAGGCAATTATCGATCTTGCTCCAAAATATGATACAAATACTCAAATTTTGACAGTAGATGTAGATGTTCGATGGCTTGCCGAAGGAGCAGAAGATGACCACTTGGCTGTGTATTTGAGTGAAGATTCAATCATCTATCCCCAGAAAGACTATCGCAGACCTTCTCTTGGTTTGACTGAAGATGATTCAAACTTTGTGCATATGCATGTCTTACGCTCAGCTGTTGGAGAATTCGGCACATGGGGAGAACAAATTTCTTCTCAGAAATCTGGTGCAAAAGTCTCAAAACGCTATACATTGAGTTTTGCCGGCAAACCATGGAGACCAAAATATTGTTCTGTGATCGGCATACTTCACAGCAAAAATGAAGGTACGATCATTCAAGTAAATGATGCAAAAATTAAATAATATTATTGAGGTTTTTTACAATGAGTTCATCTAGTTCACCCTGGACAGGTATTTTGAAATTCTTCGGTGCCGCAATAGTCAGCATCATCACGCTTTCGGTTGCAATGCTTCTCGCAGGAACAATCTCACCCGGTTCTGACACATTGGGATCTCATCGATGGATGACGGGAATGATACTTGCGATGCTTGGAATGGCTATCGGAATTGCGGCAACATATGCTCCAAATCCTTTGGATGATCCCAAAAACCCAAGTTCAATTTTTACGAATATGTTTGAATGGGTCGGTATGATGACATTTTTTGGTGGTCTTGCATTATTTGTTTCTGCTCAAGCTTCAAAATTCAAATTCTAATATAATTGTGAAACAATACATGAATGTCCTCAATTATGAACGCGACTCGATCGCTGTACATAATGGTGAATTGACATATACAGAAATCATCACCAATGCGCTTCGACATATCGAAGAAAAGAAATCACTTAATGCTTTTTTACATCTTCATGAAGAAGCTATAGATATAGCAAAAGAAGCTGATGAACGAGTGAATAATGCTCCTTTGCTCAATGGAATGACCATTGCTTTAAAAGACAATATATCCGCGATGGGCATGCCCATGACTTGTGGATCCAAAATGTTGGAACATTTTCAGCCGATGTATGATGCAACAGTTGTCAATCGATTGAAAGAACATGGCTCCATTATTCTCGGTAAAGTCAACATGGATGAATTCGCCATGGGATCAAGCGGAGAGACATCATATTTTGGTCCTACAGATCATCCAATGTTTTCAGGATATGTTCCCGGTGGATCTTCTTCCGGCTCTGCTGTTGCAGTTGCCGCTGGATTATGTCATGCTGCATTGGGCTCTGACACCGGAGGTTCTGTACGACAACCCGCCGCATTTTGTGGCATTTATGGTTTCAAACCTAGTTATGGAAGAATTTCCCGCTTTGGATTAACAGCATTTGCTTCTTCTCTTGATCAAATAGGTGTTTTTTCAGGTGATATGCCAAGTTTGGCAAGAGTTTTCGATGCAATCTCGGGTCATGATGAGCATGATTCCACAACTTCTACTATTCCACCAACTCAGTCTTATTCAGCAATAATGAATCATGCTGTTGATCTTCAGAATATTACATTGGCAATTCTCCCGGAGTCTGAATTAACCGGATTAGATCCTGAAGTCAGAAAAGCATATAATCATACAATTGATGTTTTGAAGAATGCAGGCGTGAAATTTATACATGCATCCATTCCTGGTTCAAAAGCATGGATACCGACATATTATATTCTAGCTACAGCCGAAGCCTCTTCAAATCTTGCTCGATTCGATGGAGTACGATTTGGATGGAGAGATAGTTCAGATGCGAGTGACATGACTTCAGCCACAAGAAGTACGGGATTTGGAAATGAAGTAAAGAGAAGAATCATGCTTGGTACATATGTTTTGTCATCGGGATATTATGAAGCATATTATGTGAAAGCTCAAAAAGCTCGACGAGCAATCTCAGAGGGGTATGTCTCCATTTTTTCCCAAGCTGATGCAATGTTAATGCCCACAACTGCCGGACTGCCATTCAAAAGAGGAGAAAAGAAGAACCCTATTGAAATGTACCTTTCAGACTATTTTACTGTGTCTTCAAATATTGCAGGAATACCTTCAATCAGTTTTCCTGCGGGTTATTCCACTCAAGGCCTTCCGATAGGAATGCAATTACAAGCTTCACTGATGAATGATGAGAAACTTCTGTCCATCACTCATGCAGTGTCAGGCATTGTATCGACATAATATTGTTCCTTTTTTTCAAGGATTATTCATCTGTCGATCATGATCTTACATATCTTCATTGAAATCTTCATTTGTATTTCAATGATGCTTTCGCCCAATCTCTTTTCTCAAGAGATTGTGTGCTTTTTCCCTACAGGTACTTCCAAGACGCTTTCATATATACAGTCACAGCAACAGAAATATGTAAAAATTACTGAACTAAGTAAGCAATTACTCATTGGAACTGTTTATAATCCTGCAAAGCAAATATTATCTTTCAAAAAGGGGAATCTTACCTATGTCCCTCAATCAACAGTATTGAACTTCACTCTGAAAGATGGATCGGAATATCTCACAAAAATGAAGCATGCTGTCATTAAACAACAATCTGAACATTATGTGCCATTCGATGATTTTGTAACTGCTTTACAATCTTTGGGACTGCATTCAATTGAAAAAAGGGGTGAGAATGTCTATCAAATAGGGAAAGGCATAAATCCACTTCTTGCTTCAACATTTGCTATTCCTGCTGAAATGCTTGACGAACAGAGTACTCAGGAAATGGCTGATGAATCCGGAAGTGAAGTGTTTAATAAAGAAGAGCTTATTGTCTCATCCGGTTTTGCGGAAACCCAACAAGCAGAAAAAAGACAGAATGAGAAAAAAATACTACCCAAACAAAAAATCCTCCAAGCAATTGTAGAATCTGCTGATGCATCAAATGCTGAAAAGTGTACAATCACCGGAATATCACTTGAAGCAATCGATGATACATATACAATTGGATTTTCCTCGAATATAGGCTTGGAAAAGTATCAAAAACCTGAGATCAGAGGAAGGGAAGTCATTATTCGTTTTCCTGATACTGAGGACGGCACCAAATCTCTGCAAAAACTCTCAACATTCTCCAATATTACATCATTTGGGAAAGAACAGATCCGAAATTTTGCGCTCTATACGATACGGTTTTCCCAGGATATAGAAAAAGCAGAAATCAAAAAAAATACTTCTAGGTCAGTACAAGTAACAATAACATTAAAACCTGTCGAGAAAACTGAGTCAGCACCAAAGATAAAGGGAGTTTGGGATTTGGATGTCATTGTATTGGATCCTGGGCATGGTGGTGAAGATGCAGGAGCAATCAGCATAAACGGTTATAGAGAAAAAGATATCGCATTATCAATAGCAAAAAAAACAAAGGAATTGTTAAAGAAAGAACTCCCAAATACAAAAGTTGTCATGACCAGAGATGATGATACATTCGTGGAATTGTATCGCAGAGGACAACTTGCAAATAAGAATAAAGGGAAATTATTTATCAGTATACACTGCAATTCAATGCCAACAAAACCACATCCTGCAAATGGATGTGAGTCTTATATACTCAGGCCCGGTAGAAATTCAGAAGCTGTTCGTGTAGCAGAGAAAGAAAATGCTGCCATCAGACTTGAAAAAGAGCGAGTAAACTATGATGATATAAGCGAAGAAAAGCTTATCATTTCAACTATGGCTCAATCTGCTTTTGTAAAGTTTAGTGAAAAATATGCTGCTATGCTTCAAAAGGAAGTTGCCGGAAAAACCGGATTATTTAATCGCGGTGTGAATCAAGCCGGATTTCTGGTTTTGGTTGGAGCTTCGATGCCCAATGTGTTATTCGAAACAGGTTTCTTGTCAAATATCAATGATGAAAAATTACTAGTTTCAGAAAAGGGACAACAGATGATGGCTGAAGGGATAGTGAAAGCCATCAAGCGATATGCACAGGAATATGCCAAAAATAATTAAGGAATTAATGCAATACTTTCTGAATATGCCCTAGTAATTCCTTTACTTGTTCTTTGGTACAGACATACTTCACCCCATGTGTTTTGGCTTTGTGAATTCCCTCATGATCATGTTTTATGTCAGTATATGCAATAATATTGATTGCTTGAGCTTCCTTTACATTACGAATATTTCTAAAGAAAGAGAATGCATCAAATGATTCAGCATGCATATTGACAATCATAAATACGGGAATCTCTTTTTGAAGCAAGGAATCTATTTCAGGAGGAATGAGTGAAAAACCATATTCTTGATTGTGTAAAAAGGTTGTAAACTCATATTGTTCCATGATATTATGACTAAGGATATGCCAGTAAACTTTCATACTAATGTTCAATCTCGAAGAAATTCATAAGATCTTCCACTTGTTCTAATTCCCAAACTGATTGTTCTCGTTTAAAGCAGTGGTATAAGTTCCGTAACATTCTACATAACATATCTTCTGAATCAACAGGAGCAAGCATCGTATCAGAATATGGAATTCCTGCTTTGATCAAAAAATTCAAACAATCTTCCTTTGATAATGATAAGCCATAGTTGTAAACATCGATATAAGTGTCTAAATCACGAGATTTTACGAGGAAATGGAGTGGCATACCTATCCCTTCAAGCGCTATTCCGGACTTATTTCCAAGTATGATATACAGCAATGACAATGCAAGTGGAATACCAACTCTTTTTTCTGTCACACTGTGAAAAAAACAATGTTCTGGTAAATAATAATGTGAAGTAGGAGGACGATACGTGAATTGATCAAAGAAGACAGAATTCAAGGAATTGATTTTCTGCTGTTCATTCTTTGCATCTGTTCTGTCCATATGTTCTTTTACTTCATCCGACATTGCATTGAGATGTGCTTCAATGATCCATGCATTTGATTCCGGATATCCAAAATGAGAAAGTAGATCAAAGAGAGTGAATAGATCTGGAGAGACTTGTCTATTCCGACAAGACAAGACATAATCTTTCACCTCATTCAACCCTTCTTCTTTAAAGTGGTTCAATACATTTTTGAGAGTTGATATAGATTGCTCTGAACTCTGATTCAGAATCTCATTTCTTATGATTGGGACGATTGAAGTGCCAAATGAGAATAAATATTGTTCAATGTGACTGGAAATATCTTCATCGGTATCATCCAATAATGATAGGGCAGGTGAGATTTTCTGCGCTAATTCTTGCTGTCGATCAAGTATTGTAAATTGCTTACTCATTGGCTTATAAACGGAATTGTTCCTGAAATGCCTTTGTCAATACATCAAATGCTTCTTTGGGTGAATTGACATAAGTGATTGTGTCCATATCCTCTGCAGAAATCATACCCGTTTCAACTAAATAATCGAAATTGATTACTTTTTTCCAAAATTTCTCTCCATAAATGAGTATCGGCATCTTTTTATGAATCTTTTTGGTCTGAACCAATGTGAGAATTTCCATTAATTCATCCAATGTTCCGAAACCACCTGGAAAGATGACAAGGGCTTTAGCCATGAAAGCAAACCAATATTTCCTAAGAAAAAAGTAGTGAAATTCGAAATTTAAATCGGGTGAGATATATGGATTAGGCATTTGCTCAAAGGGAAGTGAAATGTTCAAACCTATTGATTCCCCTTCCGCCTCAAATGCGCCTCTGTTTCCGGCTTCCATGATACCCGGACCTCCGCCCGTGCATATGATGAATCGTTTGGGTTTTGGGAATTGTAATGACCATTCGGTAAGCATTTTGGCAAGATCTCTGGCTTCAAGATAATATTCGGTCAATTCTTTTTGTTTATCCAAGATGCGAATTTTTGCCTCAATTGCGGATATATGCTCTTCAGTGCATTGCTCCAATTGGGTTTTGAGTGATGCATACTCAAGATCGAATTCTATTTCCGAACGAATTCTCGCACTTCCAAAGAAGATGATCGTATTATTGATGCCATGATGCTTGAATTGTCTTTCCGGATACATGTATTCTGAAAGAATCCGAAGAGATCTTGCATCACTCGAATTCATGAATTCATCATTGTCATAGGCTTTCGGTGCTTTTTGTTCCAATCTTTTGGGTCTCATTTTATCCCCTCATAGGTAATATATGTACTACTGCATCTACGGATTTTCCCTGATGTAGTATTTGAATCATTGTCTGATCATATGAATGTTCCGATCGTACATAACCAAGTGCAATTGTAGTACCTTCAAGTGAACATGTACTCGTTATAACACCGATTTGTTCATTATCAACATAGATGGGGTCATGTTCTTCAAAGTGTGACTGTGAGCTGATTCCCATCAATCTTTTATGTACTTTGTTATAACTATCCAGTCGAGCGATTACTTCTTGTCCGATATAACATCCTTTTTTGAAGTCAATCAAATGCAGAAGCCCTGCCTCAAGCGGATTATATGCATCACTCCATTCATGTGAAAATATTCCCTGTCCAGCAAGAATACGTTCCCGGTTCCAATCATATGAGAGTAGCTCGGGTATTTCATTTTGACGTGAAAAATAATCAAGTAAACCATTATCATTCTGATCAATGATGAGAAACTGTAATTCGTGAATGGGCATGGAGCGAATTGCAAAAGTAGTATCATCAGATTTCGACATTGCAGAATGCATGGGAAGAGTTAACACATCACCTCCAATGAATTGAGAAACAAAGTCTAAACTCTCTGAGCCATGAATTGTTACCATCTCTAGGTGATTAGTCATGATGGTAAAGCGAATATTCTCCATGATGATATATTTCTTGAGCCATGAGATAACTTGTTGTTCATTGCCATGTGCAGTAAGAATCAGTGAATGATCAACACGATTGATAACGGTGATGACATCAATGATTCTTCCTTTCTCATTTGTAAGTACTGTTTGTTTCCCAATTTGAGCTTGAAGATTCAGAAAAGAATTTGTTGAAAGTCTATGTATGAGATCAAGTACTTCCTGTCCTTCAGCTTGTATGATTCCCGGAATGCCATTTCGTGACCACCATAATCCGGGAACTTCGATGTTTTGTACTATGTCTTGTAAATTCATGTGTAGTAAGTTAGAATCAAATGAAAATTGTAATTTATGGCGTTTATTGACGAATATAATTTAAAAAAATGACTATGACATCCCATAAACTCCTACTTGGCATCACTTCCATCATTGTGCTTTGCTGCTTGCTGACAAATCCTTCACTCAATGCAGAATCCGGATATTGGAGAGTCTTTTTTAAGGACAAAGGAAATGAAATTGTAACACCGGGATCAAATCTATGGTTTAAAACCATGGCATTACACACTCAGAGATCTCTTGACAGAAGAAAAAAGAATAATTCAAAAGTGCAAATCATCACGAATGCTGATGCTCCGGTAAACAGTGATTATTTGAATGCAGTTTCCAAACTATCGGATTCTGTATTACTTACACTACGCTGGCACAATTATGCTGTTATCAAAACAGATTCTTTGAGGATGCAAAGTATCAAAAAGCTTTCATATGTGAAGGGTGTACAAAGAACCGGTGCTAAGTATTTTCCTGCTCAAACAATGTCTGCATATGGAAGTGCATTTGTCAAGACTCAAGAACAAACGATTGGAGTATTGAATCCTATTGATAATTGCGGTGTTTTTCGATACGGACCATCGTTTAATCAAGCTTCTCTTCTCCAAGTTCCACTCATTCATCAAATGGGTATTACCGGACAAGATGCATTGATATCTTTTCTTGATTCGGGTTTTCGTTGGAAACAACATGCCGCAACGAAGAATAATCATGTTATTGCAGAATATGATTTCATTCAAAAGGATTCTGTGACTGCAAATCAAGAAGGAGATGTTTCCTCGCAAGATTTCCATGGTTCCATTTGTTATTCCACGGTCAGTGGATTTCAGCAAGATTCTTTGATTGGTATTGCGCCTTTTGCATCATTCATGCTTGCAAAAACTGAGGATATTCCTACAGAACAGCATCTTGAAGAAGACAATTATGCAGCTGCGGTTGAATGGTCGGAAGCATTTGGTGCTGATATCGTTTCAAGTTCTCTCGGATATTCAGTGTTTAATCAGCCATTGGAAGAGAACTATCTCTTCAGTGACTTTGATGGAAGAACCACCATCACTTCTAAAATAGTCAATGAAGCTGTGAAGCGCGGAGTTGTTTGCATCACTGCCGCAGGAAATGATGGATCTCGTGATAGCACGCTGATCACTCCATCAGATGCAGATAGTGTGATTTCGGTCGGTGCCATAGCACCAGATGGCATCACACCCGCAAATTTCACTTCAAGAGGACCTAGAGCCGATGGAAACATTAAACCCGATATTGCGGCTCAAGGAATGGGAGTTGTATGCATCAATCCCGGCGATACTTTGGCGCTGACGGCTGCAAATGGTACATCTCTTGCCACTCCTTTGATTGCAGGTGCAATGGGACTCATGATATCGGCCTTTCCTGAAATACCCGGTTATACACTCAGAAAAACCCTTTATGAAACTGCAATCAATGCAAAAGCAAAAGATAATATTGTAGGACATGGTCTTGCAAGAGTGCATACTGCAATGCTCGAGTCCGGAATTCTCATTTCACCCATGATTACCTATCCTGTGAGTCAATATCAGAGAATTGTCTATCTCATTCAATCTGCGAATCCGGTACTCAATGCCACAATTCATTATAGAAAAAAAGGAGGGAGAGAATTTATTGCCATTCCTGCATTCAGACATGATACCACACATGCTTGGGCAATTGACATTTTGAAAGACACGATCACTGCCGGTAATTATGAGTCATATATTGTTGTGAATGATGCAAAAAGACAAAGAATCTATCCTGCACGACTTCCAAATCGTGATTCAGTTCAAGTATTCACTCTTAATGAATCAGTAATACCATGTGGAATCCCTGAGCAAATCTTACCAAAACATACATATCCGATGTCAGTAGAAAATGAGACAACTTCACAGAAACGATATTCCATCTCTCATCCCGGTACATATCATTGTTCAATCTATTCCTTGAATGGAGCTTTGATAGATCAAAAGGAAATGGAATTACAAGCAGGAACATATTCACAATTTCATTTGAATCAACTCTTTCAATGTGATCAAATGATAGGTCTTGTGATTCAAGATAAAGCAGGTGTAGTTTTTACAACCATTCTTCCACCTTATCAGCATTAATTATGCATATTCTGATTCTTGGAGCAACATCTGCAATTGCACATGCATTCGCCAAAAGATATGCCAAAGAAGGCGATCATGTCTTTACACTCATGGGAAGAAATCAACAACGCTTGAATGCTTGTTCTTCTGAATTGTCTGCATTGGGAAATAATGTAATACATCCAATTGAAGTTAATTTCATGAATGCATCGGATATCATTCATGCAATCAATAAGAGTATTCAAAGTGTGGGATCAATTGATATTGCTGTACTTGCTCAGGGATCTCTTTCTGATCAAGAAAGGGCAAAAAAAGATTTTCAATATCTTCACGATGAATTTATACTGAATGTTATGTCCATGATCATTCCAGCGCAATGTATTGCAAATCATTTCAAAGACAGGGGATGTGGAATTATGATAGGAATTGGATCTGTTGCCGGTGAAAGAGGAAGAAAAGGGAATTATGCATATGGTTCAGCAAAATCAGCCATTCATACTTATTTATCAGGAATACGGAATGATATCGGCAATGAACATATTCGCATCATGACAATAAAACCGGGATTTGTGTCAACACCCATGACTTCTCATTTGAAACAATCTTCTCTGTTTGTGAAGCCTGAGTTTATTGCAAAAGAGATTGTCCGTGGAATTGAGCAGGGGCAAGATGTAATGTATATACCTTCGTATTGGAGATTCATTCTGATGATCATAAGAGCTTTGCCCGAAAAGATATTCATGAAATTGAATATCTAATCGCAATACAGAGAAGTAAAGGTAAAGGTATCACCATCAAATAATCCTTTATCACTTAACTTTAGGGAAGGGATGACAAGCAATGCAAGAAAAGATAAACTCATGAAAGGGGCATGAATATCGCTACCTGCTTCTCTTGCCATTTGATCGATAATTTCATATTCCTTGGCAATGTCATAACCATTACGACTGCTCATCAATCCTGCAATGTCCAATGGTAGAATATTCACTCTATCTCCATTTGCATATGCAATGCCACCTTTACATGCAATCAATGCATTGATTGCATGAACCATGGATTCATCATCTGCTCCTATTGCAATTATATTGTGTGAATCATGTGCAATGGTGGAAGCAATAGCTCCGGTTTTTAGTCCCATACCTTTCACAAATCCAAGCGCGATGTCTGATTCATGATAGCGATTAATATTTGCTATTTTAAGTATATCTTTTGAGATATCTGAATGTAATGCTCCTTCAATTGGAAACATCGTAGCAATAACTGACTTTGTGATCAATTCACCTGGTATACATTCAATGACGCGAATTGTTTCTGACTTGGAAGGAATTGTTAACGTATCAAGAGTAATAGGGGAGATATTACAATGAGCATAATTGTCTGTATATGGTGTTTCAATATGAAAGGTTATCGAGTTATGTTTCGCTATGCATTCACCATTGACATATACTGAGTATGGTTTGAAGTCCACAAGATTATCACAAAGCATAAAATCTGCTTTATCACCCACCTTCAATGATCCGATATTGATTCCATAATGTTCTTTGGGATGTACATGTGCAATTCGAAGTACATCAAATATATCATATCCCATTGAAACGGCTCTTTTCACAATCTCATTGATATGTCCACGAACTAAATCATCGGGATGTTTATCATCGGAACAGAACATGCAAGATTCAGGATAGAGATTGATAAGTGGATGCAAAGCATCAAAATTCTTGGCAGCAGAGCCTTCACGAATCAAGATTTTCATTCCATATTCTATCTTTTCAATGGCCTCTTCAAGACTATAGCATTCATGATCTGTAGTGATTCCTGCATGTGCATAGATCCTCGCTTTTTCGCCACGAAGGCCGGGCGCATGACCATCTATGGGTTTTCCTTGCTCTTGAGCAATTCGAATTTTCTCCATGACCGTTTGATCAGAAAACAATACTCCCGGATAATTCATCATTTCACTGAGATAACCGATTTCAGGTTTCTTGAATAATTGCTTTATGTCTTCAATAGTAATAGAAGAACCCGATGTTTCAAAACTCGTTGCTGGTACGCATGATGGAGCACCATATACAATAGTCAATGGTGTAAGTTTTGCATTATCAATCATAAATTCAATACCACGCATGCCAAGAACATTCGCAATCTCATGAGGATCGCTGACCGTTGCAATGGTACCATGTGGTAGACATAATCTTGCAAATTCTGAAGGGATAATCATTGAGCTTTCAATATGGACATGCGCATCCACAAAGCCGGGGAGAATATAGGTATGCAATACTTCGGATAAGACTTCTATTGATTGTATCATTCCGTTTTCAATGTGCATTGATGCAGGATAAATACTTCTATGGAAGATATCTACAAGATTGCCTTTGATGATAAGCATACTACTCTATGAATTTAGTACCGCTTACTTTGAATATGCGGTAATTTTTGAGCCAAATATCAGACTCCATACCATATCCATCGATGATCTCTGTAGGAGTTTGAATATGGATTTTATCTTTTGTATAAAATTGTCTGGATTCTTCCTTCCACATCAGGGTTTGAGTAGTTAATGTGGTATTTGTGCTATCAGAACGCACATATACATTCCCTTTAGCAAGCATATCTCTTGTCACTTCATTGATTGAAGCTGACTTTGATGTCATATAACCGGCAGGCTGAGATTGATTATTCATGAATTGAACATAGACATTAGAATCGAGCAATGTTTCATTTCGAGATTCAAATACTCTTGCTTTTTTTGCTTTGAGTAAGGCTCTTATTCTTGTAGAATCAGTAAATGCCATCGAAAAATCCCAAATTTCATGAGTCGGAATTTGCAATGGATCGATGGTATCTTTCACTATAACTTGTGCTGTATTCTTAGTATCATCACATGAAATCAAGAAAAACAAACAAGCAATGAATATGTGAACTTTATGTAAAACTGTTGATGACATGTCGCAATTCTGCCAATTCATGTAAGAAGTCTTTGATTTCTGACAGGGGATATTGTGTTGCGGAATCAGACATTGCTTTTTCCGGCATTGGGTGCGTTTCAATGAATATTCCGTCTATGCCAACAGACATTGCAGCCCTGGCAAGTGGTTTGATATATTGTCTCAAGCCCCCGGATTGCTCACCACCACCGGGTAATTGCAATGAATGGGTTGCATCATAAATGATTGGCAGTCCGGTTTCTCGCATGATCAATAGAGAACGGAAATCCACAACCAAATCATGATAACCAAATGTAGATCCTCTCTCTGTAAGCCAAACTTGACTCGCTCCGGCTTTCAATGATTTATCTGCTTGTTTACCCATATCATCGGGAGCAAGGAATTGACCTTTCTTGATATTAACAATTTTACCTGTGGCACCCGCAGCTTGTAATAATTCTGTTTGTCGGCATAAGAAAGCAGGAATCTGTAAGACATCAACATAATCGGCAGCCATGGATGCTTCATGCGATTCATGAATATCCGTTATAGACTTCACTCCATGCAAAGTGGAAATATCTCTAAGATATTCCAATGCTTCTCTATCGCCAATACCTGTAAAACCATTGATGCTAGTTCGATTGGCTTTACGATAGGAAGATTTGAAAATGAGATCAAAATTACATTCCTTAGCAATCGGAAGAAGTGTTTCTAATACTTCAGAAAGTAAGTCTTTTGATTCAATGACGCATGGTCCGGCTATGAGGGTAAATGATGTATTCATGGTAGATTATAAATATGCTTCTAATTCCATTTCACTGTCGAGCATAACTTCTCGACCTTTTGATCCATTTGGTCCGCCAACAATACCGGCGGATTCTAATTCATCCATGATTCTTGCAGCTCTTGCATAACCTACTTTTAAATAACGCTGTAAAAGGGAAGTTGACCCTTGTTGATGTCTGACAACAATGCGCGCAGCATCCGCGAATAACTCATCTCTTGAATCACTACCACCTCCATATAATCCTGCACTTTTATCAATAGCTGTTGGTAACATATATGGAGTTGAATATCCTTTTTGATTTGCAATATGCATGCAGATATTTTCAACCTCATCTGTTGAGAGAAAACTATTCTGAATGCGAAGTGGTTTTGGCGCACCACCTGGTAAATAGAGCATATCTCCATTCCCTAAAAGTTGATCAGCGCCGGTGCCATCAATGATTGTTCGCGAATCAATTTTTGAGGCAACTTGATAGGATATTCTTGCAGGGAAATTCGCTTTGATCAAACCTGTGATGACATCCACGGATGGCCTCTGCGTGGCTATGATCATGTGAATCCCCACCGCCCTTGCCAATTGAGCAAGTCTTATAATCGGCTCTTCTACTTCTTTGCCAGCCGTAAGCATCAAGTCTGCCAACTCGTCAATAATACAGACGATATACGGTAATTTCTTCAATTCTAATTCGCTTTCTTTGAATTTTCCTTCAGCCAACTTCGTATTATAATCAACGATATTTCTTTGACCTACTTTTGCGAGAATATCATATCTATTCATCATCTCATTGCAGAGTGATTTCAAGACAGCCACTGCATTTTGTGGTAAGGTGATGATTTGTTCATCCACATCCGGTGAAAGTGCCAAGAAATGATTGCGCATCAATCCATAATATGTCATCTCAACACGCTTTGGATCTATGATTACAAATTTCAAATCGCGTGGATGCATTTTGTACAGAAGGGAGCAGATTACGGTATTGATACCTACGCTCTTTCCGGCTCCTGTTGAACCGGCTATAAGAAGGTGGGGCATCTTTGTTAAATCCGCGCAATAGACTTCACCCGATATAGTTTTACCAAGCGCCAATGGAAGTCTTTGCTCCACATCATGAAATTTTGATGATTTGATGATGCTGCTGAATAACACCATTGATGGATTATGATTCGGAATCTCAATGGCAACTGTTCCTCTTCCTGGCACGGGTGCAATGATTCGAATTCCTCTAGCTTTCAATGCCAATGCAATATCATCAGATAAGTTCTCAATTTGGGAAATCTTGATTCCTGCTGCCGGAACAAACTCATATTGCGTAACCACCGGACCAGGTGTTACCTGAAGATCATTGATTTCAATTTTAAATGTGCGTAGTTTTTCTTGCAATAATCGTGCATTCTCTTTCAATTCCTCATCATCTACATTGATGACATATTCATGTTGCTGAGTCAGTAAATCCAATGTTGGAGGTTCATAAGAGATTTCCTCATCCTGCATCAATGACCGTACTTTTTCGATATCCCTTTCGCTCATATCTTCCGTATTAAAGATTGGTTCCTGAACATTCAATGTCAATAATGGAGAATTGGCATGCTCATTCATTTCGGAATCTTGAACTTCTTTTTTGAAGTGTACAGGAATCGTTGGTAATGGCTCGGTTTTCTTCGGAACAGCTCTTTGTTTTCTGGTAACATTTATAAACATTGGCTCTTCTTCTAACTGCTCTTGACCACGAATAATGATTGGAGCTTTATGTGAGAAATCCGTATCGATATTATGTGTTTGATTTAGTCCTTGGGTTCTTTTTCTGATTATCTTCGCTGGTTCATCATCCGGTTCAGGAGAAAAAACAGCTTTGTTTGTCTGAGGGATACATAAACCTTCTTCTTCAATATATTCAGTAGGATGTCTATCTTCTGGAACTTTCTTCTTTTGAATAACATCGATTCCTTTATCAATAAAGAGGGATAATTTCATAAATCCGGAAATTATTGTTTCAATGGTTTTTTTGATTGATATCCCAAATCCAAGTGTGATTGTGAGGAATAATGCAACCATGAAGAAAAGTAATGATCCCACTTTACCAATAAGTGAAGATAAAACAAATGCTTCAAATTGACCAAGTACACCACTCCATTCATTAGCCATAGAAGGAATAATCTGCTGCATCGTTCCTAGTAGTCCGGAAACCATGCCTGTAATAAGCAAAATCAAGCCGGTAAATTTCAGAGTTCTGGATGCAATTCTTCCCATGAAAAACACATCTTTTGACCAAAGTAATCCAAGAAATGGAAAAACGATTCCTACATATCCGATTGCCCCATTGAACATCATATGAGAAAATACAGCACCGAATAATCCTAACCAATTTTGTGTAGTATCTGATTTTGCCTGCATGGCAGGGTCACCCTTCAATACGGAAAGGATGTCATATAATGTCATGTCGGCATTGGCTTCATCTTTTGGTGTATATGAAATCAATGCCAAAAGCAATAACACGGAACTTAATGCCAAGAATATTCCAAGTATTTGCAAAGCCAAAGCACGATGAGATTCAGTTTCAGGCTCTTCAGGTAACTCGTGCTGAAAGCTTTTCTTTGATTTCTTGGGCTTAGTAACAATTGGTTCCAAATCATCAGAATCAAATAATGAGTCAATGATGGAATTCTTCTTGCGATTAATGATAATGGAATCAGGAGGTAAAGCCATGATGTTCCTTCCTTTCGTATATGCTGTTTTCAATGAAAGTATGCTGATTATTGCCATAAAAGGCATTATAATTATATCAAAAACTATGCCTCATTTCATTAGTATAGAAGCGAATAAGGACGATAATTCTTATTTTGGAACTTTAGAGCAGAAAAATAGCTTGTCCTGCTGTGATTTATGAATTTTTCGTAAAGATTGTCATGATTAAGGTTGCACCAAAAGAGACTGGAATTCACGATTTATTGCGCAAAAGATGGAGCGCTAGATCATTTTCTGAAGCAATGATTGGTGATAATGAGTTAATGAATGTATTCCAAGCTGCTTCTTGGGCTTCAAGTAGCATGAATGAACAGCCCTGGCGATTCGTTTATGCAAAAAAGGGATCTGATTCCTATGAACACATTCTCTCTACTTTGGTGCCCATGAATGCCATTTGGGCAGGAAAAGCACCCATTCTTTTGGCTGTTTTTGCGAAGAAGACTTATGGTGATGGAAGTGTGAATCTCCATGCATGGCATGATGTTGGTGCGGCCTGCACTAAGCTACTCTTGCAAGCTGCTGATATTGGCATCTTTGGACATCAAATGGGTGGTTTTGATAGACAGAAAGCAAAAGATGCGTTTCAATATCCTGATTCAATGGACATAGTTTCCATTATTGCATTGGGGTATTTGGGTGAAGCGGATGCCCTCGAAGATCCTTTTAAAAGCCGCGAGTTAACTCCAAGAACGAGAAAATCCCCTGAAGAAATTGCATTTACATCCTTTTCGGATCTGTGATTCACTCTTCATCGGTTCTCAACTGCTCCAATGCCGAAAAGTCTTCCAAAGTTGAAGTGTCCCCGGAAATAGTACCATTTGTTACCACTTCCCTAAGTAATCTCCGCATGATTTTACCGCTTCTTGTTTTGGGTAAGCTATTTGTAAAACGTATTTCTTCGGGCCTAGCAAGTGCGCCGATTTCCTTTGCTACATGTTGCTTCAATTCATTCTCCAAAGTGGATAGATCCAGATTTTTTTGTTGAATGACAGTTACAAATGCAATAAGTGCATTTCCTTTTATTTCATCTGGTCTGGTAACAACAGCAGCTTCTGCAATGGCGGGATGAGATACAAGTGCGCTTTCGATTTCTGCAGTACCGAGTCTATGTCCGCTGACATTCACTACATCATCCACTCTGCCCATGATCCAGAAATATCCATCCTTATCTTTTCTTGCTCCGTCTCCGGTAAAATATATTCCTTGATGTAAGTCATTGGGTGGGAATTCCGACCAATAAACATCCTTATATCGTTGATCATCGCCAAAAATGGTTCTTGCCATTCCAGGCCAAGGATAGGTAATAGTCAGATAACCACCTTCATTTTCTTGACAAGATTCACCATTTTTCTTCATAATATCAACTAGGATTCCGGGCAGGGGAAGTGTTGCAGTACCGGGTTTTGTTATAACTGCACCTGGTACAGGAGCAATCATGATACCACCCGTTTCTGTTTGCCACCAAGTGTCCACAATCGGACACCTTGACTTACCAATAATTTCATGATACCACATCCATGCTTCCGGATTGATTGGTTCTCCTACTGTTCCCAATAATCGAAGTGAATCAAGTGCATATTGTTCAGGTATATGATTTCCGGCTCCCATGAATGATCGTATGGCAGTTGGTGCTGTGTACAGAATTGTCGCACCATAAGATGCTATCAATTCCCAAATTCTTCCGGGATGCGGATAATTGAGTGCTCCTTCATAGATGAGTATTGTCATACCATGCATGAGAGGACCATAGACCACATAACTATGTCCGGTTATCCAACCTATATCTGCAGTGCAGAAATAGACATCATTCGGTTTGGGATCGAATACCATTTCAAAAGAATATCGAACATGAGTCAGATAACCACCCGTAGTATGAACAAGTCCTTTGGGCTTTCCTGTTGATCCGCTCGTATACAGAAAGAATAATGGATGCTCACTTTCAAGGTATTCTGCTTCACAAATATCATTCTGATTCATGAGGATTGTATCCCAATCGTGAATCAATGGAGATTCAATATTGGAGGCATCCTTGCAGATTATTGAATGAATAGTAGGACATTGTTTGATGGCTTCTTCAACTGAAGTCAATAATGGAATAGATGCTCCGCGTCTCAGTGTTGCATTTTGTGTAATGATACACACAGATGCAGAATCATTAATACGATCCCGAAGTGAGTCTGATGAAAAGCCACCAAACACAACATTGTGAATTGCGCCGATACGAGCACATGCCAACATGGCGATAATGGCTTCCGGATTCATGCCCATATAAATCGTTATAACATCTCCTTTTACGATCCCAATCGATTGAAGAGCATTTGTAAAAGCACATACTTTGGAATATAATTCTTCATATGTTATTGATTGCTGTAAACCATCTTCTCTTTCCCATATCAATGCTATCTTTTGCATCGTGGATGTATTCTTGTGAATATCCAAACAATTATATGCGGCATTTGTATAGCCTTCTTTGAACCACTGTGCATGAGGATAATTCCAGTCAAGTATCGTTTCCCATTTTGAGAACCAATGAATATTGTTTGCCTGTTTATTCCAATGAGTCAAGGGATCGAGATTTGCAATTTGCCTCATGGTTCTATAAGATTCCATGGAACCAATATTTGCATTATGGGAGAACTCTGTGGAAGGATGAAAGATTCTATGTTCTTTGAGTAGGGAAGAAATCGATTCCATGATCTGTTACTGGTTGATGAATGATGGGAAAACTACAAAAAAAAAGCAGATCGAATGATCTGCTAAGTACTGATTTGTTGATTATCAAGCTAACTTTTTCATGAGTGATATCATTTCTATCGCCGCCATTGCTGATTCAACTCCTTTATTTCCTGCTTTTGTTCCAGCTCTTTCGATTGCTTGTTCGATTGTATCTGTTGTCAAAACGCCAAAAATGCAAGGAATGCCAGATTCGAGTCCAACTTGAGCCACTCCCTTTGAGACTTCAGAAGCCACAAAATCAAAATGTGGCGTGGCACCGCGAATAACTGCACCAAGAGTGATCACTGCATCATATTTACCCGACTTTGCAAGTGATTGTGCCACAAGTGGTATTTCATAACAACCTGGGCAATATGTCAGAGTCACTGTTGATTCTTCCACACCATGTCTGTTTAATGCATCCAATGCGCCTTGAATCAGGCCATGAACAATAAATCCATTCCAGCGAGCGGCGACTATTGCAATTTTTGCATTCTGGACATCAAAATGTCCTTCGATGATTGTAGCTTTCATTTTTAAAGTATATCAATGTTTTAAATATGATTGAATGGCATCAATGGCACTTGTGCTGACTGTAAACTTCCCAAAATTGGTCTCATCATATTCCCGGCTCCCATGAAAATCAGAGCCGCCTGTCCAAAGCAAGCAATATTGATCTATGATTGAGCGATAATACTGCTGAGTTTCAATGGAATGTGATGGATGAACAGCTTCTATGCCATCTAATCCCTGCTTGATGAAACGAGAAAGCACTTGTTGCGGAAGATATCGTCCGGGATGTGCTAATACAGCAACACCACCTGCTTCATTGATGATTTTTATGCCTAATTCAACAGGAAAGTTCCATTTGGGTTCATAGGCAGGCTTGCCGACGCTAAGATATTTATCAAATGCAGATTTTAAATCATTAATATATGACTTGTCAATCATCACTGATGCAATATGTGGTCTTGCAACCGAAGCTTTTCCGGCCTTTTGCAAAACATCATCCATAGTGATTGACATATTTGCATTATTGAGTTTTTTCACAATGCGTTCAGCTCTCTTTGCTCTTTCATGCTTGAACATGGTCAAATAATGATTCAATTGAGGATTGTCAGGATCGGTAAAAAATCCGAGTAAGTGATAATCTCTTCCTTGTTCATAACAACTTAACTCCAAGCCGGGAATCAATTGAATGCCAATGGAATTTGCATAATCCACAGCATGTATATATCCTAGCATGGTATCATGATCAGTAATAGCCAATGAATGCAGACCTACGCTCTTGGCTTTATCCAAGAGTTGCTCCGGAGAAAGAATTCCATCGGAGAATGTGGTATGTGTATGTAAATCTGCGAGTAATGACATCATTGTACCATTATGTTCATGTGCGATTGAATTGCATTCACCACTGTTAATACTAATGTATCATCCAATGAAATCGCAATAGATAAGCGCTCATGTGTTTTTCTGATTTTTAATTCGAGTTGACCTTGTTGTAAGCCTTTTTCACCGACAATCAATTGAAAGGGTAATCCAATCAAATCTGCATCATTGAATTTAATTCCAGGAGATACATCGCGATCGTCGAATAGCACATCTATCCCTATTTTTTCTAATGCATCATGAATTTCATTGCATACCTTTACAGCTTCTTGGGATTTATGCAATCCAAGCCCAATCAAATGCACTGTATATGGTGCAATTGATATTGGCCATGCGATCCCTTTTTCATCATGGTGTTGTTCAATCGCACATGCAATGATACGCTCAAGTCCGATTCCATAAGAACCCATGATGATTGGTTGTTCTTTCCCGTGTTCATCTAGGAACACTGCATTCAATGCTTCGGAATATTTTGTTCCCAATTTGAAAATATGCCCAACCTCGATGGCATTTACGATTCGAAGTGGATTTCCACCCGAAATGCATGGTTCTCCTTCGAGCACAGTTCTCACATCTACAAAAGCAGAAATTGTGCAATCTCTCTCAAGATCGATATTCTTTATATGGAAACCATCTTTGTTTGCGCCGCTTACTAGACCATTTGCATGTTCAAGTAATGAATCAGCAAGAATCGTGATTTCTGATGAAAGACCTATCGGACCAATGGAACCGGCATGGGCACCTGTAAGCTCAAATAATTCTTCAGTTTCCGCGGGACGACATTGAGTACTCTTTACATAATTTTGGAACTTGGCTTCATTCAATTGATCATTTCCACGCATCAAAATGAGATATGCTTTTGAATCTGCGATATAAACCACTGATTTTGCGCAACGATTTATATCAAGCCCAAATGCTGTTACAAGTTCATCAATCGTCTTTGCTCCGGGTGTTGCAAATTCTTCAATGGAATCAGTATTATCAATTCTTCCAATTGGATGTACAGCACTTACTGCAACTTCAATATTAGCTGAATATCCTGATAATTCATCAATCACACATGTATCTTCGCCATAGGGTGATTCCACCATGAACTCTTGTGAAGCACTTCCACCCATTGCTCCGGAAGATGCACCAACAACAAAGAATTTTAATCCACAACGCTGATATATGTTTCGATAAGCAATTGCATGCAAGTCATAACTCTTATCCAGACCCTCTTTTGAATTATCGAGAGAATAAGCATCTTTCATGGTGAACTGTCTGCCACGCAAAACGCCTGATTTCGGTCTTGGTTCATTGCGAAACTTCGTTTGTATCTGATACCAGATTTGCGGCATGTCTCGATATGATTTAATATGCTGTCTGGCATGATATGTCATGATTTCTTCATGAGTTGGTGCGAGTACCAAACCATCACGATTCTTGATATGGAACATCACATCACCCATCGCTTCAACACGACCGGTTTGTTCCCAGATATCAATAGGACTCAAAGCGGGAAGATGAAACTCTTGCCCTCCAATCGCATCCATTTCCTGACGAATAATGTGTTGTACTTTTTTTAGAGATCTATATCCCAAAGGGAGCTGAGAAAAAATACCTGCACCGAGTTGTCTGATAAGACCGGCTCGCAACATGAGAATATGCGATGGAATTTGCGCCTCTGAAGGCGCTTCTTTTAATGTTGGTATGAAAATCTTTGACTGAAGCATGACTGTAAATCTGTCGAAACAATGGTTTGATTGAACCCAAAATATACGATATTTAAAGGAACTTTCGTGGATAAAGTCTCCTTACATTCAAATTCTTTGCATTAATGCTAGCATAGACCCCAATTATTGTAGTGCTTCTTCTTTCCGGCTCATCATATCTAACTTGAATTATGAAACAATTGATTCTCACAGTCATTCTAGCCTTTTGCTTGATAGTTGATATACATGCCTTGCCACAAATGAGTTTGCTTTCGGGCAATCGTTGTTCGAGCTGTCATGTGAATCAACAAGGTGGCGGGACGCGCAATGATCTTGGCTGGTATACATATCGTGATGTCTCAGCATTACAACCGGCTAAGGGAATTATGGAGGACTTTTGGGGAATTCAAGATACTCTCAGAGAATGGATTGGTGCTAAATCTAATATTGGTTTCGATATGAGATTCCAATATATCAGGTCAAGAAACCCTGAAAGTGAAGCATCATTTTTTCCAATGCAATTTTCAGTATATGGACATCATCAGTTCACTCCTTGGCTTGGCATAGAAGGTGCTTATAATGCTGGGCCAATTCGCTATAAAGGTCAACAATCATGGTCGGGATCCGTATTGTTACAACCCGGAATTGATCTTCCACAAGTCAGAATCGGGATGTTTCAGCCAACGATTGGAATAAAAAATGATGATCATACAACTCTCAATAGACAAATAGCGGCTGACTGGTTGACCCCTGAGATTTTGTCTCCATATAATCAAATGACTCTCATTGCGCCCCATTTCGCAAGTCCGGGAATTGAATTGGGGTATGAAGGATTGCATTGGTTGAGTGTTCATGCAGGTGTATTTTCCAATGCGATACTCAATCAAAATGCAGTGACTCATGATACTTCAGGTTCATTAGCTTTTACTTCAAGAATTATGTTTTGGCCACGATTCTTTGAAAATTCGCTGAACACATATATTGGTGCATCAATATTAGTCAATGGGGAAATGTCTATTACGCAATTGATGTTTGGAATTGGTCTCACAGATCAATTGTCATTGAATATGGAATCGACTTTGTCAAATATTTCACATGATCGCAGTATTGAGCCGCGTAATACAACTTTCAGACCAAGCGAATCGAGAACTATTTCAGCAGAACTCATGTATCAGATTGAACCTTGGTTGCTTCCGTATTTTCGGTCGGAGTATGCTGAATTGAAACAAGATGCAAACATGCAGTCAACAGTCATCAGACAATTCATCATTGGGGCACAAATCTTTGTATTGCCAAATGTTGAATTTCGACCTGAGTATAGAATGTTTGATACATATCGTCCCGGTATGATAGGTAGATGGGGCGCTCAATTACATCTTTATTATTGAAATGATGAATATGAACAATCAAGAACGTCGAGAGTTTATAAAGTCAGGACTGCAAGGGCTTGGCATTACAATCTGTGCGGGATCTATCATGTCAATTCTCTCGTCATGTGAAATGAATGAAGATCTGATTCAACCACAAGAAACTACTTTCCCCTTGATAATAGCAATCGATGATCCTAATAATATCGATTTGACTCGAATTGGTGGAGCGATGTATTATAATCATCCATCGCTTAATAATGGGGAGGATTTCATTATCATAAGGGTTGATAATGATTCATTTCTAGCACTTTCTTCATTCTGTACGCATCAAGGATGTCAAGTAAATATCCCTTCAATGGATAAACTTACGATATTTTGTCCTTGTCATTTTGCAGAATTCAGTCCTTTGACCGGAGAAGTCATACAACAACCAAATCAAGGAACTGCAACAAACTTACCGGTATTCAAAACTGAATATGATATTGTTAACAATCGTTTAACAGTCTATTTACCGGGTAATGATTGAATTGGGTTCTTGACTTCAATGGAAACAGTTCGGCAATAATAGCGACCTTCCGGTAGGGAATTGTCAAACAATATCCGAGAGGAGCCAATGCCTCTAACAGAAATAATATTCAAGTTATTCTGCACTGAGCGCGTGAATTTCTCAACTGCTTTTGCTCTTTCCTGGGATAATTCAACATTATATGTAGCTTCACCTAATCTGTCTGTTGAACCTATTATGTCAATTTTTGATTGTGATCCTATCTCTTTCTTGAGAAACTCGCGCATCATCTTTGCATTCTTATCGGAAAGTGTACTTTCGTCATATTCAAAAACAATCAGACTCAGTCTGCTGATTTCATAGGTGTTCTGTGTGTTCTTGATTGATTGTTTTGTTCTGCTTGACAACATTTCTCCGGAAGCCAATCTGAATTCTAAAAGGATATCTACCGAATCTTGCATTCCTGAGATGATATTTCCCAATGATGAGATGATTCCTGAATCCAATGGTATATCAAATTTTGTATCAGGTAATTGAATACCACTCTTTACATATAATTGTTTATCGTGATGAAGGATACTTAATTTCCAATCGGTGATCTCTGCTTTTGCATCGGTTTCCAATGCAATGCTGACAGTATTTTGTATGGGAATATATTCATTGAATTTGGAGTAAATCACCGGACTCAATATCTCTGGTGAATTTGTTTCAATTTCAATTCTTCTATTTTCGGCATCACCTTCAATGTATTCCTTATTCGACAAGATTCTTGGAATGTCTCGTGATTGAATGAGAATTCTATCAGATTGTATACCCCAATTGTTTACCAAGATATCCTTTATTGATTGGGCTCTTTCTTGCGCTAGAGACTTGCGCTCTTTTAGACTCGATTTTTCCTTTCCATCTGAATTTCCAATCAATGTAATTTTTGAGTCTCGAGAATTCAACATTCTTTTTGCAATGATGCCCAATAGATTGTTATATGTTTCAAGAGTATTGGATGAAACTTGATCTTCGCGAAAATCCGGACTGACATTTGTTTTGATTGAATTTGGGACTACTGAACCTGGATCAAAAAAGATATAGGGTAAAATCGGAAAAGTTTGAGTGATGACGGTTTGTTGTAATTCTAATTCAGGTGCATTGATGTCTGCAAACCGTATTGGGTTCACAATTGCCTGAGCCGGTGGAGGAGGAATTTCCTCTGCAATGATGATTGGTGGTTCCGATTCTATGGGTATATTTTTACCTTTTTCATCAAGTGGTCTATATGTCAATCCAAGTTTTATGTCAAATGACTGATACTTCCAATCTTCATTCTTGAGTAAACTCGAAAAAGCATGTGTATAGCCAATTTCAGGCATGATTGAAAATGTAGGTGATAAGTGTAGATGATATCCAATGGAAGCATTTGCACCAATAAGTGTATTGGTCTCAGCATTTCCTTTATCGATTAGTCTTGTTTTTGTGCCATTTGTAAAGTTCACATATGCAGGTTCGATTATTGTTTGTGTTCTTTCATAAGAGTTTGCGGAAATACCAAAGCCAACAGAAGCACCACCGCGAAGAAATAATGGGAATTCGGGAATTGGATATAATGACAAACCGATATCAAAGATCATTCTGTCAAGACTAACCGTATATTGATTCTTCATTCTCAGAGAGTCATATGTTCCAGATTGTTGATTATAGACAATATACTCGCACTGTGAAGATTGTAATGCACCTGGATGTTGTGCATAATACGCACGACCCGAAAGAGTGAGAAATGAGGGTATGAGTGTCAATTCTCCAAAGATTCCCATTGATAAACCACTGGAATTACCATTTTCGAATTGACCGCATGTCAAGGCATTGGGGATGACTGCAATGTTACTTTGATTTGATATAAAACTTTGTCCAACAATGAATCCGAATGCATAAGGAGCATTTGAACCATATTGAATAGTCGAATCCTGGGAATGCAGTAAAACGGGGAAGAATAGACAAAGAATGAATAAGCGTATCATTGTAGTTCCATTACATTATACCATTCAAAATAGCGAAAGATTTCAGATCATAGTGATTTTAATTCAAGTGTTCCAATACTTTCAACATGGGCTGTTTGAGGAAACATGTCAACGGGAATCATGGAAGTGACTTCATATTTCTCTGACAATATTGCAATATCTCTGGCTTGAGTGGAAGGATTACAACTTACATAGACAATGCGTTTTGGAGATATTTCAAGCATATGTCTAAGCAATGTTTCATGCACTCCGGCACGAGGTGGATCAATGATGATGATATCAGGTTGTTTGAGTGATTTCAATAACTCAATCGCTGAAGCAATATGTAAATCATGGGTGAAAAATTCACAATTATGAATATCATTCAGTAATTGATTGTGTTTTGCATTTACAATTGAGGATTCAGAAAGTTCAATGCCAATAACTGAATGTGCTTTTTTCGCGGCAGGGAATGTGATTGTTCCGGCACCACAATATAGATCCCAAACATGTGCACTCGAATCAATCTGTGCTTGATCAATGATGCGATCTACAAATTGATCCAATTGATAGGAATTTGTTTGAAAAAAAGAGAAAGGAGATATCGTGTATTTGATGTCAAGAATAGATTCCGTTATATACAATGGGCCATCGGAAAAAACAATTTCACCTTGAGCCATTGGCGACCAAGAGAGATTGATGCAATGTAATGCTGATGTTATAAAAGGGAAGGTGCTTCTGATTGTATGCCACCATGTAATAAAGGACTCATCATGCTCAGAATTAGGCTCTTGTGTTATCAGTATAGCCATGATTTCAGAGGAATGTTTTGAAGATCTGATCAGTAGAGATCGAAGGAAGCCTTCATGTGATCGTGGATCATAGCCGGAGAGTTCTAATTCATGTGCTTTTGCATGAATGGCACTGAGAAGTACATTGCCATCAGTGCATTGCAAATGACATTGTTCGATATTCATGATTTTATCAAATCTTCCGGGAACATGTAAACCAAAGGCAAAACCTTTTCTAAATTCTTCATTGCTAGCAATCTGTTCTTCGGTTAACCATGCTGATGAACCAAATGAAAACTCCATCTTATTACGATAATTGAATTGTCTGGGAGAGGGTAAAGTATCTTCGATTTTGGGAATTGGAAATTTACCAATGCGAGTACAGACATCTTCAACAATCTGTTTTTTCCAGTGAAGCTGTTGTTCATAGTGAAGATGTTGCCATGAACAACCCCCGCAATGCGTGAAATACTCACATCTAGGTTCAATTCGATCAGGTGATGGTTCGATAATCTGCTGAATGATACCTTCTGCAAATTTCTTGCGTTTTTGTCTAATTTCTGCATGAACAATATCACCAGGTGCACCATACTTCAAAAATCGTACGATCCCTTCCTCATTTCTGGCTACGGAGACGCCTTCATTACCCATACTTTGAATGGATAATGTTTCATAGACTCTTTCTTGTAGTTTTTTTTTACTCATGATGAGTGCTTCTCATCATTTGTTTCAATATTTTTCTTTTTTCTTGTTTGTAAAAAGAAAGCAAGGAGTAAACTTAAAGTAGTAGCAATATTCACACTCAAACTTATTGTCTTTCCGATATCAAAAATATCACTGTGATAGGTAAACTCAACAGTATGTCTTCCGGGAGGTACAATTACACCACGAAGTGCATAATTCGTTTTATAAATGAGAGCGTCATTGCCATCAATGGTGCATTTCCAACCGATAGGTAGATATACTTCACTCACATGCAGGAAATTATGTCCGGGATTGTCGGTTGTAAATGTGACTTTATGATTTTCAAATCCTGTGAGAGCCGCTTTTGCATTTGGTCCTGCGGGCTCAATATTTCTTGGTAAAATTTCTTCTACATAGGCAACTGATCGAGGATTGAAATCTCCATCGCGCAAATGATGAAGAATAGAGAGTGGAGAATCTTTCTTGACAGAATCCACAAAGAATGCTCTTGGGAGAACTGTTGGATTTTCATAAACCAATGTTGGAACTCCTCCTTGCTCAGTCTGCATCACTCCTTCAAAGACAGGCTTTATACCTTGAAATAATTGCTGGGGCGCAGACATGTATTTAACGTTCAGGAGATTAAGGAGGAATATATTGGTGATATAATTTCCACCACCACCACCTGCCACATCAAGTAGATCTTGATAGACTCTCATCTTTGCTGAATGATATCCATGTACATTCTGCAATTCAAAATAAGCTGGGATATTAGTTTTCCCCATGCTCATGTACACAAGATCTGCGATACGAAATACAGACTTATCATTTTTCATAAATGATATGAATTCCGGTTGAGCAAATTCCGATTTGATGATATCACCTTTCTCAACTTCCATTGGTCTATAGGCAACTCTCCATAAATCAATGAAAAGATAGGCAACAATTGCAATGTAAAACATACCTTTTGAAAGAGTGCCTCTGACATATAGAATTGACAATATCATCACGGCGAGACCTATAAACGAGGTAATCAGCCAATCGGCTTTCATTTGTTCATAGAGAAATTCAAACAATTGTTCTGGTACTTTACCAGCCGCTTGAACATCGGCGATATAACCGGACTCCGAAATTAGAAATCCAGAAATGAGAAGTAATCCCATCGCTCCGGTCATTCCAAGCATTATATTCTTACTTGTTTCCCAACCTGAATTACGCCATTCATTCAATGCGGAAAGTCCATAACCAAAAAGAATAGGGACGGCAAATTGCATCACGCATAATGCCATCATGGGTGCTCGAAAATTATTGAAACCGGGAAGATTATAATAGAATAAATCAAAAACAAGGGAGAAATTTTTACCAAAAGAAAGGAAGAGTGAGAGAAGAGCCAATACAATCAAATAATGAATAAATATCTCTTTTCTATGAGCTATGATTCCGATGATAGCCAGTGCCAATACTCCGATTCCCATATAATTTGCGGCATCAGTGAATGGCATTTGTCCCCAATATGGTTGAATTATTTGTCCATCTGTAGAACCTTTCGGTTTGAATTCTAATTTTCCAAAACCAAAATAATTTGGAATGAGGAAAGTGAGAGTTTCTTCAGGACTGAATGACCAATTGGTTGCATATTCATAATCAAAACCACCCGTATTGTCCTGCTTTTTACCTTCTACCTGTTCTATCGGGGCTGATCCTCGAGTGGAATAAGACTTATACTCCAAAACACTCAAATATCTGTCTGCTGACATTCCAAAGGCCAAAATGCCTGCCACAATCAATGCCATGGAAGAACGCGCCACACCAAGTAATGATTCTTTCTTGATGATACTTGAGATGCCAGTTGCAATGAGATATAATGCAAATGTGATGACACCATAATATGCCATTTGAACATGGGTTGATTCAACCAATACATGAACGGCAATGATGAGAGCTGATGCATGAAATAATGACCAACCGGATCGAAGTCTTTCAAGAAAAAGAAGAATAAATGGAAACATCGCCAATGCAATTGGCTTGGTATTGTGACCAATCATGATCCAAGTAATGATGAACGTCGAGAATACGGCCGCAAATCCAACGGCAAATGAGATAAAACGTTCTTTGCCTTTGGAACGCATCAATACATACATCCCGATTGCATAGATCATATAATGAAATGCAATCCTTGCAGCATCATTATTGAATATTCCGCCAAAGAGTTTTGCCGTTCCAAAATACATCGTGGCCAAGAAATCCCAAGATCTTTCACCCGTGGTCAATAATGCCGCATAACTCGGCAGACCACTGAAAATGTAGGGGAGCCATTGTGGGAATTCACCTTGTTCTTTGGCTTTATTGAGAAAAGTCTCGAAACTTGCCGAAGCAATATTATCGGAAGCATTGAAATTACCACCTGTAAACAATGCAGGACTCAAGAAAAGAATCACAGCAATGATGAGCGCTGCGATATATGCTCCATCTCGATATTTTTCGGGGATAAACAACAAAGATCCGGTTTCTGAAGCACGATGCGATTGCTTTCCTTTTGCTTTAGACATATTCTTGGCTCTCCATCAAAAAAAAATAATACCGATTGCCCTGAAAGACAATCGGTATGAATATTCAATTGTTCGATTAATAATCCATTGATGCAAGTTTTTCCATAGTGGCTTTCACATCATCGGCTGACTTTACCAATTCGGCATTTTCATGCTCATCCAATGTGATTTGGAAAATGTCTTCCATGCCATTCTTGCCAACCTTAACAGGAACGCCTACAACAACATCATGCAAACCATATTCCCCTTTGAGCATAACTGCACATGGAAGAATGCGACGCTTATCTTTAACAATACATTCAACCATTTGAACTGCAGCGGCAGATGGTGCATAATAAGCACTACCTGTTTTTAAATGATTCACAATCTCAATACCACCATTGCGAGTTCTTTGAACGATTGCATCAATTCTGTCTTGTGGCAATAATTCAGTTATGGGAACACCTGCAATCGTTGTATAGCGAGGAAGTGGAACCATGGTATCACCATGACCACCAAGTACAAATGCTTGGATATCTTCTACAGATACATTCAATTCCATGGAGAGAAATGTACGATAGCGTGCTGTGTCCAAAACGCCAGCCATGCCAAGTACCTTATTTCTTGGAAGACCTGTTTTCTGAAGTGCGACGAATGTCATGACATCAAGTGGATTAGACACGATGATATAGAATGCATTCGGTGAATATTTCACGGCTTGTTCTGCACATGATCCAACGATTTTGGCATTTGCAGCGAGCAAGTCATCACGACTCATGCCGGGTTTTCTTGCAAGTCCTGCTGTGATGATCACAATTCCAGAATCTATTGTGTCTTCATAGGAATTCGTTCCCAAGATTCTACAATCTGAAGCTTCTACGGGCATGGACTCAAACATAT
Source organism: Ignavibacteria bacterium (assembly GCA_947491315.1). Taxonomy (GTDB): domain Bacteria; phylum Bacteroidota; class Ignavibacteria; order Kapaibacteriales; family UBA961; genus UBA961. Next base: position 140,252 of record CANLII010000001.1, read on the forward strand.
CAAGACCTTTTCCTTGTGGAATGCCTTCTGCGATATCCAATAATACTACTTCAGTGGCGAGTTGCTTGTCAGCTAATCTCTGTGCTGTTGTGGCGCCTACATTACCGGCACCAATGACAGTCATTTTCATGAAAAACTCCTAGTGGTAAGAACAGTGAAAATTATGATAAAAATACTTGTGCTATTTGTTGCTTACCCAAATGATCAGCAAAATCTTTCTCGACATCTTCTTTTTCCAAATGCTGAATTGAATGAGCAATTCTTAAACTATTGATTGTATCGGCTTCTTTTCCAATAAAAGCCATAACTTTTGCATGTTGATAGAACAAATCTGCATTCATAGGGAAGCGAATGATAAATGGTTCAATCAAGTCATGTGCTTCTTTGAATCTCTTCATTTCTAGCAATGTATGAATGCAATCAATGGCACAATCGACGGAATCAGGTGAAAGTTTCAATGCCTGTTTATAACAAATGAGACTTTCTTCCATTTTTTGAATATTGAATAGAGCATCTCCTTTTGCTTGCCAAACTTCAGGATAAGAAGGATAGAGAGATAGTGCTATATCATAATCTGCAATAGCCGAACCATATTCTTCCAAAGCATCATGACAAGAACCTCTTCCATAATAAGATTCATAATGCCTGGAATCATGAATAATAGCCATAGAAAAAGCTTCAATTGCTTCTCTAAATGCACCGGTCTCTTCCAAAGTACTACCAAGATTATGCCATCCGGCAACATCATTAGATTCATGAATCAATGCTTGCTTATAGGATTCAATTGCCTCAAGTAAACGACCAAGAGACCCTAAAGCATTACCACGATTATACCAAGCTCCAGAAAAATCATCTTTTATGGCAATTGAAAAGTCATAACAAGAAATTGCATCATTGAATTGTTCTAAATGACATAATACTACTGCTTTGTTGAACCATATGATTGGATCATAGGGTTCTAAATCAAGATATTTGTCATACCAAATAATGGCTTGAGTATATTCTTCAAGGCAATCATGACAATAACCCAAATCAGATAATGCATGTTTGCTGAATTCTTCGCTATGTTCAAGAAAAGAGAAAACCTTTATCGCTTCTTTGTATAATCCTTGTTTCTCATAATATTGACCCAAGGCATACAGTATTTCATCATTTCCGGGATGAGTTTCAAGTAACTCATGATAATGAGCAAGAACCTCATCTTTCGTTAGAGAATGCTCTTGAAGCATAGTATGAGTGATTTGTATTCCAACATCATTCGGATTTAGTGCCATTGCTTTTGTTATGGAAATGAATGCATTCCCTTTGTCACCAGCATGTACCTGTGCGAGACTTCGTAAATGCCATGCATCAGATGAAAATGGTTCCCTCTCGATTAGTGCATCTGAGATGCGAAGAGCATCTATATCTAATCTCTCTTCGATGCAATGATGAATAAGCGCTTCCATTACTTCTATGGCTGGTAATGCTCCTTTTCCCGTATTGAGCACATATAGGCAAGAGCGCAAAGTCTCAGACATAAACTGGGACTGTCGCTTCTTTGAATAGCCATCATCTCCACGAGGAAACATAAGCGCATGCACTTGAAAAATGAATCGGTTGGATAGTGCAATGATACGAGAACTATGGCATTTTACCAAGAAAAATGGCTATACCGTTGTAAGTCCTTATATTGCAATAAGTTAGTAAATTACAATATTGTAAAAGTACAAGAGGTATACAAGTAATAGATAGTATACCCCTTTGCACCTACAAAATTACAAAATTTAGTCCTGTACTTCACCTGCTAAAGTTAGGTGTTTTCCGTTGTAGATCAGTTGTTATTATTGAATGTCTCCTTTGTCTATAACCTCTAATCTTTCGGCTTTACGAATATCTATGAAGTTACTTAGGTTTTGAGCAATTTCCATATGGTGCCAAGCACCCGATCTAATAACACTATCGATATAACCGTGAATAGCAAACTTGTAATCTATACTCAAGACTTTAATCGCATCGATACCGTATAGCTCGCGATCTCGAAAACAAGGGTATTTTGCTTTGAATATAGTCTTGCAATCGTATATGTCGACAATAGTAAGCTCGTTAGTTTCTTGAATTTTCATAATTAATTCCCTCGGTAGTTCAATTGTTGGTAAAGGATCCATTTAATTGTCTCCTTCAAAAAATTCAAATCTTTGTAAAATAGCTTCACTTTCTTCACTTTCTTCACAGTCAGCTTCAGAGTGTGAATGATGTGAATGAAGTGAGGCCGGTATAGAATCCTTTATTTTTTCTATGTATACTATCATTCCATCTCTTTTCTTTTCTATCAAGTACCCTTGCTTTTTCAACCTATCAGAAAAGGTACGCTTTGAACATGTACGGTACATGCTTTCAATACAATACTCTTTGTACCAATCAAATAAGGTCTTAAATGGTAAAAACAAGTTAAGCTTTGAAGGTTGATACATGGTTTCATGTAAAAACATTCTTACTGTATCGCTTTCAAGTTGATATTGCTTAACAGCATTTTCTGCAGCATCGCATTTTGTAAAGTTTCCTCTCTCTAGGAGATCAAGAAGGGCTTTTACTATCAAGTTAAGTATACCAGAAAGCTCGCTTTCAGAGATCTTAATATGAAGCTCTTTAGTAGGTCAGGGGGTACTTCAGACCAATAGAAACCGTTGTATAGATATACATTCCCATTGTTTATACATAGGTTCCAATTATTGACTTTAGCAAGCTTCAGTATTTCATCAATGGATATGACAAGTGCTTGACTATTTTTAAGCTTAAAATCTTGATCTCCTTTAGGGTTTGCAATAGCTAGGAAATCAACCGGCTTGACTTGAGAAAGTAGCCCCTTAAGAATATTATTTGTACTTTTGTATTGACTAGATACAGAAATTTGGGGGTTGTTTATGGTACTCATTGCAGCCCCCTCTTTTCCATCGCTTCGCTTTGCACCTCTGCATAGGTTTTCTTCTTTCCTAGCTTCAACCATTGATCAATTTCAGACTTCAGAAAGCGAAGCCTCTTACCGCTTTTGTGTACCGGTACTTTCCTAGTATGTACCCATTGATAAACGGTGTGCTTAGTAGGTTTGTCAGGGTGGTAAATACAAAGCTCTGTTAAGCTTAACCATTGATCAGCATTGATATGCTGCAGGTCTGTAGGTCTTTCCATCAAAAGAGCTTTAACCTCTTTGACTTCTTGAGTGAGAAATGAGATAGCTATAGGTAGCTTCTCGAGTGTGAGAAATTCTGCATTGGTATTTTCCATTGCATCCTCTTGTATGGTATAAGTAAATAAAAATTACACAGCAATATTAAGTACATACCAAAGAGACTTAGAAAATATATTTTATTTATTTCTAAGTATATGCAAAGAAAGGACTTGTAAAGGCAAATGTGGAAAATGGTGCAAAGTTGATTTTTAAAAAAGAATTATGAATAAAAAAAAAGGGTCAAAATTGCAGTTTTATACGCTCTGCAGCTATATTTGTAATACATTGTTTATTAACACGCAAAATGATAAAGAGGAAAACTATGAGATTATGTTATTCAATAATAAGTTGTGTACTATTCTTGTTTGTTGGTTGTAAGGATACTTCGTCAACAATTAACCCCGATGATACTACATTAAATGATAGTACTTTTACAGATATACGGGATGAAAAAAAATACGGACTTGTAAAAATTAATACACAAGTTTGGATGTCTGAAAACCTAAATGCAAGTACATATCGTAATGGAGATATCATCCGTCATGCAAGCACAAAACAAGAATGGCTAGATGCTGCAGGTAGAGGAGAGGGAGCTTGGTGTTATTATGATCACGACCCTAAGAATGGTGCAATATATGGCAAGCTGTATAATTGGTATGCTGTAAAAGATTCTAGAGGCCTTGCACCAAAGGGTTATCATATCCCTAATGATGCAGAATGGACTATCCTTACAGACTTTTTAGGGGGAGAATCCGTAGCAGGCAAAAAGATAAAGAGTACAAGCGGATGGGATAATGGTGACAATGGAGATAATAGTAGTGGATTTAATGGTCTGCCGGGCGGTGACTGTGACAGCAGTGGATATTTCTACGATAGGACTGAGGACGGTGGCTTTTGGAGTTCTTCAGAGTATAGTACAGGTGATGCTTGGGGTCGCTTTCTGTACGGTAATTATGCGAGAGTAAGCAGGTACTACGATAATAAGAATAGTGGCTTGTCTGTTCGTTGCCTGAGGGATTAGTCCCTTTGCCCCTTTTGTGGGGTTTGGGGCGAAGCCCCAACGAATTGGAGAAAGACGTACTTTGTTACTTGTTCTAATCTCTTAATTCAGTTCGCTGTATTAAAGAAAAACTTTCAAAAAATCAATACTATACGCTCTGCAGTATTAATTGTAGTATAATATTTAAGTAATCAAAAAAGGGTTAATCATGAAATACCTACTTACCTTATTACTTGCTGCTGTGTTTTCATCTGCAGCATTCTCACAATCAGAAGTAAAGATTGGCAAACAAATATGGATGACTAAGAATTTGGATGTGAGTATTTTTCGAAATGGAGAAACTATAACACAAGCAATGAACATGAATGATTGGAGAAAAGCATCTCAAAATAAGAAAGCGGCATGGTGTTATTATGATTTTGATTCTAAAAAAGGACAAAAATATGGAAAGTTGTATAACTGGTATGCTGTAAGTGATAAGAGAGGTTTAGCACCAGAAGGGTATCACGTTCCGAGTGAGCAAGAATGGAATCAGCTCCTAAACTACGAAAGTATTGGAGGTGAAAATACTGCTGGGAGGATTCTAAAAAGTAAAACAGGTTGGACTGTAAAAACGAAAAATAAAACGGAAAATAATGGCGGAGGAATTGATAAAGTTGGATTTAACGCACTTCCTGGTGGAGGAATTGTTCATACAAATACTGGTACTGAATTTATTTTTGAAGGTTATGGTTTCATAGGTATTTGGTGGAGTACAACATTAGATTCCGAATATTCTTTAGAAGATTCACTGATATTTACCAAACATATGTATAATCATAATGAAGTACAGAGTTTTAGTCATCCAAAATATGATGGATTTTCTGTTATTTGTATCAAAGACTCTGATTTATATATTCCTACCCTTAAAAGTAAAAACACTGATTTAAATGTGATTGCAAATGGTGAGTCCACACCAACTGTCAAAATTGGCAATCAAGTGTGGATGGCGAAGAATTTGGATGTAACTACTTTCCGAAATGGGGATATAATTCTAGAAGTAAAGAATGCCCAAGAATTGAAAGAGGCAAGTGAAAAAAACACACCTGCATGGTGCTATTACGAGTTTAATGAAAGTAATGGAAAGAAATATGGCAAGCTCTATAATCGTCCTGCTGTAAGTGATCCTAGAGGTTTAGCACCAGAAGGATATCATATTCCTAAAAATATAGAGTGGGATGAGCTAACAGTCTTTTTAGGAGATCCTGGCGGATCTATAGTTGCCGGAAAAAAGATGAAGAGCATAAGTGGATGGGCTAACAATACTAATGGAAATAATATTAGTAGATTTAATGGTCTGCCGGGCGGAAAGTGTCAGGGTAGACATAGTAATTTCACAGGAGTTACTGAAGATTCTTATTGGCAAGCTGGTTATTGGTGGGGATCTCATGAGGATATTGAAGGTAAAGGCTTGTGGTGTAGACAGTTGCATTCAGGTAATTCGCTAAGGGTGAGTTACTACATAGATTATGAAGAATGGTTATCAGTTCGTTGCCTGAGGGATTAGTCCCTTTGCCCCTTTGGGGTTTGGGGCGAAGCCCCAACGAATTGGAGAAAGACGTACTTTATTACTTGTTCTAATCTCTGAATTCAGTTCGCTGTATTAAAGAAAAACTTTCAAAATTTCAATACAATACGCTCTGCAGCTTCTCTCTTTGACTTGTCTACTATCTTAGCATAGACTTGAGTAGTGGTTAAATTACGGTGCCCCAACATTTTCGAGACTGTATAAATATCAGTGCCCGCCTCAAGTTGAAGAGTTGCATAGGTATGGCGAAAACAATGAAATGAAATATCTTTCTTTATACCTGCAGCATTGATCCACTTCTTGAGGTGCCCCTTCGAAGTAGAGTAAGAGATAGGATCGAAAACTCTAGTATTTCCACTTTGTACACTACCTAGAAATGAATAAGCTTGCTCTGAAATAGGTAGGACTTCAACCTTTTTAGTCTTCCTTTGAGTGAAGTGTATAGAGTAGCCTTCGCTTGTATGTACTTCATTCCATTCCAATTTTACTATATCAGACCATCTTAAACCGGTCAATGCTGAAAGGAAAGCCATACGCTTGAGTGTATCGCTTTTACATTCTGCTTTAACAAGCTTTTGAAGTTCTTCAAGTGTGAGGTATTGTCTTTCAGTATCCTCAAATTTAAGTGCTTGTACTTTAGTGCTTAGATCGGTCTGCATATACCCCTCTTTGTAAGATCTTCTTAAAGAGGCTTTGAAGCGGTCAAAATAGATCTTTGCACTATTTGGTGTGAGGCTTCTTTTTGGATCAGCTAGGTAGCTTCTAAACTGTATACAGAGCTTTTCAGTAAGATCGGAAAACTTTAAGCCTTTAGGTGCAAAGTCCTTTAAGTGTATCAAAGTAGCATTGTCGGTGTGAATGGATCGGGTTTTATTGAAGTAATCAATGAAGTCCTTTTCTCCTAGCTTCTTAATCTCAAGCCTTTCAATTTCAAAGTCAGAGTATACCTCTAGTTTATTAAGATCATTCTCTCGGTTGATCTTTACCTGCTTTGCAATTTCCTCTCTTTGCTTGTTTTCCTCTTTCTCGAAATAGTCTGCAGGCTTTTCATGTAAGTAGATACCTAAGAACTCTCTTCTTGTAAGTTTACCGGTGCCTTTAGGATCGGGAACTGCAGGGTAAAAGTCTAGATATAACGAAACCCGCCCGCCTGAAATTTTCTTCTTTCTTAAAGTAACTTTGACCATTTTCTTTGTACCTCATTTTGTACCTCAAATTAAGAAAGGTACAAATGGTATACAAATAAACCATAAAAAAGCCTATATCAAGTAAAAGTACAGAACAATGTATAAAATAGAAAAGCATGAATAAATCAGGCTTGTAGGGTGTTTTCTAATAGTTTTTTACCACTTTGTTTTTATGGTTAACATTTTACCAAGAAAAATGGCGCTTTTACAAGCGCCATTTTAGCATTTCATGAAGATATTAAAAGATTACTATCAATTACCAATGATAACCGGGTAATCGATGTCAATATCGGACTCCAAGCTCTTGCTTGTTCCATTTTTATTCATTGAATCATAATGGGACAATACGATATTCACAAGTCCTGTATTTCCTGTTCCTGTTTTTGTTGTTACTTGGAATGTCAATCCTACCGGTAAATTGTTTTTGTCCTTGTCTGTAATCGTCCATTCCACCAAACTTGCAATTCCTGTGCTAGGAGTAAAAAAGAACTGATGTTCATAATTATTAGCTTTTATTTCTGAAGTAATATCAGTTCTTGGAGTCTTGGATTCATTGTATAATTCAATTGATCCTACATATATGATATCTGATTTTAGTGAAATCGTATCGATTATGCTAGGTGCCGCGCCACCAGGACCATCCAAGTCTTTCCATACTGCTTTTATGGTATCGGCTGTATTGCTCTGATTTACCAATGTTACAATCACTGTGGTTGCATAATCATGATCTTGATCTTCATCTTGATTATGTTCTGTAATTCCGCAAGAGGTGAATCCAATTGTCATTGCCAAAGCAAAAAGTGTTGAGATGTAATGTTTCATAGTATATTTCCAAAATAAATTAAAGACAAAAAATTAAAGAATAGGTATTGTCATTCGAAAGACACAATTGAATCCTGTGTCCAATGCGAAATATCGATATCGTGAGAGATAATCACGGAATGCGATTTCTCCTATGTTTTGAAATGAGAGATTTGTCGCAATCCCTTTGAGTGGACCATGCAGAATAGTACCACCAAGATTGATGTCAAATAGAGTATATGAAGGAGGTGGGGAAGTATAATCCAAATTGGGGTCGAATCTGTCCTGTCTGCGAACATGTGTCATGCGAAATTCTATGAAGGCATCACCAAACACATCAAGGATAGATTCTTTATGTGCATGCAATGATCCACTTACCCTGTCGGCAGGAATCATGAATAATGGATTTCCGCTAGAGTGATTGTCACCACGAATCATCGAACCTTGTAGTGAACAAGTCAACCAATCATCGAATGTGTAATCTCCCTGAATTTCTGCTCCATACATTGCCGCTTGAACTTGATCATATCTGAATGTGGGAAAACTCCCACGAACTGTTAATGTTGGTCGTGCTCTTTCGGGTTGAAGAAGAATGAATCCATCAAACTGATTGTGAAAAAGGGATAGATCAAAAGAAAAATCATGCGAGTCATACAGTAAAGCAAGATCTATGGTGCGCGATAGTTCGGGCGACAAATCTCTTTTCCCAATTTCAAATTGTGCTGTACCATGATGAATATCATAACTGTATAGTTCATTCACTTGAGGTGGTCGCCATGTTTGACCAATATTCATGGATAGTCTCAAATGCTCCTGCATTTGCCACATGAATCCACCACTAAGAGAAAATCCACTATAATTCAATACAGAGTCATTGATCAATCGTGTAGGCGTTGAATACTTGTCAATATTGATTGATCTTATGTCATAACGAGCACCACCACTGATGATAATGTCATCAAACATCATATTACCGATAGCATATACTCCAAGGGCTGTCATGAAATAATCGGGAATCAAGACAACTTTTCCGAGACGCTTATTTTGTTGGAATTGGCTAGAAATACCTACTGTCGCACTGATATGTTGATCCAATTGTATCGCTTTGAGTTTGATATCACCGGAATATGTCTCCAAGAGCAATCGCATTGCCGGTTTTACTAGTAATTGGTTCAATAGAAATGCTGAGTCTTTCGGTACTCTTAGATTATGAGCATCGAATTCTGATCGATCATTGAATTGCCAGCCATAAGTGGCTTCAAGGAGTCCAATTCCCTCAAGTGGGATATTTCCTTGAATACTCAAAAGACGATGTTGTATCTGTTGCTTCGGATACCCAATATCATATGTGAAATCATACTTCTGCAAGGGATGACCGCTCTCGATAGCTCTCAACAAATCGCTAGCATTTGAGATATGACTCCCTTTGAAAATTCCTAGTTCGGTATTGAATGAACTTGTCGTGAATTGGATATTCTCGCCAGTAGAGAATGCATATTTCCCTTGAATTTGTCCATTGAGTTCGGTGTATCCAGTATTGCCAAGTACATAATCAGCAGTACTTGCATTGCCCGCTTGCTTACCGGTTATCTGAGCGCGCAAACCAAATGCATCATTATTGGTAAAACGCGTACCCCATGATAGGGAAGGTGATATTGCGCCTTGCCAATTATTGGTTTGACCCTGCAAAGTGATAGAAGAATGAAGATGAGCTGTATCCGGAATATCAGGTGGAATGATGCGTATCATTCCGCCCATTGCACCCGGACCATATTCCACACCGGCGGCTCCTTTTAAAATCTCAACAGATCCTATGGAAAAAGCATCAATTTCCGGGGCATGTTCTGAACCCCACTGCTGACCTTCCTGAGCAATTCCTGCATTGGAAATGAGAAGCCTTTGACTGTGCATTCCTCGCAAAACTGGCTTGGAAATACTAGGTCCGGTCTGTAAAGTATGTAATCCAGTCACTCTCTTGAGTGTTTCTCCAAGTGTTTGTCCACGATGCTTATCTAATGTCTCACTCTTTATGATATTCACTTCTTGCGATGCAATTCCATAGACAGAATTTCGATCGCCGGTAACTTGAACTGCCTTGCCTTGAAATTCAGCAGGTTGCAAAATAAGTGTCAAAGAAGTATCATTCTTTGATGATGGGATTACAATTGATCCACCTATATAACCTGCTTTTGAAAAGCTGATTTTTTGTTCGGAAAATGAGATATTTAAATCAGCATGACCCGATATACCCGTCATTTCACCGATATTTCCAGAAGAAATACGGACGGAAGACAGTGGTTTTTTGCTATGCTGTTGTATATGTATTGTGCTTATATGCAAAACACGCATTTGTGCTCGTAATTCTTGCACAAATGGTAGGCATAATGATAGGAAAAGCACAATACCATAGATATGCTTCATGATATTGGTCCTAAAATAATGTAATTAAAAATTCAATTACACTATGGGAGGAGCCCTAGAAGATGCTCTTTCAGAGAAATGATATAATGAGGAAAGGGGAGGTAATTCGCAATAAGGAAGTATGGAGCATGTATTGACTATAGTAATGTCAATTGCTGAAGGAGAAGCAATTTGAAGAATACCATCACATAAATCGCAATGATGTCCTTTATCAGCTTGTTTATTATCTATTGAAAGTATTTCATGTTCATGAGTATGCGGATGAAAATGAACTGCAAAAGCCCCAATCTGAAGGATTAGGGCAAAAGCAGTACACATTGATATGAACATGTTTTGAATCACTGAGATTATATCTCTATTGAGGATTGATTCATTTTTTCAAGATTTTGAACGATTGCTCTGAGGCATGATGAAGCAAGAACTCCATCTATGACTCTATGATCATATGTAATAGACACATACATCATTTGTCTGATTGCAATCATGTCTTCACCATTCATTTCGCGTACGACCGGTCGCTTTTGAACCGCATAAATTCCAATGATGGCAGACTGTGGTTGATTGATGACAGGAGTTCCAAAAAGACTTCCCCATGCACCCATATTGGTCATGGAAATTGTACCACCGGAAATTTCATCGGGTGATAATTTTTTGCTTCTAGCTCTTAATGCCAAATCATTGATTGATCTGCTCACGCCTACTAGATTCATCATATCGCCATTCTTGATCACGGGAACGATCAAATTCCCATCATTCAACACTGTTGCAAATGAAAGATTGATCTTTTTGTGGCGGATGATATTTGTACCATCAACACTAACATTCACAAGTGGGAATTCTTTGACTGCGTCTATGATGGCTTTTGCAAAGAAGGGAGTCAAGGTTAACTTGAATCCTTCTCTTTGTTCAAATGCACCTTTATGCTTTTCACGGAAGTTTACGAGTTGAGTAACATCGGCCTCGCCCACACTTGTCACATGCGGTGAAGTTTGTTTTGAACGAACCATGTGATCGGCAATGATTTGTCGCACACGATCCATTGGGATGACTTCAACATCTTGACCCCATTTGGTCAATGTACCTGAGTTAGCTGAAGCAGCAACATATGTCTGTACTGGTGCAGGAGTTACTGCAATCGGAGCTGATGGTGCGGGAGTTACTATAATCGGAGCTGATGGTGCAGGTACTGGAACATATTGCATTACAGGTTGAGCATTTATCGCAGGAGCATTGCCACGCTTGCTGATATATCCGAGTATATCATGTTTGGTGACTCTACCTTCCATTCCTGTACCTTGAACTGTATCCAATTCTTGCAAGGAAACACCTTCTGTCTCGGCAATTGTTCGAACCAAAGGAGAATAGAAGCGTGATCCACTTGTTCTTGGTATGGAAGTGATTGGTGCAGATTGTACCGTTTGAACAGGAGCAACTTGCATAGGTATATTAGCAGCTATAGGTGCCGGTGCCATCGGTGCAGGAGCCGGAGCAGGTGCGCTAACAACTGAACCTGCTGATCCCAATCGAGCTATGACTGCGCCAACTTCAACAGTGTCGCCCTCAGCTGCAAGAAGCTCTGCAAGAGTTCCTGCAACAGGTGATGGTACTTCTGTATCTACTTTATCTGTTGAAATTTCTAGTAAGATTTCATCTCTTTCAACTTTGTCACCAGGTTTTTTTAACCATCGGAGGATTTTACCTTCTTGGATTGATTCTCCCATTTTGGGCATCACGACATCAGTCATTGATCCCGAAGCAATGGGTGCCGGAGCTGCAACAGGGGCAGGTGCCGGAGCTGCAACAGGAGCAGGTGCCGGAGCTGCAACAGGAGCAGAAACTGCAGCTTGTGCATCTGAATTCAATTCTGCGATTATGGCTCCAACTTCAACTGTATCATTTTCCTGGGCCAAAATCGCCGTCAGAATACCTGCGGAAGGCGATGGCACTTCGGTATCGACCTTATCTGTGGAAATTTCCAAGAGGATCTCGTCGCGTTCGACTTTATCACCGGGCTTTTTTAGCCAGCGTAAAATTTTGCCTTCCTGAATGGATTCTCCCATTTTTGGCATCACGACGTCAATTTTCATCTTATGTACTCCTAGAAGCGGTGTTGTAATATCATGGGTGATAGAATAATGACAAATTAGCGAAATTCCGTAGATTTACCAATGAATCAAACAGTTGATCATTCCATATATTTCCTTTCCTCCATTCAATAGCGCATTTACGAATGAATACAGACTCAGACATAGATCATGATGATGAAATCGAAGGTGAACCACTTTTGATTGGTCTTACCGGCGGTATTGGATCGGGAAAATCAACTGTAGCTAAAATATTTGAACAAGCAGGGTTTCCAATCATCAATGCAGACAAAGAAGCACGATTTGTGATGGAGCATGATGAAACAGTAAAACATGCACTTATTCATCGATTTGGTGAACAATTATATTCACAAACAGGAATATTACATGCATCTGCATTAGCTGAAATGGTGTTTACTTCTAATGACTTACGAAACTTATCCGATTTGAATACAATCGTTCATCCTATTGTGTTAGATAGAATGTTTGCAATGGCTGGGGAATTGGCCCAAGAACATGATGTGGTCATCATAGATATTGCTTTGCTCTTTGAACTTGATTTGGGAGATGGCTTTGATTATGTGATTGGAGTTATTTCTCCTCAAGAGTCGCGATTTGACAGATTAATCCGAGATCGAGGTATGACCAAAGAGCAAATCACTGCAAGAATGAAAACTCAAATCAATGATGATTCTTTGAAAGAACAATGTGATTTCATCATAGAAAATAATGGAAGTATTGAAGATCTTGAGAAAGCATCGCAGTATTTAGTGGAAATTCTCCCATATTTGCCAAACACTTCTGCTGAATAAGACAATTATTACATGAGAATTACTCGTTCAATCATACCAAATCTCTTTACACTGGCTAATCTTTTTTCCGGATTTTCGGCTATTGTTGCCATATCCGAAGGGGATATCAGCAAAGCAGGATTGTTCATTGTACTTGCTGGATTATTTGATATACTAGACGGTACAATGGCCAGACTCACCAAATCCACAAGTGAATTAGGTGTTGAATTGGATTCTTTATGTGATGCAGTCTCATTTGGGGTTGCTCCTTCGTTTTTACTGTATAAGACTATACTCTTTACTCTCGGACCAATGGGAATTTTGATAGCATCACTATCCGCTCTTGCAGGTGTGTATAGATTGGCTCGATTCAATGTACAATTGGCGGGGTTTGAAGATAAGCTGTATTTCACCGGAATGCCCATTCCATCGGGTGCATTGACCCTTGTTTCTTATGGCATTTTCATTGCGCCAAGTGGTATAATACCACCAAATCTACTCATTCCCATCACTTCAATGATTATCATCATTGTTTCTCTTGCAATGATAAGCACCGTAAAATTTGATAATCTTCCTCGACCAACGATAGGTTCTTTTAAAGCAAGACCTGTAATTTTCATACTTGGACTACTAGCTTTTGCAATAACTGTCTATAGCAAAGGGGAATATCTATTCTATGTCATGACTCTTTATATATTCTGGGGATTGATTCGGGGTCTCATACTCATGATTGGAAATAAAGTCAATGGTGAGCAAGAAAGAGACACTCTTGAAGACCCTGATGAACATCCTTTCGATATCTGATCAGTTTAACTGTCACCTCGCAATGTTCGAATCAACTCTCTTGATTTTCTGATAAATCGTGAATTGGGGAATCTCACTAGAATATCAGTGAGAGCAGATATTGCCTCATTATTCTGTGCTTTGGCAATGTGAATTTCAGCAATCAAAAAGAGTATTCTATCTGTATTGATACTTTCAGGATAAGAGGCAATAAATTTCTGACTTTCTTTCAATGCACGATCTTTGTCAAATCCATTATAAGCTTCGCAAATTTTGATTTGTGCTTGTTCGGCAAGATCTGTCCCGGAAGTTTTGGTCACAATTTCTTCATATAATTCAATCGCATCTTCTTGATTTGATTGTTTTTCCTTCAGTGTTGCCTTACCCCATAGTATAAGCCCAGCAGTGAACTGTTTATGTTGTTCCAAAAACAAAGACAATTCCAATGCATCATTTGCAATGTCGGAGTCTGTTTTACCTGCAAGTCCTACCAAAACGCCTTTACATGAGTCAATTTCACCTGTGTAAAAATACAATTCAGCAAGGGTAAATCCTGCTCTATCAGATTCTTTGGGATTTGTATTCACATATCCTTTGAATGTATTGCTTGCTATTGCAAAAGCTTCACTTATGTCATTCAATGCAATAGCAATAGTGATAATTTCATTTGTCGCAGCAGCACTTATGGGATATTGCTTGTATTTATCAAACACTTCTTGAAAAGTCTTTTTTGCAGTGGAAATATCTTTCAAGTACTCGGTTTGCAAAACGCCAATACGATACAAACATTCAGCCGCAAATTGTCCTTTGGGGGATTGAGCAATGATATCTTTATATCTATTGATGATGCCTTCAATTTCTGTGGTGGATATATTCTTTTTGACGCCCGTCATTTGCAACCGTTGATCAAGAGCTTTTGCATAGCCATATAATGCTTGAGAAAAGTGGGGATTATTCTTTCCTCTGTCTATCACATTTCCAAACGCTTTGAGCGCTATCTCTATATGACCATCTCTCAGAGTAATATCGCCAAAGTCCATTATTTCTTTACCTTGGAATCCAAGTTCCGAATCAAGACGGAGTGCTTGTTGCAGTGCTTTGTCAAACTCTTTGATTTCGCGTAAAAACCATACATAAACCCGTGAGAATGCATTGTCATTCACTGACATAGAGGATAGCTCTGTATCGATATATGATTTGGATTTTTCATCAATAAGCAATGCTGCTATTCTTCCCTGAATCAATCCATATTGCTGTTGCTTTTTAAAGACCTTTACAATTTCTTTTATTCCCAATTCCACATTTCCAATTTGCACATAGAGCATGCTGAGCTCATCTGCATACGCATCTTTTGCATTACTTACAATGGATCTGCCTTTGAGATATGTTTGAATAGCATTTTCAAATGCGGAAACATCACTCTGAGTCTGAGCAATCAGCCGTATGGCATTATCCCTTTCAAAATCATTGGAGAGCTTTGATAGAAGTTCAATTGATTGTTCAAAGTATTGTTGTGATTTGGGAAGTAGATTGGCTTTTTTGGCATTCTGTGATGCTAAACTAAGTAACTCGATGCTTGATCTCTTGACAAGTTCAATCTCTATGAGAGGCATGAGTTCAATATGTCTTTGCAGAGCTGTAAGACTTCTTGCAACACCCTGAAAGTATGTAAACTGTCCGGGAGTTTCGGCATATAGCTCTTGGAAAATTCTTGCCGCATTTCGAAAATCCCCTTGTTCTTCATAAGTCATGGCAAGCTTATATTTATCCATTCTTTGCTGAGAATACATGGAAGTATTTCCAAAGAGAATGAGCATTGCCATGAAGAATAGTGCGGTGATGCTATGCTTCATAAGTGATTATTTTCTGACGATGATGGATGTGGTATGTCTGAAATTTCCTGTTGACAATTCACAAATATACATTCCTGAAGCATGAACCGACATATCGACGGGTATAGAATGATTCCCGGCAATGATATATGAATCAAAAAGATTGCCGGCAAATTTTCCAAGTGAATCATAGAGTCTAATGGTGACATGGCAATCTTTCTTCACTTCAAAATGCAGATATCCGCTATTGGATGAGGCAATATCATTCGAGAATCGAAGACCTCCATTTCCATAATTCATGATTGGATCATTGAGTGATGCAATCGGACTTTGTAAATAGGGAAGTGGAACTACTCTATCTTTGAGAATATCCTTGGAGTCATCGGCAGATCCACCAAACCATGTCTGAATGATTTCTGAATAGAGCCGGCGATAGTCGATATTACGATTCATATCAAAGGCCAAATCTCCATTGCGATCAAGATCGGAAAAATCGGGATTCGCACCGAAAATATTGGCTTGAACTCTTGTGCCGAAAGCGAATTGCACGGAGGTCGTTCCATGATCAGTACCATTCGAACCATTCTCATAAGGCCTTCTGCCAAATTCAGATACAGTCAAGCCAACTACGCGATTCGCAAATCCCTGCTGTACTGCATCATCCATGAACATGCTGACTGCATTCGCTAATTGATTCAGTAATGCAGGATGCTGACCATTATTTGAAGTGTCTTGTTGTTGAACATGTGTATCAAATCCCCCAATATTTGCGAGATATACTTTTGTTTTAAGACCGCCGGAAATCAAGCGGGAAATAATACCCATTTGTCTGACTAAACTTCCTTTTGCTCCATTGGCAATTGCAAAATCAATGCCTGTGGTATTTGTACCTTTTTTCCAGGCTTCTTCAATGACTTTATTGTAGGCATCACCTTTAGCAGCGATGGATCGTATATAATTATATTCATTTGCATAATTACTTGTTCCTCCCATCATGGGGGAATCGGAACTAGTGCCTCCGTCTTTTACAAAGCTATCAACATCACCAATTGCCAATCCCATATCTCCTTTATCACTTTGTAAAAGCATTGATAAAGATCCGCCAAGCTGTAGGCATAGTGGATGTTCAGGAATGACCATTGGAAATTCAGGGTAATTCTTTTCAAACATTCTTCCAACCCATCCCTCATTCAATCTATTAGCAGGATCGGAAGTGTTGAGTCCACTGAGCCAAATATCAGTTGATCTAAAATGCGAGAGATTGGGGTTTTCATATCCTGTTCCTTGAATTACTGCCAATCTTCCGGCATCCATCAAACCCAAAAACCCATTTTTATGAACACCATTCACTAATGCAGGATGGAAATACATGTCAGAACTTAATATCCTAACAGGTCTTTTTGTAGCATCCACATTATCTTTTTTGACAGAGATATTTGGGCGTATTTGAACATATCTGGGGTCATCTACCGGAATGATGGTATTTAATCCATCATTTCCACCGAACATTTGAATGATGATGAGAATGGCATCATTATCGATGGCATTTTGACCCAAAGCGCCTATAGGGTTTTGTGCAAAAAGTGGAATCGAACGAAAAGATGCCGCCGCTCCGGCCAATGCACCTGCTTTAAGTAGAGTTCTGCGTTTCATATTCTATTTCTCCGAAGATGCATTAACATAATTGGAAAGCGGGATTTTTAGCAATCTCGATAAGCAATGCTTTCATGCCTCGGACTGCAGGTGCTTTATCGGAAATCATATCAGACCATTCATAAACAGGCTGATTTTGAAGGAGTGTGATATTTGTAAATTTATCTAGTACATCCTGATTTGGTAGGAATGGAAGTAGATGCAAGCAAAGATTTTTAACCAATTCCACTGCATCATCATAGGCAGGATATATTTTGATAAATGCAATCAATTCATCATCAGTCATTGTATTCACAAGATCTTTTGCAAATTTCACACGATTTGGGAATGTTTTTGTCGTAATCCATCTATGATGAGCTTCCCAACCTTGAACAGTTGGAGGATCAATCAGAATTTCTTCCATCGCTGATAAATTGCCCGGAATATTTGCGATGCCTTTCTTCAAAGCTTTGGAAAAACCACATATCAATTCAGTTGGACTCTTAATTTGAGCCCCAATGATTTGTTGATTGAAGAAATGATCGCTCGAGAACATTGCATAGAATAATGGGTAGAGCTTAAAATCATTCTGAATCAATAAGTCACCGCATTCATTTATGAAATCAGTTACATCCTCGTTGGGGTTCGAATAAAAGAAATACTTATAAATCTTTGCTGAAACGAATCTAGCAATAGCGACTTTGCGAACATCAAAGAGAATGTCCAGCATTGTCCTAATTTCTTCTGTTTTTACAAGATATTCTGTATTGAATGCAGTATCCCTTGCCGGGATAGATCTTCCCAAAAATTGTTTTGCTTCAGTATCATGATCTGTTGGTTGGAAATATGCATTGTAGATACCATTTCTAGCTGGTTCATCATTATAACGGGCAACTCTCCAACCGGTTAGAACTCTAGCGGCCTCTTTCACATCACCTTCTGTATAATGTCCGATACCTGTTGTATAGAGTTCCATCAATTCGCGTGCATAATTTTCATTTGGCTTGCGATTGGTATTGAGATTACCACCTAGATACACCAACATACCGGGATCGAGCGTCACATCTTCCACGAATTGCTTAAAATCACCTAAGCGATTCTTACGAAACATTGCAAGTTGTCGGAAGAGGATTTGTGGAGGGATATAGGCATCATCATAGGAAAATTCCGTGGTGAAATGATTCGACCAAAAATGCACCAGCTTTTCAACTGATGGAGTTTGCTCGGCAATCATCAAATTTACCCACCATGTTTGAAGATTCGAATGATAACTCTTCCATTGACCCTCAATTTGGAATCTTGTGTAAATATCCGCTCCATAGGGATTTTCAGTGGTCAAATTAATCCATGCCGGTGAATTTGCGGGCTGATATTCATTGTTAGGATCACCAAGAAGAATGGTAACTGCTTCTTGAGCAGTTTTTCCCACAAAAGAGTCAATCTGCTGAAGGGTTGGGGCAAAGCTGAGTCGTCTCAATAAATGAGCGGCGGTTTTTCGATCAAGAGGATAAGAATAGGGCGAAAGCGTATCATTCAATATTCGTTCATTCTTGCTTTTGTTTAGATTTCCTCTAAGAAAATCTCTTCTGTTTATGCTGGGTGTTTCCATGGAACTGCTCACAGTTGTATGGGGGTATTAGTCATCTGGCAATTGGTACTGTAAATTTACACTAAAAATTGCATACACAATAGGTAAAATAATGGAAATTACAGTGTAATGCTGTGAATCACTTATCTATGTTCAGTATTAATGATTTCCATGAATGACATATGTAACATAATTGATACTTTTGCATGACATGAATAAGTTTACAAATGGCTTTGAGACTCAATATATGACAATACAACAAGCAATAGTTCGGGGGGTGGTATTGTTGTTGTTTACCACATTCTCTTCGGCATTTTCCCAAAAAGTACCTTCTTGGGAAAGGGTTACGCTTCCAAATGCCATGTCTTCTGGTTATTTCCTCGATGTTCATTTCCTACCGAATGACCCACAATATGGATTCATTTGTGGCTTTGATGGTAATGTTTTGCTGACAAAAGATGGTGGAAACACATGGACAGGCATAACCATCCAAGGAAGACCATTTCTTGAAAGCATACATTTTGTTGACAGAATGCATGGTTTTGTATCCGGTCCTGGAGGAGTGTTTAAGACATCTGATGGTGGACTTACTTGGCAAGAGATCACTGATCCCGGCGTAAACATGAGTCAGATTTGGGGTTGTTACTTTGTTGATAAAGACAATGGACTTTATATCGGTGGTGGCTGTGGTGGTAGCCCTCAAGTATTTGTTCGTACTAGTGATGGTGGTAATTCATGGACCACTTATAGGGGATTCGAACCCGAAAGCGGATTGTCGGATTTGATTCTTTATGATAAAAATGGACTCGGCTTCGCTGTTTCCAGTGGTGTGCTTTGGCAAACACTCAATGGTGGTGTTACTTGGGCACCTTTTACTGATATCTCAGGTCCTCGCGCTTGGTCGGAGGAAATAACAAATCGCGGTTCATCCTTTCTGCTTCCTTATGCAGGAGATGATTGCTCAGGTGGAGGAAGATCAAGTGGAGGAGCGAATTTCACGACAGACAATGGCAAAACATGGAAAGAGTATCGTAGTTCAAAAGCCATGTTCGGCTCTTTTTTGATAGATCAGAAAAAAGGATGGATATGTGGTGATGCTGGCGAAATATTATACACAACAAATGCCGGAGATACCTGGGAGAAAATCAATTGTGGATTGAATACGGCAAATATCGATGATTTGCATTTTATAAATGATTCAGTTGGATGGGCAGTAGGTGAAGGCGTGTTTAAGTTTACTTATAGAAGTGTGCCTGATTCATTTGTCATTTATCCAAAAGCACCATTTTGCAATGGAGATACCATCACTCTGATAATTCCTGCTGAATATCGGAATATCAGTTGGAACAATGGCTTGGGGAATAGTCCGATCTTGAATATCACAAAATCAGGAACATATATCGTTTCGGCTTTTCATTCACTCTTGTGTAGGACTTTCTCCGATACAGTGAATATCAATTTCGAAAAACCTATTCAAGCTGAATTGAATATTAAAAATGATACTATTTTCTGTAAAGATGAATCATTCGACATTGCAGTACTGGGAGTATATGCTTCATGTAGATGGTCTGATGGTTCATCCGATTCACAAAGAACATTCAATCGTATCAATCGAAGTGATTCATTATTCATAGAAGTATTTGATGCAAAAGGATGTTCCAAAAGATTAGAAATTCCTTCAATCAAATGGGCAAACCTCGAGCCTCCCTCAGTAGAAGTCATTGGAAAAACGGTTTTATGCAATTCTGATTCCACAATGTTAATGGCTCAAATGGGTTATCGGTCATATATTTGGAGTGATGGCCAAAAGGGGAGAACTGTTTCGATAACCCAACCGGGTGAATATACCGTAAGAGTGATTGATTCTCTTGGATGTGAAGCCGTTTCTCTTCCAGTGATTATTTCAGGAATTGACTTAGATAATTTTTTGTCCAGTTCGTTTTCCGGAAAGAAAGTATTGGATTTTGATTCCACAGTACTTGGAAGTAAAACATGCATCACACTTTCTTTCATCAATCGTAATTCCTTGATGGATTATCAATTGGAATTGCCGTATATCATGAGAAATATAGAGTTTTCCATGCCGATGTCGCAGTTTCCGATTCGCATAAAGCCCGGTGATTCTCTCTCTTTGGACATTTGCTTTTCACCTGATTCAGTTGGAATGTGGCGCGATACAATCGTATTCAGAGATACATGTTCATCACTTGTTTTTCCATTGAAAGGAAAGGGAGTTCCGTTTATCATTGATCAGAATAGTGATTGCGATGTCAATATTACTTCCACCATTTTATCGACTGGTAATCAGCAATTGTTTGATATTAGACCTCATCCCATACGGAATCAGCTAAACCTGTATGCATTGATAAAGGATATCACTATCCATTCATTGCAATTATTTGATGTTTACGGCAAAACATATGACTTCCAGGTTCCAAGTATGATGCAAAGCAATCAGTACGCGATACCTGATCATATACCCTCAGGTATGTATGTTCCATTGATTGAGACATCAAAAGGAATGATTCAGTTGAAACCTATTCTCATCATAAAGTAATACCATGCAACTTCCAATGTCAGGATTATTTACAGCAGCTAATATGTTAAGTATTGCGAGAATGGTGATTGCCCCATGGATGTTCGTGCTTATCAGTTCAGGTGATCAAAAGGAGATGGTATACACCATTGCTTTATTGGCATATATCTCTGATTTACTGGATGGTTATT
Source organism: Ignavibacteria bacterium (assembly GCA_947491315.1). Classification (GTDB taxonomy): domain Bacteria; phylum Bacteroidota; class Ignavibacteria; order Kapaibacteriales; family UBA961; genus UBA961. Next base: position 161,873 of record CANLII010000001.1, read on the forward strand.
TGGCCAGAGCTAGAAACGAAGTAACGGAATGGGGTAAAGTGTTAGATCCACTTGCAGATAAGATATTCATTGCATCAGTCTGCTTGGGAATGATTTGGTCAGGCCAATTGTCGATTTGGTATATTGCAATTGTTCTGGTTAGAGACATACTCATCATCATAGCAGGTTTGTTTTTTGCTAACAAATCAGATTATGTGCTTCCGTCGACCTATGTTGGTAAAGCTACTGTACTTACCATCATATTAGTTTTGGTATGTGCTTTTGCCGGCATCGATGGTTTGTATTTGCAGATTGCTTATGTGGTTTCAGCACTCATGATTGTGTATTCTCTGATCCATTATAGCAAAAGAATGTTCATAACAATGAAGGTATCTTGATGGGCTTATTCGATTCATTCAAAAAGACTTTGTCTTCGATTGCAGAAGTAACTGGCATCAATAAACTGAAAGAAGGTTTGCAGAAAACAAGAACTGTTTTTGTTGACAGACTTCTATCAGTATTGGGTGTTGGAAGAAAAATCGATGAAGCATTGCTTGCAGATATTGAAGAGATTCTTATTACTTCTGATATCGGCGTTGCAACTACAATTCATATCATGGATAATGTTAAGGATAAAATCAAAAGAGATGTAGTAGATGATTCATCCGTGATCTATTCCATGATCAAGTCTGAAATACATGAAATTCTGCATTCGATTGCACCTATTTCTTCCGATGATTATTATAATACTGCTCATGCAAAGCCATTTGTTATCATGATGGTCGGTGTGAATGGAGTTGGAAAAACCACAACCATTGGCAAATTGGCATTGAATTTCAAAAATGCAGGAAGATCCGTATTGATCGGTGCTGCAGATACATTTCGTGCTGCTGCCAATGAACAACTCGAAGTATGGTCGCAAAGAGCCGGTGTTGAGATCATACAACAGCAACATGGAGCTGATCCCGCTGCTGTAGCTTTTGATACCATTCAAGCAGGATTGTCCAGAGAAATGGATGTAATTATCATTGACACAGCCGGGAGACTTCATAATAAGCTTGGACTCATGCAGGAATTGGAGAAGATATCAAGAGTGATGAAGAAAAAAGTTCCAGATGCACCACATGAAGTATTACTCGTCATTGATGCCACAACCGGACAAAACGGTTTGCAGCAAGCCAAAGAATTTGCAAAAGTCTCTGAAATCACTGGTATTGTTCTTACAAAGCTTGATGGTACCGCCAAAGGTGGAATAGTTATTCCAATTGCACATGAATTGCAATTACCTGTACGATTTATTGGAATTGGTGAGGGTATTCATGACCTTCAATACTTTGATCCAAAAGCATTTGTTGATGCTCTTTTCGAAACCGGTGAGACTTCCAATGAATCAAGTACAGCGTGATGCATTAAAAGTGATTACTCAATTTAGTACTGAATTTTCCACCAATATTGGATATGCCGAATCAAATACCAATATTTGTTCCCGCCTACAATTCTTCTCCAACAATCTGACAGATATTCATGCCACGCAGAAGTGATATTCAATCGATATTGGTAATTGGTAGCGGCCCCATCGTCATTGGTCAGGCATGTGAATTCGATTATAGTGGAACACAAGCCTGTAAAGTGTTGAAAGAAGAAGGGTTTAGAGTATCTTTAGTGAACTCGAACCCAGCCACTATCATGACCGACCCTGTCTTCGCTGATGCCACCTATATCGAGCCTATCACACCTGAATACATCGAAAAAATCATAGAAAAGGAAAGACCAGATGCAATTCTTCCCACAATGGGTGGACAAACTGCACTCAATGCGGCTATGCAATTGCATGAAATGGGAATTCTTGAAAAATACAATGTTCAATTGATTGGCTCCAAAGTAGAAGCAATCAAGATGGCAGAAGACAGAGAGTTATTTCTTGCAGCTATGAAGAGATGCGGTCTAGACATGCCCAAAGGTGGTTTTGTCAATTCTGTCGAAGAAGCACTTTTACTCATTGATACTATTGGATTTCCGGCAATTATCAGACCATCATTCACTTTGGGAGGTTCAGGTGGTGGTATTGCATATTCCATGGATGAATTCAAGGATACTGTGAATTCTGGTTTGATTGCGAGTCCAGTACATAGAGTATTGATTGAAGAATCCATTATGGGTTGGAAAGAATATGAATTGGAAGTGATGCGCGATACAGCTGATAATTGCGTGATCATTTGTTCCATTGAAAATGTAGATCCAATGGGTGTGCACACTGGAGATTCCATCACAGTTGCACCTGCCCAAACTTTGAGCGATAGAGAATATCAGCGCATGCGGGATGCAGCAATCAAAATTATGCGTGAAATTGGCGTAGATACAGGTGGATCTAATGTCCAATTTGCGATTAATCCTCGCGATGGAAGAATGATTGTTATTGAAATGAATCCTCGCGTATCACGAAGTTCAGCTCTTGCTTCTAAAGCAACAGGATTCCCAATAGCAAAGATTGCTGCAAAACTTGCAATTGGCTATACACTGGATGAAATACTGAATGATATCACTAAAAAAACCTCTGCATGTTTTGAGCCATCCATAGATTATGTCGTTACAAAAGTTCCTCGTTGGGACTTTGAAAAGTTCGAAAATGTTGAAGATGTTCTCGGCGTTCAGATGAAATCAGTCGGTGAAGCGATGGCGATAGGGAGAACATTCAAGGAGTCTTTTCAAAAAGCTCTTCGTTCAATCGAAAAGGGCCGATTTGGTTTTGGTTATGATGCTCCATCTTATGTGGAGCAATCTGCCGGCACAGTAGATGTTGAAAGTTTAAAAAAACGTCTCGCAAAGCATACATCCCAATCTATATTTGATCTTTGTGATGCACTTCGTTTTGGAATGTCAACACAAGAGATTTTTGACTTGTCGAAATATGACCCTTGGTTCATTGAACAGTGCCGAGATATTGTGGATAGCGCTGAGTATATAAAGTCAAGAGCCCATTCAATCGAATCTATACCTACTGATACTCTTAGAAACCTTAAAACAATGGGTTTTTCAGATGTTCAATTATCGTATCTCATGCATTGCACTGAAGATCAAGTCCGTTCAAGAAGAAAAGTAGATGGCATTATACCTGTGTATAAAACGGTTGATACATGTGCCGCTGAATTTGAATCGGATACACCCTATCATTATTCTACATATGATGCTGAGAATGAAGCATATAGATCGAGTTCGGAAAAAGTGATCATTCTTGGAAGCGGACCCAATCGTATCGGACAGGGTATTGAGTTCGACTATTGTTGCGTTCAGGGCGTATTTGCCGCAAGACAGTCCGGTTATGAAACAATCATGATCAATTGTAATCCGGAAACGGTGTCAACGGATTATGATACAACATCGAAGTTGTATTTCGAACCATTGACATTTGAGGATGTGATGAATGTCATTGAATTTGAACAACCAAATGGAGTTGTCGTGACATTCGGAGGGCAAACGCCTCTTAAACTATCAAAAAAGCTTGTCGAGAACAATGTTCCCATCATTGGTACATCACATGAAGGAATAGATCTTGCTGAAGATCGAAAGCGTTTTGGTGTGTTACTTGATGAGTTAAAGATTCCTTGTCCTGATTGGGGAACTGCTTTTACAGTTGATGAAGGCGTGATCATTGCTGAGAGAATTGGATATCCTGTTCTTGTTCGACCAAGTTATGTATTGGGCGGAAGAGCAATGCATATTTGTTATCGTCAAGAATCCTTGAGACAACATGTTCAAGAGGCATGTGATCAATTTCCTGATACACCTATTTTGATTGATCGTTTCCTTGAACAAGCATATGAATTCGATGTGGATGCAGTTTGTGATGGCGATCATGTCGTCATAGGCGGGATGATGCAACACATAGAGGAAGCAGGAGTTCATTCAGGAGATTCAAGCTGTGTTTTGCCACCGTATACAATTTCGAATGAACAATTTGATATCATGACATCCTATACCAGAAAACTTGCTAAAGCATTGAAAGTTATTGGACTTGTCAATATTCAATATGCCGTTCAAAATGGTGAGATATATGTGTTGGAAGTGAATCCTCGTGCATCTAGAACCATACCTTTTGTTGCAAAATCGACGAATGTGAATTTGTCTCAAATCGCTATGAGATTGATGTTGGGAGAAAAATTAGTAAATATTGATGTGAGAGATTTCTCGCTTTCCGCAAAGAGAGTGGCAATTAAAGAATCTGTATTTCCATTTATTAAGTTCCCCAGGGCGAGTGTGTTTTTAGGACCCGAAATGCGCTCAACAGGTGAAGTCATGGGTATCGATGTCACTTTCGGAAAAGCAATCATCAAATCCAGGATATCCTCTGGTAATAAGTTACCTGAGTCTGGAACTATATTTGTCTCTTTGAGTGATCTTGAAAAAACAATTCGTGCTGCTGATATTATGAGTGGTTTCAAAGATTTGGGATTCACCATAATGGCAACTTCGGGTACCGCGAGTTTTCTCTCAGAGCACGGCATTGATACTATTAAAGTACTAAAACATTATGAAGGCAGGCCGAGCATTATTGATCATATTGAACATGGCGAAGTACATTTGGTTATCAATACTCCCATTGGTGAGAATGCACGATATGATGAACATATCATGGGGCAAACAGCATTGAAGCATTCGGTGCCATTTATTACGACATTAGCGGCAGCTTTTGCATCTTTGTCAGGCATACAGGCATTGAAACATGAGAAACCCGAAGTACGATCTTTGCAAGAGTATTTTGGTAGATCCAAGCATACCGGAGTGTGATTGTGTCCAATGAAAAAGTTGTATGGACTGTTATTGACATCATTCGTTGGGGAGCTGAATATTTTGGAACCAAAGGTGTAGATAGTCCAAGATTAACGATAGAGTTAATATTGTCTGAAACACTGCAATGTTCAAGGTTGCAATTGTATTTGTTACATGATAGGCCATTAACTCAAGATGAATTATCGGTGCTTCGTGTATTATGTAAACGAAGAGGGAATAGAGAACCATTACAGTATATATTGGGAAAAACAAGTTTTTATGGATTGGACTTTGAGGTCTCTCCATCTGTTTTAATTCCGAGACCTGATACCGAAACAATGATTGATGCCGTTCTTCAGTATTGTCAGTCAAATCTTCATGAAACACATATATATGATTTGGGAACAGGATCCGGGTGTATAGCCATAGCATTGGCTCATCATTTGCGAGACAGAGATGATATCAAGATTCATGCATGTGATATTTCTGAGCATGCATTGGACATCGCACAAAGGAATGCACAAAAACATGGAGTTGATATTGAGTTTTCTGTCAACGATATATTGGCATATTCAGAACCAATTCAAGGGATTATTGTTTCAAATCCACCGTATATCGGACAGAATGATTATCTCAATCTAGAGCCGGAATTAGCGTTTGAACCACGCATTGCTTTGACTGATGAGAATAATGGTTTGTTGTTTTACACAGCCATTGCCAAATTGATTGAATTAAATCGTATGAACATAGAGGCATTTTTTCTTGAGATTGGTTATGGTCAAGCACAGGATGTGGAAAATATATATACCGATCTTGTTGATAGAGTTCATCGCATAAAAGACCTGTCAAGTATCGAAAGAGTTATATGGGGTTTGGTGAATTGAGTTTTATTAAATCATTACATTGTCATTTTGGTGCATAACTAGCACAAAAAAGCACTTTTCATGCTAAAAAAATTAGTAGTTTTGACACGATTCAACATTGGATAAGCCAATTTGATTCATTTTACATTGATTATAAATAGTATTGTTCATTTCTTTTATTGGAAGTAGTATGGATCAGTTCTCATACGTCGTGATTGGTGTAGCGGCCGTATTATTTGCGTTTGCAGGTCTTGGTTATGGACTTTTCCGTTCATTCAATTCTTTTATCATATTCTTATGGTTGGGAATTTCAGACCTTATTTGGGGTTTGTTTATGGGTGCCCCAGGAAATTTTAAAGATGGCTTTTTGCGTCATGACCCTCTAAACACGCTTGGTACAATCCATACGGGTGGTCCGCTTGTTGCTGCATTGCTCGGTATGTTGTTTATCGCGATCACTTATATTGTTGAACGATATCTCGTTATCAGCAAAGCTCGTGGTTCAGGAGATCTTCATGCTTTCATGAAAAATGTTCAAAGTCAACTTGACTCAGATAATGTACAAGCAGCAATCGATGCATGTGCAGTACAAAAAGGTTCACTTTCCAATATCGTTCGCTCTGGACTTGAAAGATATGTTCAAGTGGAAAAGGATACAAATATCAATCCTGAGAAGAAAATTGGAGAGGTACAAAGATCCATTGATGAAGCAATGAATCTTGAAACACCATTACTAGAAAAGAACCTTGTTATTTTGTCGACAGTTGCTTCTGTAGCTACCATGGTTGGTCTTTTGGGTACAACAGTTGGTATGATTCGCGCTTTTGCCGCACTCGGTGCAAGTGGTGGAGCAGTTTCAGCACAAGCATTGTCGATTGGTATTTCTGAAGCTTTGTATAATACGGCATTTGGTCTAGGCGCCGCTATTGTCTCAATTCTTTCTTTCAATTTCTTCACCACAAAAGTTGACAACTTTGTCTATATGATTGATGAAGCTGTGTTGACAGTGATGGAAACATTGACAATCAAAACAAAAAAATGATCATCGATATTGAATCCATGACCATTTTGTCAAAAGGAGATTGAGAAATGCCAAAAGTGAAAATGAAACGAACCGGTTTTGTGATTGACATGACGCCGCTCGTTGACATTACATTCCTTTTGTTGACATTCTTCATGTTCACTGCCAAGTTTAAATCTGAAGCCGATAGTGAGCAGAAGTTTCAAATCAAAAGGCCCAAAACACAAGCCGATACAGCAAAACTTCCTGAGAAGGATGTTGCTGTGATTCGTATTGCGATTGATTCCACAAAAGCAACTGACACAGCATATTACTTTTCTGTGGCAAATCCAGAATTGTGGAATACCATAAAGGAAGATCCATCTTTATCCGAATGGTTCACCCCAGACAGAAAGGAATCTTCTAAAGGAATGATTAAAACAGTAAAAATCGAAGAATTGGAGGCTTTGATCAGTGTTACAAGAACACAGTCAAAAGCGTTTAACATCACGAAAAAAACATCCGCTGATAAAGCGCAAATGCGTTTTGCAATTGACTCTGACAAGCGGATTCGATTCAAATGGATTTCTGATGTCATGGAAGCTTTGCGCAGAACACGTCAGACCCAATTTAATTTTGTAACCGATAAACAGCAATAGGAGTTACCATGGCCGGTGGAGGAGATCTCGGCGGTGGAGGCGGAAGGCCGAAACGCGGTAAAAATAGCAAGCGAAAAGCAAAGAAACGCGTGGGTTTCCGTATTGACATGACCCCACTCGTGGATATTACATTTTTGCTCTTAACATTCTTTATGTTCGTGACAACATTGACCACACCTCAAGTGATGGATATGGCTGTGCCACCTGAAACTGAAGATATTGAGGTTGCTGAATCAAAATTGTTCACAGTAAGAGTGCGCGAAGACGGAAAGATCTTTTATAATCAAGCAAAAGATATTCCTCTACCAATTTTGATGAAAGAGCTTCGTGTGAAGGCCATCAAATCCAATCTTGACTTAAAAAATGAACTTATCACAGTACTCAAAATTGATGATAATGTTCCTTACGAAACAGTGGTGAATATACTTGATGAACTCAATCTTGCAGAAATTAAGATTACGCAATCTTTGCAAGCTGAGAAATTGAATAGAGTTAGAAAGTTCACAATCTCCCCATTGACAGACAAAGACAAAGAGGAGATTAAAGGCTTATGATTCTTGCTTCACCCGAAAGTTTAGTAATTACCACTAAAGATTATGGTGCCTTTGAGGTACAGAAACTTATTAAAATATTTACCCTTCGTGGTTTTTATTATGTAATTGGTTTTTTACTTCTAGTAATTATTTTAGTGTTTGCTTTTGCTTCCAGAGAAACTACATTTTATAAGTCACCATATAGAAGCATAGCTCGCTTAGATATGATTGATGCACCGGTAGATGCTGAGGCACCACCTCCACCACCTCCACCGGATATTGTGATTCAAGGTACTTTGGCTCAGGCAGGCAATCCCGTTCCTGTTCCAGATGCTTTGGTTGCCCCAGATCAGGTATTCGCATCCGTTGATGAAATTTCTACATCATCCTCACAAATTGGTGATGCTGAATCAATGAATATTGACGATTTGCCGACTGATGCAGGCTTGAATGTTCAGAAAGAGGAAGAGCCTAGCCCTGATGAGTTCATTGTTACGGATCAAGATTACAATGATGTTGTATCAAGAGTGCTTGGTGATTTGCAAAGACGCGTTGTCTATCCTGAAATGGCTCGTAGAGCCGGAGTTGAAGGAAGAGTGAGCGTTAAAGTGTTGATTGGAAAAGACGGAAGGCCAAAACCCGGTAGAACAATCATAGAAGAAACAGCATCTGAATTACTTAATCCAGCAGCTGTGAAAGCAATCATGGCCCAGGTTTTTCCACCTGCTACGCAGAATGGGCAACCTGTTGAGGTATGGGTTGTTATTCCGATTGTCTTTAGACTTCGTTAATTTATTGGCAACTATCTAAGCGCTGAGTGTTATTTTACGGAATGACAATCAGCGCTTTTTTTTATGAATAAAACATTTCTTTATTTCAATATTGTAATAAGATTACTCATCATAGCTGCAGGCTTGGTGATTGAGCTCAATGCGATGCATTTACCGGAAGTTCAGCATCAGTCTATTGTATGGATAGGCAGGGCAATGATTGGATTCGGCTTATTACGACTGGCATGGTTGATGTATCAAGCACATGTTTTATCCAAAGATGAAGAAGTGAAGGAATAATATGAAAGACACAATAAGTAGATACTTTTTTGTTTGCTTTGCAGTCATAGCTACTGTATGTATGTCTTCATGTACGGAAGACAAACAACAACAGAATTATAAATCTCCGGTTGCCGGAAAAGATACAATTTATGTTGAAGATGTATTATATCCTTATTTCTTGGAAGCTAAACCAAAGTATGATTCTGTGTTTGAGAATGCAGAAATAACATTGATTCCTGTCAATGCGAGAAGAGGCATGTCCCTACTTTTTTCGGATTCTGCATCCTGCGTTATTCTAGCAAGAGATTATCTAAGGGATGAAGATTCTATCGTAAAATCTATGTCATTACCTTTTCAAAAGATTGAGATTGCCAAGGATGGTTTAGTATTCTTTGTATCAAAGGACATTCCATTGGATACAGTAAACCTGTCTCAATTAGAAGCAATGTTCAGAGGTACTTCAATTAATTCAATACAAAAGAAAGTTATTCTTGAAGAAGCTTTATGTATTCCATCGATGCAATCATCCGAGTATGCAGGTTTATTGAAGTATTTTTCGAAAGGGAATTCAGTATTATCAGTTACATTTAAGTCATATGAGCACAGAGATAGTGTAAAAGTACATGTCCGAAACTCAAAATCCATCGGCATTGGATTGATGTCTGATATTTTAAGGGATTCCACTCTGAAAGCTATTAGAATAGGTTATACTGACAGCACAGGCAAGAGAGTAGCACCTCAAATTGTCCATCCCGGTTTTATTGTTCAAAACATGTATCCCTTCATCTTACCTATATTTGCATATGTAAAAAATGAGAGGAAAGATTTGGCCTGGGGCTTTGCCACTTTCATGGAGAAAGATCCTAGTATTCAAAAGGTTCTCTTGAATAAAGGCTTAATACCATCACATGCCATATATAATCTGATACAGGAGGAATAGATGAATATTATGATCCTAATCGCATCAAGCTTGGCATTGTGCACTACATTACAAATGAGTGCAAATATTGATCAAGCAAAAAAAGCTTTTTCCTCAAAGGATTATCAAAAAGCATATTTGGCAATTCAGCAGGATATAAAGGATAATCCCAAGAATCCTGATGTTTTGATTCTTGCCGGTGATATTTATAATGCACTCGGAAATTTGGATTCAGCCATAATCCTTTATAAAGTAGTGGAAAAATTACAGCCCGGTAATTATGGAATACCTCGAAAGATAGGTCAAATTCAAGCGGCAAAAAAAGATTATAAATCGTCTATTTCAATCTTGTCATCATTGGTAAAAGATTTCCCCAAAGATCCTTGGAATCATTTGGCATTTGCTGATGTTAGCTTTGCTGCAGGTAAAATGCCCGAGGCGGAAAAGTCTTATAATGAAGCAAAGAAACTCAATGCAAGATTATGGCAGGCATCAGTAGGATTGGCTAATATTTCTTTGAAGAAGGGTGATCAAAATTCAACCATTATTCAGTTAGAAGATGCATTGAAAATAGATCCAAGTATGATGGACATTCGCAGACAACATGTGAAACTTGTCAAAGACAATAAAGATCCTGATCCAAGTCCTGATGAAACCATTTCAGTAAATAAACCTCCTTTTGCAGATAATTCACTGATTATGTCCAAACTCCAATATCCCGAATTAGCAAAAAAAGCAGGACTCGAAGGAAAAGTAGTGTTGAGAGTTCTTGTGAGAAGGAATGGTAGTGTCAAAAAATATATAGTTGAAAATTCAGACTCTGAATTATTCAATAAATCCGCAGGTGATGCTGTAATGAAAACTCAATTTCTTCCAGCTTTACAAAATGGCAAACCTGTTGCTTGCTGGCTTTCCGTACCGATATCATTTAAGATTCGATAATCCATTTCACATCTAAAGGTCTCAATTGTATGCGCTTTTTCTTGTTGATTGCATTGTTCCTCATAGGGAATTATTCTCTTTATTCTCAAGGTATACTTGAACAGTTTAAAAAGGCTGTAGAAGAAAAAGAATTTGTTGAAGCTTTGCAATATGCACCTGAAGTCGTACTTCAACATGTAAAAGATAATACCATCCTCATGATGGTAGCTGATGTGTATATGGAGATGGAATTGCCTGATTCAGCTGTATCTGTATTATCCATGGCAATGGATAATGATGATGATTTACCGATGCTAAACAGAGAATATGCATTGGCATTATCAAAAGCTGGTAAAGTGAATTTGGCAATAAGCACAATGAATGCATTGCTCAAGAAGAAAAAGATGGAAAAGGATCCAGAGAATTATGTTGCTCTTTCGAATATCTATTTACAAGCCGATTCTGTGCTTCAGGCAGAATATAACCTCTTGATAGCCAGAGAATTAGATGATAAAAATGCCCAAGTATATATCGGTTTGGGTGATCTTTATTTTGCTAAAAAGGTGTACGAATTAGCAAAAGATAATTATGAGGCCGCTCTTGCTACTGATGGAAAACAAGTAACTCAAAAATCTATTCTAAATGCCAAGATTAAGTTAGCATCCTCATATTATAGACTTGGGAATATGGAGATGGATCAGCAATTGTCAAATGAATATTTCAGACGATCACTCAATACTTGGAATGAAATTACTAAGGCAGATCCAAAGAATGCAACAGCATTTTACGAACAGGGTAAAATCTTTTTCTTAGCATCAAAATTTATGGAAGCCGGTGCATCATTCAATCGCTATGCAATTCTAAGGCCTGAGGGTTGGCAAGGTCGTTGGTATGCAAGTCAAGCATGGTATACTGCCAAAAAATATGATTCTGCACTTGTGCATTTGGAAGCTGTAAGAACTAAAATTGATACAATCACAGAAAAAGCTAATGCAATGTTGGCACATTCATATTTTGAAGCCAAAAAATTTAAAGAGTCTATAGCATTGTATAAATCAATTCCCGGACTCAATCAAACAGATTATGAAAGAATGGGTTATGCGGCTTTCTTTTCAAAAGATACTGTTACAGCCATTGATGCATTTTATAAATCAATCAATGGTGTAGAGAAGAAGTGCAATACTGCTTTTCGTTTTGCAAATCTTTTGCAATCAATGAAGAAATATGATGAGGCCATTTCTATATTCAGAAAGAGAATTGCTGATTGCGAAGATAGTAATAGTGTGAAAGCCCGATACTTTATTGGTTCTTGTTTTTATCTCTCTCAAAAATATGATTCGGCATTGATCAGTTTAAAAGAATACCTAGCTTTAGACGGAAATAGTATTTCCGGTAGAGTGTATATTGGTAATACCTACAATGCAATGAAAAAGTCGGATTCTGCAAGACTTTATCTATCAGTCGGTGTTGAACTGGCTCAGCAATCACTCGCGCAAAATCCAGGTAATCCATCAATCATTAAAGAATCTGAACAAGCTTTTGAGGCTATTTGCCGTATATCACTTGAAGGAAAGGATGCGCAATCCGTAATTAAGTATGGAAAGGCTTGGCTTGAAATCAATGATAAATCAGCCTTGCCTCATGTCTATTTGGGATTTGCATATCAAACGATAGGTGACAAAGACAATGCTTGTAAAGCATATTCAGAAGCATTAAAAAGAGACCCAAAAAATTCGGCTGCACAAAAGAACAAATCAGCACTTAATTGTCCTTGACATGCTTTCATTGCATTTCGACATTGTTGAATCAACAAATATCATTGCCAAACAATTGCTATCATCTCATAATGAGGTGATCATTACGGCTGATATTCAAACACATGGAAAGGGACGCAATGGAAAAGTATGGCATTCTGGTATAGGAAGAGATATCCTTTTTTCTCATGGTCAGAAAAATATTAAGTTCGAAAAAAGTCCATTATTCATGCAAGCTTGCGCGGGATTATCCGTGCAAGCTTTTTTGTTGGGTGTTCTACCTGCTCATACTCAGATAAAGATTAAGTATCCAAATGATGTGTATGTAAAACATGATGAAAAAATTGGTAAAATATCAGGTTCATTGATAGAAACTGAATACTCAGGAAATGTTTTGCATTCCATCATTACTGGAATAGGCATCAATGTAAATACGCCTTCAACTGAGTTGCCAAACATTAATCCAAGTATTTCTATTTATGATATACTTGGATATGAAATCGATGTACAGAAGTGTAGAAAGGAATTTATAGATATCTATAAAGCTCTTATACATAACAGAGAAGATAAGTGGGTCTTGTGGAAAAATCAACTTAACATCATTCAAAAAACAGTACATATTCTCAATGACAACAAAGAATATAGAGTAATTGATATTCTTGATGATGGTAGACTCCATTGTAAATCCGGGGATTCAGAGAGATGTATTCATTCAGGTGATAGTATTATGTACAGTCTCTTTGATTGAACATTGTGAATAGGGAACTTTCATTAAAAAAAACTGATTAAATATGACCTGTTCTGTGATATATGATTATAAAGGTCTTATATTTACAGTCTTATTACAGTTTCAAGTGATTAGTATATGCTAAGGTTCACAAAAAAAACAGAATATGCATTGCTATCCTTGCAATATATAGCTACCAAAGATGGTACATTGGTTCCTGCGAAAGAGATTGCTGATGCACATGGCTTGTCATTTGAGATTATAGCTAAAGTACTTCATCTACTGGGGAAAAATGGGTTGATTCAATCCATTCAAGGTGCCCAAGGAGGTTATCTCCTCAATAAAGAGCCACAGATGATAAGTCTTTCAGATGTAATTACTGCGATTGAAGGAAAACCCTCCCAATTGGTGGAATGTGTATCAGGAGATGATCCTGAGGATACAACCTGCTCTTGCACGGTATATTCTAATTGCACGATTAAGGATCCGATGACTATTATTCAAAAGAAAATGGATGAAATGCTACAGTCAATTACTATAAAAGACTTTCTTCATACACAGATGTACCACGAACTAAGCGATTCAACGATCACAATTGATTTATAAGAGAAACAACAATGGAACAACAAACAGATATACTTGATGAAATTGTATCAAGTGAATATAAATACGGATTTGTTTCCGACATCGAACAAGAGATAGCACCTAAAGGTCTTAATGAAGACAGTATTCGTTTAATCTCTTCCAAGAAAAACGAACCAGAATGGATGCTTGAATGGCGCCTTGCTGCATTTGAAAAATGGAAAACCATGAAAGAGCCTACATGGCCGAATGTCAGTTATCCAAAGATAGATTTCAATGACATTAGTTATTATGCTGCTCCAAAAACAAAAGCGTCACCAAAATCATTGGATGAAATAGATCCTGAATTATTGAGAACATTCGAAAAGTTGGGAATATCTCTTGCTGAACAAGAACGTTTGAGTGGTATTGCAATTGAAGCAGTATTTGATAGTGTTTCAGTAGCAACGACATTCAAAGACAAATTGGCTTCAATGGGTATTATATTTTGTTCCATGGGTGAAGCAATTCAAGAACACCCTGAATTAGTCAAAGCATATCTCGGAACAGTTATTCCGCCATCTGACAATTTTTATTCTGCACTTAATTCCGCAGTATTCACTGATGGATCATTTTGCTATATACCCAAAGGTGTGCGTTGCCCTATGGAGCTTTCCACCTATTTCCGTATTAATGCAAAAGATACAGGTCAATTCGAAAGAACGCTTATAATTTGTGAAGAGGGAAGTTATGTCAGTTATTTGGAAGGATGCACTGCCCCCATGAGAGATGAAAATCAATTACATGCAGCGGTAGTTGAAATTGTAGCTCTTGAAAAATCTGAAGTGAAATACTCAACTGTTCAAAATTGGTATCCGGGTAATAAGGAAGGAAAGGGTGGTATTTATAATTTCGTAACCAAACGTGGAATATGCAAAGGAAGAAATTCCAAAATATCATGGACGCAGGTTGAAACAGGTTCCGCAATCACATGGAAGTATCCATCAGTAATTTTGCTTGGTGATAATTCCATTGGTGAATTCTATTCAGTAGCGGTTACAAATAATCATCAGCAAGCTGATACTGGAACTAAGATGATTCATATTGGCAAGAATACAAAAAGCAGAATTGTGTCAAAGGGTATCTCTGCTGGTGTATCCAATAATAGTTATCGAGGACTTGTAAAAGTTCAAAAAACAGCAAGTAATGCTAAGAATTACTCCCAATGTGATTCTCTCCTTATTGGATCTACATGCGGAGCACATACATTCCCATATATTGAAGTAGCAAATAATACTGCCACCGTCGAACATGAAGCTACTACATCGAAGATTCAAGAAGATGTACTTTTTTATTGCAATCAAAGAGGCATATCCACAGAAGAAGCCGTTGCGCTGATAGTCAATGGATATTGTAAAGAAGTTATGAATCAACTTCCTATGGAATTTGCTGTTGAAGCTCAGCGATTACTAGCTGTTAGTCTCGAAGGAAGCGTTGGATAAACCCAGAATATTTGTTACATAATCACACATACTCAAAATGTTGAATATTAAAAATCTGCATGCAAGCATAGAAGAAAAACCGATTTTAAAAGGTATAAACTTAGTCGTAAACCCAGGTGAAGTCCATGCAATCATGGGTCCAAATGGTTCAGGAAAATCTACTCTTGCTTCAATATTGGCAGGAAGAGAAGAATATACTGTAAATGAAGGCACCATTGAGTTCAATGGAAAAGATTTGCTTGAAATGACACCTGAAGAAAGAGCTGGCGAAGGCGTATTTCTTGCTTTCCAATATCCTGTGGAGATTCCGGGAGTATCCACAGCAAACTTTCTAAAAACCGCATTGAATGAGATCCGAAAATATCGTGGACTAGAAACAATCGATGCAATGGATTTTCTTACTTTGATGAAGGAAAAAGCGAAGCTTGTTGAACTTGACATGTCCTTTTTACAAAGGTCACTCAATGAAGGATTTTCCGGTGGTGAAAAAAAGCGAAATGAAATCTTCCAAATGGCAATGTTAGAACCAAAATTGGCTATTCTTGATGAAACCGATTCAGGTTTGGATATAGATGCACTACGAATCGTAGCACAAGGTGTCAATTCACTTAGATCACCTGACAAAGCAACAATTCTCATCACACATTATCAGAGACTTCTCAATTATATTGTGCCTGATTTTGTACATGTATTACACCAAGGTAAGATTGTTAAAACAGGCGGAAAAGAATTGGCCCTTGAACTTGAGGAAAAGGGTTATGATTGGATTAAAGAAGAAGTCTCATTATCCTGAATTTAATATCCCTATGATACAGTTATACTCTCTCGAAACACTTAAAGAACAATTAAGAGTGCAGAATTATCCCCCTGCATTTTTAGATAATCCACAATTCACTGATGGATTGAGTTCTCTTACCAAATCAGGATTGCCTACACCAAGAAATGAAGAGTGGAAATACTTTCCACTTAATTCATTGCTCATGGCTGACTATGCGCTTCCATTTGTGTCTTCAAAACAATATGAACCAAAGCAGTTTCAACCATTTGTTGCAACAGCTCATCATCTTGTAATAATCAATGGAAACTATGTTCAATCAGATACCTTTGAAAATATTAAAGGTTTGACAGTAATAACAGAACATTCACCGATATTAAATATCGTAACTAATCCGAGTGATAATCCATTTCCAATACTTAATGCACTATTACATAAAGATAGAATAGTATTGAGCATTGATGAAGAATATGATTTATCAACTCCGATTCATATCTTACATATCATCGAAAGTGATGACAGTATGCCTTTACTTGCTTCACCAACAATTGCAATCAATCTTGCAAAAAATGCTAAAGCAAAGATTATTGAATCATATCATGTTCTTCATGTGAAAAAGGGTCTCATTAATACAAGCTTTTCCGTTCATGCAGATCAAGATTCTGAGTTACATCACATCATCATTCAAGATGGACTGCAAGATTGTGCATTGATATACAATTGTGAATCAATTGTAAAGGGTAATGCAAAAGTTCAAGATCATGTAATTGTGCATGATTCAAATAAAGTGCGCAATACTATTACCGGTAAATTAGTTGAAGAGCATGCATTGTATAATATTTACGGTATAGTTTCCGGTGACAAACAATCACTTATAGATAATCATACAATAGTGGATCATATTGCTCCACACTGTGAAAGCAATGAATTGTTTAAGCATGTTTTGGATGAGTCTTCTACAGCTGTGTTCAATGGCAAGATATTCGTTCGATTGGATGCGCAGAAAACAAATGCTTATCAATCAAATCGTACATTGCTACTTAGTCCCAAGGCAACAATCAATACAAAACCACAGCTTGAAATATTTGCTGATGATGTAAAGTGTTCACACGGTGCAACAACGGGTTCTGTTGATGAAGAAGCTTTGTACTATCTACGAGCCAGAGGTATTCCAAGAGAAGTTGGCATGAGATTATTGACAGATGCATTCATAGGTGAAGTGATACAATTGATAGAAATAGAAGAATTACAATCATATTTTACCAACTCACTATTGTTACGTTCAGGTGGATGATATGATGAAATCAGTTGTGGATGAATGGAGATCACATTTTCCAATTTTGCAGAATACAATGAATGGTCAACCACTCATTTATCTGGATAATGCTGCTACAACGCAAAAACCACAAGTTGTCATTGATGCAATTGTCAATCATCTTACTAATTCGAATGCAAATGTCCACCGAGGAGTATATGCATTAAGTCAATTAGCAACTGATCATTTTGAAAAAACACGAAGGGTAGTCAAAGATTTTATAAATGCTGATTCAATTGGTGAGATTATTTTCACCAAGGGTGCAACAGAAGCCATTAATTTGGTTGCATCTTCATATGGTGAATATGCATTGTCTGAACATGATGAAATCATTCTAACAATCATGGAACATCATGCAAATATTATTCCATGGCAAGAGATAGCAAAAAAGAAGGGCTGTATAATCAGAATAGTACCAATATCAGCTGATGGTACTTTAGATATAGATACATATGCATCTTTCTTTAATGAGAAAACAAAATTTGTTTCAATGGTATGGATTTCCAATGCCATTGGAGTTGAAAATCCAATCAAAAAATGTATCGATATTGCTCATTCTCATACTGTTCCAATCTTAGTTGATGCCTCTCAAGCAATACAACATAAAAGGATTGATGTGCAATCACTTGACTGTGATTTCTTGGTATTTTCCGGACATAAATTGTATGGTCCATCTGGAACAGGTATTCTTTTTGGAAAATCAAAATACCTTGACAAAATGCCACCATATCAAACCGGTGGCGATATGATTAGAAAAGTAACATTTGAGAAAACTACATTTGCCGATTTACCTTCGAAATTCGAGGCAGGTACACCTAATATTGAAGGTTTCATAGGTTTGGGTGCTGCAATTGAATTCCTGCTTAAACAAAACATTGATGATATTGCAAATCATGAGAGGGAATTACTAACTCATACTATGAATCTCATAGCAGATAAAGAGTATATAAAAGTTATTGGGTATAATGGAACAAATGTTTCTGCTCTTTCATTTATGATGAATGGAGTCCATCCTCATGATATTGCAAGTTTGCTTGATCGGAATGGGATTGCAGTAAGGGCAGGACATCATTGCGCACATCCACTTATGCAGTTTTATGGTGTAAATTCCACCACTAGGATTTCCTTTGCGCTCTATAGCACAAAAGAAGAAGTTGAACAATGTATTCATGCCTTGGATGCTGTTTACACACTCTTTCAATGACTATAATTCATGAATTGGAAAAAAATCTTGCATAATTACTCACATTGCATATTTTTGTGTCAGCAGCAGTCGTAAATCAATTTTAATTCTTCGGCTAAACTCAGGTGTCAGCCATTTATCCCCCAAGCAGATTCCTCTCCAATATCAATCCATTGTTTCATTTTTTGGCCATGTAATGCGTACACCGCGAAATACCACAAGACCAGGTGTGGGTACACCTCGACGAACATCACAACAACTTTCTCATTCCTCTCCTCATGACCATGAGAGATCTTCATATCATGATAAAATCAACCATGAAAAATCATCCTATCATGAGAAATCATCAACCCCTGCAGTTATAAGTCAAGAAGATTCTTCTGCGGGTGTGATAATTATTGCAGAACTAAAATCGAAGAAAATTGTTGAACTAACTCGCATTGCAAAATCACTTGGTATTGAAGATTATAGTGATTTGCGAAAACAAGAACTTATTTTCAAGATCATAGAGGTTCAAGCTCAAAAGCAATCGAGAGATCAACAATCTGAGGGTACGCTTGGTGAAGGGGTATTGGAGGTATTAGGAGATGGATATGGATTTTTAAGAGCAGCAGACTATAATTACTTACCTTCTCCGGATGACATCTATGTATCGCCTTCTCAGATAAAGAAATTTGGTATGAGAACCGGTGATACCATTCGAGGACATGTAAGACCTCCAAAAGAAGGCGAAAGATTCTTCGCATTACTGAAAGTTGATTCAATCAATTTTGTTTCTCCTGATGTCATGCGCGACAGAACTATCTTCGACAATCTTACTCCATTATATCCTGATACGAAGCTTGTGTTGGAAACAACAAGAGCTGAATATCCGATGCGTATCATTGATTTGCTTGCGCCAATAGGTAAAGGTCAAAGAGGGTTGATAGTTTCTCCACCTAAATCCGGAAAGACTGTTTTATTGCAGAAAGTTGCCAATAGCATAGCAAGAAATCATCCAGAGGTGAAACTTATTGTTTTGCTCATCGATGAAAGACCTGAAGAAGTTACCGACATGCAAAGATCTGTTCGAGCAGAAGTGATTTCCTCAACTTTCGATGAACCACCCGAAAGACATGTTCAAGTTGCTGATATGGTTTTAGAAAAGGCAAAAAGACTCGTTGAAGCAAAGCAAGATGTTGTTATCCTATTAGATTCAATAACCAGATTGGCAAGAGCCCACAATACTGTTGTTCCACATTCTGGAAAGATACTATCTGGTGGAGTTGACGCAAATGCTCTTCAAAAGCCCAAAAGATTTTTTGGAGCCGCCCGAAACATTGAAGAGGGAGGATCTCTGACAATTATAGCAACTGCATTGATTGATACTGGGTCCAGAATGGATGAAGTGATCTTTGAGGAATTCAAGGGAACAGGTAATATGGAATTGGTTCTAGATCGAAAACTTGCAGAAAGAAGAATATATCCTGCTATTGATGTGAATAAATCTAGTACAAGACATGATGAGTTATTATTGACAAATGAAGAACTTGCTCGAGTCTGGATTCTGCGAAAAGTACTTAGTGAATTCTCAAGTATCGAAGCAATGGAATTATTGCTTTCAAAACTGGAGAGTACAAAAGATAATAGAGAATTTCTACAAGTAATGAATTCCTAATTATTACCAATGGATACATCTGTTTGATATGATATCAGAGTTACTTTATTGGAAAATGTGGTTTATCACTTTCAGCTTGATTGTGATAGCAATAGTGTCACTTTACAATCTCTTCACATTTGTTCGTGTCAAAAGAGTACTCGAGATTGATAGTCAAGCTCCATTTGTATCAATACTTGTTCCTGCGAGAAATGAAGAACGAGGAATCAGAGAGTGTATCGATAGTTTATGTAATCAGGTGTATTCATCCTATGAAGTATTGGTTCTTGATGATGGTTCAACTGATTCAACGCCCGATATACTACAGGAATTGAAAAAACAATATCCGGATTTACTTACCATTATTACTGGTATCTCTTTACCAAAAGATTGGATTGGAAAATCTCATGCATGCCATCAATTATCAATGAAAGCAAAAGGTGAGTATTTACTATTTACGGATGCAGATACAATTCATTCTCCGTATTCTGTTGTTTCATTAGTAAGAACTTCCAGGCATTATCAAGCAGATCTACTTACGGCAGTTCCAAATCAGAAATTATCTTCTTTTTGGGAACATCTCATGATTCCGTTCATGCATGTTTTATATCACGGATACTTACCTAATTCGTTGATTTATTCTAGTTACGATAGTAGATTTTCCGCTGCAAATGGGCAGATAATGCTTTTTAGATATGATGCATATCAAGAGATTGACGGACATAGAAGTGTAAAATCCAGTTTGGTTGAAGATATTGATATAGCAAAAAAAGTAAAACAGAATAAAAGAAAGGTAGTTTTAGCAAATGCCATTGATATAGTTTCTTGTAGCATGTATAATGGTTTTGAAGAAGTATTCCTGGGTTTTTCGAAGAATTTCTATTCCGGATTATCTGAAAAAATCCCCATATTCCTTTTCTTTATTGTTCATTTTTTTACAGCATATGTATTGCCTCCAATTATATGTATCTATGCAATGATCAGTGGAAACATGGAACTCATGCGATGGGGACTATTATTGACAATACTTGGTATGTTCATCCGTTTAAGCTCAACCATTCAGTTTTCTTTACCTTTCTTTCATGTTTTCCTTCAACCATTGAGTGCACTTTTTGCTATCGTAATTGCAGGAAATTCATTTCTTTGGTCTTTACCACACAGTGGTAGAAAATGGAAGGGAAGAACATATTGAACATAGAATAAAGTGATGATATGCTTGATGTACTAATGGATATACTTCTTTTCAGATTGCATAAGAGAAGTTATGACAACAAAACTCCTAAATTAACAACCGGTACAATTGTTTTTGGAGGTTTGATAAGACTCTCAATCATTGTCATGAGCACTTGGTGGATTTCTGATTTCTGGGAATTTCATCAGTTCTGGCCTATTTTTGCAATCATGGTTATTATGATTGTATTTTACCCAGCATATCGAGAAATGTCCATCTTTTCAAATACGGTAGAATCTCTCAAAGAGTCCACTTTATGTGGCAGTTGCATACACTTCGAACCATCCGCTCAAATCTGTTCTAGATATGATGAACATATAACCGAGGAACATATTCCTTGCGAAGGAATGGATTGGGAACCACATTCACACTAAATTCATGAAACCAGATATACTATTTGAGGATGAGTCAATCGTCATAGTTTCGAAACCTGCAGGAATGCTCACTATTCCCGATAGATTCGATAAAGACTTTCCGAATATCCGAACATTTTTGATTAATCAATATAATGAGATTTTCACGGTTCATAGATTAGATCGTGATACCAGCGGAGTTTTGGTATTTGCCAAGAACGCTGAAGCTCATAAACATTTAAGCATGCAATTTGAACATCAACAAGTGCAAAAAACCTACTTGGCAATTGTAAGGGGAATTATTTCAAAAGATGATCAAGATATAGATATACCATTGATTGCCGACACGAGAAAAAAAGGCTTGATGAGGCCTTCCGCCAGAGGGAAGGAATCATTCACTTCAGTACATGTTGCTCAAAGATTTAGAATGGCATCGTTATTGGAATGTAAACCCAAAACAGGGAGATTGCATCAGATACGCGTCCACTTATCAGCAATAGGATATCCTTTACTTGTTGATCCGGATTATGGAAATAATGCTGAATTCAAATTGTCAACAATCAAGAAAAAGTTTAATGTAAAGAAACATCAAGAGGAGAGACCATTATTGATTCGCACTCCACTTCATTCATCCTCACTGGAGTTCACACATCCATTAACATCTGAGTCTGTAAAATTTACAGCAGAAATGCCAAAGGATATGTCAGCTACAATCAATGTTCTCAATAAGTATGCACCATATAAAACGTTTGATTCTCTAAGTTCATATGATGAATGGTTATGATGCCACTGAATGTTTTAACTCTTCCATCGTAAAGAGCGAGATAAGTGGGATACCGGATTTTTCAAGTGCTTCAACTCCACCTTGCTGTCTGTTTATCACACATATACAACAAAGTATTTCAGCTCCTGCATTTCTGAGATCTTCTGTACTAAGAATTACTTGGCCACCACTTGTGATAACATCTTCAATGATGACTATTTTCTTTCCCCTGATATCAGCACCTTCATTTACTTTTCTCGTACCATAATCTTTTGCTTTCTTTCTAATGAAAGCTGCAGGTAACTTTGTGTGTAAACTCATTGATGTTGCTATAGGTATTCCCCCCATTTCAAGACCTGCCAATACCTCACATTCAGAAGGTATGAGCTCACTCATTTTTTCTGCAATGGCTTGAAGTAAATCCGGCTGGCTTTCAAAAAGATATTTGTCAAAGTACTCATTACTAGTTTGTCCGGATCGTAAAAGGAACTCACCAGTTAAATGTGATATGTTGAAAATCCTCTTGGCTAGTTCTGCTCTTTCCATGTTTCTCTTACCTTATATTCGTTGATAAATACAAATTACTCTATTTTTGTGATGTCACATTCTAAAAATCCGAATGAATTATTCACTGCCTAATCTCTTAAGTCTCCTCAGAGTATTCATTGCACCTATTGTGTATCAGATGATCATATCAAGTGATACAACTTTCATATTTTATGCTTTGATTATTTTTTCTGTGGGAGCAATCACAGATTATCTAGACGGTTTTCTTGCCCGAAAGTGGGGAGATACTTCCTCATTTGGTTCTTTTTTAGATCCAATAGCAGATAAAATATTAACTAACTCCGCTTTACTTGCGCTTATGTCTATTCATATTATAGATGTATGGATGATTGCGATTATTATTGCTAGAGATGTTCTCATGACATTATTGAGAGTGTATGCTGATCGAGTTGATAGACCTATAAAAACATCGATAACGGCAAAAATCAAAACTGCAATACAATTAATATTTACTATAGGTATTTTGTTCCTTTTATCGTTTGATACACATGGGGAATATTTATCGAAATGGGATTCAATCGTTGATATAACAATTTGGAGTATAGTTACTTTAACAGTGTTTACCTCATTTGAGTATATCGTACAGAACAGAGAATTGATACGGTTATTGATGAAAGAACCACTGTTGCCAGGTATTCATACTATGATTGCAACTTTTCTTGGAATAGGATTTAGTCCTTTGGCTCCTGGTACTGTTGCTTCATTCTCGGCATTGCTAGTATTACTCTTTCCTATAACACATTTTCAATTATTTCTTCTTTCATCTATAACATTCTTCGTTTCAATACCATCGATTACATTTATTGAAAGTACATATGGTGATGATGCATCAATCATTGTCATTGATGAAGTGATTGGAGTATGGTTGATTCTTTCGATTCCTATCATTTCTCATTCCCCAATGTCTGTATTTATTTCAATAGTGATTTTTCGAATATTTGATATTATAAAACCATTTCCTATCAATGTAATCAATAGACAAAAAGGTCCTATATGGGTATTGGCTGATGATATACTAGCTGCTATATTCACAATCTTCATAATGTTTACTTTCACAATCTTACAAATCGGCTCAAATCTACTATTCATGCGGTAAGTGAAAGATTAAAAAATGCAATTATTTCAAAAAGTATTTGGGATTTATACTATCTATATGCTAAATTGCAAATGTAATTCGTTATCACATAATGTCTTTATGGAGTAGTTCAATGAATAAACAAGAACTCATTGCTGCAGTTGCCGAAGACACTGGCATGTCAAAAGTTGCTGCTGAAAGAGCAGTAAACAGTGTTTTTGAAAATGTCACTGCACAACTAGGTGTTGGTGAGTCTGTTGCTCTTCTAGGGTTTGGTACTTTTGGTGCAAGTCATCGCAAGGCACGTGAAGGCGTGAATCCTCGCACTGGCGAACCTTTAAAGATTCCTGCACGTAATGTTCCGAAGTTTTCACCCGGAAAAGCATTGAAAGAGATCGTAAATTCTCCAAAAGCTAAAAAAGCAATGAAGAAATGATGATCTGTTTTGCAAGTCATAAGCCGTTTCCTTTATGGGGAAGCGGTTTTTTTTTATACGGATTTTACCATGAAATCATTACTTGATATTGGATCTTTATCTAAAAAAGAAGTTTCAGACATTTTTAGTGTTACATCGAGTTATCTTATTGATAAAAGAGATGATCTATTGCTAGGAAAACAGATAGTCATTGGATTTTTTGAGTCTTCAACACGCACAAGAATTTCATTCGATCTTGCTGTTCAGCGAATGGGTGGTAAGACAATACAATTCTTGGCACAAGGAAGTAGTATATCAAAAGGAGAATCTTTTGTTGATACAATACATACATTGAATCAGTTTGGCATTGATGGCTGGATCATTCGACATAATCATGCTCTTGCTCCAGGTCTTGTCGCTACTGAAACTCAATTACCTGTGATCAATGCAGGGGATGGATCTCATCAACATCCAACACAAGAAATGCTCGATGCATATACGATATCAAGGCATTTAGGTGATTTGGCAGGTAAGAATATACTGATAGTGGGCGATATTCTTCACAGCAGTGTAGCTCGCTCAGAAAGTGATATATTATCACGATATTCTTCACAGCAGGGTAGCTCGCTCAGAAATGGATATATTATCATTATTGGGAGCCACGGTTGGAATATGTGCGCCTGGCACATTATTACCAAAAGGATTGAATTTACATACCTATTTCCCGACTTTGCATCATGGTATGCAATGGGCTGATGCAGTGATTATGTTACGCATTCAAAAGGAGAGAATGGTATCTGGGATAATCCCATCCGAGGATGAATACCAAAAGTATTTTGGAATGAATGAAGCTATTGTAAAAAAATATTCAAATGTATTGGTACTGCATCCCGGACCCGCAAATTATGGAGTGGAATTTTCAATGGAATGCATGAATTACAAAAATGTATTGGTACGAGAGCAAGTAAAGAATGGACTTGCATTAAGAATGGCAGTACTTAAACATTGTTTCGTTTGATTACCAATCATTTTCTGCAAGAACTATGATTTTATCTTCTTCGAAAAATGTAAAGTTCTTGGTCTTATCGGGATTAACAATAACACCTTGATCGAGAGCATCTTCATCATATTTTGAAAGCAATCTACAACCAATTGCTATTTCATTCTTTCTTCTTGCAGATTCAACAACGGTAAAAAAGTTTATTGGTTTACGTAATTCAACATAATCAGAAGCAGGCTTGAGATATACCTCAGAGCCTTCTGATCTAAATAAATCCTCAAACACCAATGCCAATGCTTTTTCTTCAGATACTTGGGACAGCATCAAAGAATTCAACTTATCACTAACAACAAAATCATCAGCTCTGGTTACTTTGACCAACTCACGATTTCTGATGTCTAACATTTGAGAAACAATTGAAAACGGATGACCTGATTTTTCTGCGATATCACGCAAATGCAAGAGAGTGAAAATAGTTCTCGCATCTGATTCTTGAATATTATTGGTAATTGAATGACTCAGAATGATGATATGATCATAGGTCTCGCAGTCAAGTGAATCGAGAACTCTACGATTACTTGTATCACCAATGATATGATGCATTTTGAGATGAGTCAATTCTTTGCCTGTCAATGCAATTTCATGTTCAATATGTTGAGAATCAGATACTATTGTTACAATAGAATCTTTAATGACATAATTATCAAGCTCTGTTATGATTGTATACGCTTGCCTATTCCAACCTAAGATTAAAGTCTTCTCGGGTTTTCTATTTTTATCTTCTGTTTGTCTGATACTTGTAGCGTCAATATTTAATTCAGGATTATTGACCGGATTGATTTTGGAACCATCTTCTGCCACGACAATTATTTTATCCCCTCGTTCAATCAATTTATGAGAAGGTGGATTAAGTTGTATCAAACCATTGGAATAACTAATACCAATGGGAGTGCCTCTATTGTAAGAAAAGAGAGCTTTTGAAAATTGTTTGCCGATAAGTGATTGTTCTTCTAAAAAGTTGATTTTATTTCTTTTGAAATCCAATAGTTCATTGAAAACAACTGAAAGTCCGGATTGTCTACAAGTTTGTGCAATGATCTTGGAAAGTACATCTTCCATTAGAATAAATGATACTTCATTCTTTCCAACGAGTCTTGCAACTTCAATATTTTTGGGGTCTCTGATCTCTGCTACGATATGATAACTTTCGGGTCTTCTTTGTGGATTGTTAGTAATGGCAAGAATCATTTTGATCATCAGTGAGTCGGGATCTTCCATTCCTTCCGGGGAGAGAATGATGATAGATTTTGCGGTATGTGGATTGATGATTTCAAGATCTGTTAAATCAATGGGATTACCAGTTCTACAAACAACTTTGGTATTCTTGAAATCAATAACCTTCATATTGATTTCATCTTCCATCTCTACTTTGTCTTTTTCAGCCAAAATGGAGATACATGACCTTTTTTTTCCTTCATTTGCAGTTATCAATTCATTGACGATATAAAAGATTTGCGGTGACCATCCTAAAATCACTGTATGGTCATTTTCAATAACAAGAGATCTTCCTTTACGCAATTCATCGAGTTGTTTTGCTATTCCACTATTCAAGACACCAATTAAAATGGAAATCAAAACCATACCACCGAGTGTAGCAATGAGCATCAAGATAATATAAGCTGTACTATTTGTTTCCAAAGATGCCAAAACACCGCCATCCAATGAATGTAAAACGGTATCCCACATCAATTTTCCAAAATCTGCAAATTGTTGATCAGTTGTTGCAATGCCAACTAAAGCACCAATGATGGAGATAACTATAACAAATAAAACAGAAAGTATGAATAGACCGGCAATTAATGATATAATCCCTTTTGACATGAAGCTGTCAAAGTTATACTTTACCAGATTGTTGATTTTGCGAAAAGGCATGTGGATTTGGCAGATATTTTAAAATTTGACATTAAATTAGGAAAAAATATCATCTAGTGAAAAAAGGATAAAAAAAAACCGCATCAAATGATACGGTTTATAATTACTTATTCTTGATTTTTCGGTCTGTACTTCGCAGATGAATGTTCCAAACGAATTTTCAATGGTTTCTCAGGTAATAATTGTAATTGTGGAGTCTCTTGAGAAACAGTCTTTTGTATAACATTATCAGGCTTTTTCCTTTGAACTAATTTGATTTCCTGTTTATCATCGATTCTAGCAGGAATTGTCATTGTTAAAGTTACGGGTTCTTCATTGAGTACATTACTGATTGGAATCATATTTCGATCGATTGCAGAGGTTTTCTCAGTTGTATTGATATACAAATAAGCTCCTGCGCATATTGATACTGAAAGTATTGTTGATGCAGTTACCGTCATCCATGACATACCTGCTTCTTTTGCATAAGTAGCAGTATGGAGACCCGTGGATGCCTTTGCACTTGTTGCTGCAAGTCCTGCGACAAATACTCCTGCCACACCGGATAGATCATGATTCATGAGTTTTGATCTTTCTTTCCCGATGGCAGTATTGATGATTCGATCAGATTCAAGTAAGGCTTGAAGATCCGTATCGGTCTCGACTTTTTCAAGGAATACAGTCATCTCACCCGGGCTGAGAGTTCCATTCAGGAATTTGTCGATGGTATCATGTGAATTCATAACATTATATTGAGATTGTGGTGGTGATCAAGTATGATTATCTCTTTTTAACATGGATTTGACACGATCTCGAAGTTGAGCTCTTGCTCTTGAGGCGCGAGTCCATATAGCATTTGGAGACATTCCCATCATGTTTGCAATTTCATCGAAACGATAACCACAATACATATTGAGAACTAATAATTCTTTGTCTTCAAATTTCAATGTATCAAGAGAAGAATTTACGAGTTCTTCCACTTCAGTGCTTCCTGGTTGATATTCATGAGGAATTTCCATTTCAGAAATTGCATCTAGTGGAATAGTATGCTTCTTCAATTTTATATGATTAAGACAAAGATTTCGAGCAATTGTAAACATGAAACCACCAGGATTTGAGATTTCTGGTTGAGTTTGACTACGAAGCTTGATGATTCTCTCCCAAACTTCTTGGGTGATGTCTTCAGCAGCATGCATATTGTTTACCAATTTTGCACAATACAGAAAGAGTTTACGATTATATGCTCGGAAAAAATACATCGCAGCATTATCGTCACCGGATAAAAATTTGGCAAAACATTGTGCTTCCTCAATATTGATTACTCGAGGTTGTTCAATAGATACCGCATTAGTTTTCAATACTGTAGATTTTTGCTTCTTTTCCATGTTGAAATCCGCAAGTGCTTATTAATATGAGACAAATTCACTGCCAAAACCTTACAATAATCAGTAATTATCTATTTGAGCTCTTTGCAAACTACCAGAATAGTCAACATAAACTGTCTTCCATTCAGTAAAGATTTCAAATGCAGTCCAACCACCTTCACGGTGACCATTACCTGTTCCTTTTATTCCACCAAAAGGCATATGTGCTTCGGCGCCAATAGTTGGAGCATTTATATATGTTATGCCTGCTTCAATATCTCTTATAGCCCTAAAAGCCGCATCCACATTACCGGTGAAGATAGAAGAAGAAAGCCCATACTCGCAATTATTAGCCAATTCAATGGCATGTTCCAATGATGTAGCTTTACTTACTGACAATACAGGACCAAAAATTTCTTCTTTGAAGATGGTCATGTCTTCCGTAACATCAATGAAGATAGTTGGTTTGTAAAAATTACCCTTTGCACATTCACCGGAAATTTCTTCGTCTCCTCCCAAAACGCAGATTCCTCCTTCTTCTCGAGCGATTTTGACATAACCTTTAATCTTATCAAGCTGTTTGGTGTTTATGACCGGACCCATTTGAGTGGATTCATTGAGGCCATTTCCCAGTTTGATATTGGTAGCTTTGGTTATGAGATCATTAATGAATTGATCATAAATATCGGCCTGGAGTATTAATCGGGAAGTAGCAGTACATCTTTGACCTGCAGTACCAAAAGCCCCCCAAAGAACACCATCGAGAGCCAAATCAAGGTTTGCGTCAGCCATTACGATCTGGGCATTTTTTCCACCCATCTCTAATGAGCATCTCTTGTTCATGGCTCCACATCTTTCCGCTATTTTTTTACCTGTAATTGTTGAACCTGTAAATCCGATGAGTTTGACATCAGGATGTTCCACCAATGCCGAACCGGCTAGACCATCACCATAAATCACATTGAAAACACCCTTTGGAATTCCCGCTTCTTCTAAAATCTCGGCGAATATTTGAGCAGAATGGGGAGAATCTTCAGATGGTTTAAATACAACGGTATTACCACAAGCCAAAGCTGGTAAAATTTTCCATGAAGGCACAGCAATTGGAAAATTCCATGCCGTAATGATTCCACAGACACCAATCGGAGTGCGAAATGACAAATTCATCTTATTTTCCATCTCACTTGGTGCGGTATATCCAAATAACCTTCTGGTTTCAGTAGCGGCATAGTAGGCCGTATCAATTGCTTCTTGGATATCACCTAATGTTTCGAATACAGGTTTTCCCATTTCTCGGGTCATGATCCGGGCTAGTTCATCTTTTCTTCTGGTGAAAATATCACCTGCCTTGCGTAAAATATCTCCTCTTTTGGGAGCAGGCATTTTGGACCATGTTACATAAGCCTGTTTGGCAGATGAAACGGCAAGATTCACATCATCTATTGAAGAAAGTGGAAAAGTACCTATGATATCATCTCGATCGGCTGGATTGATATTCTCAAATGTAAGCTCATGACTAGTCGGCATGTACATGCCATTGATGTAATTATGGAAATTATGCATGATAAAATAAATATGGTGAATAATTGTAAATTTCTTCGTAAACAAGGACAAAACAGTTAGTACTGTACATAATGATTTTAGGTCATTTCTTTAGAGTATTCTTCGTAATTTACACATTGTGAATAATTGAGAAAGCCAATGTTTAAAGATATAGATAAAAATTCGAGAATTATCATTTCTGAGACTGGAGAGGAATTCTTTTATCTTGAAGGACCTAAGTCAAGATGGAAAGAATTTGTTTTTACACTTAAAGTTATGAAGGAATTCATTTCTGCTTTTAGAAGATTGCACTTTGTTGGTCCTTGTATCACTGTTTTTGGTAGTGCTAGATATACTTCAGATCATGAATATTTTAAACTAGCTGAAGAAGTTGGAAAGGAATTGACAAATATTGGGTTCGCAGTAATGACTGGTGGAGGCCCTGGAATAATGGAAGGTGCAAATAGGGGAGGATTCAATGCAGGAGGTATATCAGTTGGTGCAGAAATTGTTTTGCCACATGAGCAAAAACCCAATCCATTTCTCCATGCTACAGCCAAATTCAATTACTTTTTTGTGAGGAAATTCCTTCTTTTCAAGTATTCATATGGCTTTATTGTTTTACCAGGTGGTTTTGGAACCATGGACGAACTTTTTGAAGCTTTGACCCTCATACAGACAAAAAAAATCAAGGATTTCCCCATTGTTGTTATGGGCACAAAGTATTTTACGCCATTAATGCTATTGGTTGAGCATATGGCCAAAGAAAAAACTATTGACCCTGAAGATTTGGATCTATTGCTCTTTACGGATTCAATGGAAGATGCAATGCAACACATTAAGAAATATTCTATTGAGCGATTTAAACTATTGAAGAAAACCGAGGCTAAATCCTATTTGGGTGAGTCTTCTTATTCCACAAAACGATCCTAAAATTATGTCCAAATTATTTGATTCGCTAAAAAGAACGTTGATTGGAGAAAGGAAAACGGTTACTGATAGATCGGTATTCCATAATCTTACATTGGTTGCTTTTTTCGCATGGGTAGGATTGGGTGCCGATGGATTGTCTTCATCTTGTTATGGACCCGAAGAAGCCTTCAATGCATTGGGTAAATACCCATTATTATCGATATTCATAGCACTGGGAACTGCCATCACAATCTTTGTGATCAGCGCTAGTTATTCTCAAATCATCGAACTTTTTCCTTCTGGTGGGGGAGGCTATCTGGTGGCAAGTAAATTACTGTCCCCAACAGTTGGTATGGTGGCAGGTTCAAGTTTGGTGATTGACTATATCCTAACAATATCAATATCAATTGTAAGTGGAGTAGAAGCAATATTCAGTTTCTTTCCTACAGATACGCATTATCTCAAGATCCCTCTTACAATGCTTGCTTTGCTTGTGATGATCATACTGAATTTACGAGGTGTGAAGGAATCAGTATCCGTTCTATTGCCAATATTTATGATTTTTGTGATAACGCATGTTGCTGCCATTTTGTATATAATTGGATCTCACTCCTTTGAATTCCCTGCAGTTGCCCAAGCCACCATGGATCAGTGGGATGGAGCAACTAGTGAATTGGGATATATGGGTGCTATCATGCTGATTCTACGAGCATATAGCATGGGAGCTGGAACTTATACAGGTATTGAAGCAGTAAGTAATGCAATGCCTATTCTTCGTGAGCCACGAGTTGAAACTGCAAAAAAGACCATGAAGTATATGGCATTTTCTCTTGCATTTGTTGCAGTTGGTTTGATGCTTTCCTATGCATTGATGCATGTGCAGGATCAACCGGGAAAAACACTCAATGCTGTATTATTTGAAAAACTAACAATGGATTGGGGGACGGAAATATCAACTGTCACTTTGTTTGTTGTACTTATTAGTGAAGCAGTTCTATTATTTGTTGCTGCCCAAGCAGGATTCCTTGGTGGTCCACAGATCCTATCAAATATGGCATTGGATAGATGGTTTCCCACTAGATTTGCTATGCTCAGTGATAGATTTGTGTCGCAAAATGGAATTCTTCTGGTTGGAATTGCAGCAGGAATAACAGTTCTAGCTACCGGTGGTTCTATCCATTTATTGATTGTGTTATATTCCATAAATGTATTTATAACATTTACCCTTTCTCAATTGGGAATGGTTAAGCATTGGATACAAGTTCGAAAAACATTTGCAAAGTGGAAATCTAAAATCTTTATAAATGGTCTTGGTTTGGTGCTTTCATCCTTCATTCTGGTTGCGGTTGTCATCATCAAGTTTTCGGAAGGTGGCTGGGCAACGATGCTCTTAACAGGTAGCTTGGTTGTACTAGTACTTTCTTTTAAGAGACATTATAATCAAACATCACAACAATTGAAGAAATTGGATGAACTTGTTTTGTCAGCAATTGATGACAAAATGCTGGAAACTGCAAAAGCGGATTCATATCCTGAATGTGACACAAAAGCTAAAACTGCTGTCTTTCTTGTCTCGGGTTTTTCCGGATTAGGACTTCATACACTTTTTACTGTAATGAGAACATTTGAAGGAACATTCAAGAACTTTGTCTTCGTGCAGGTAGGAATTTTAGATGCCGGAAACTTCAAAGGCTCCGAAGAGGTTGATAACCTCGAAATACATATATCGACTGAAGCAGATAAGTATGTGAACTTCATGCGTAATAATGGATTTTATGCTGAATCATATACAGACATCGGTACAGATGTGGTTTCTGTTGTAGCCGATTTGTCGAAACAAATTGTTGAACGTTATCCTCATACTGTAGTATTTGGTGGACAAATTGTATTTCCAGAAGAATCAATGTTCTCAAAATGGCTGCATAATTATACTGTTTTTGCGGTACAGAGAAGGTTGTATTTGGAAAGCATTCCTGTAGTTATTTTACCCGTACGAATTTAAACATCCTTTATATTCACTTTGATATAACCCAACCATGAAAAGAATTCATACATTCTTCCTGATTACTCTGATGTTCATTTTTCAGAGTGTATCCCTCTATTCACAAATAGAGAGAATCATTGGTATAAGTGATCCGAAATTCTCAGTGATGAGAGATCACTTTTACAAGCAATTTCCAAAGTATTCTGAACAGAATTATTCAGATGATAAGTCCGGATATCTGAGAAGAGAACATACAGACAAGAATTATACTCATTTCAAAAGATGGGAAGACTTCTGGTCAACTCGATTGATGCCTGATGGTACTTTTCCACCTTCTAATGTACTTATCGATGCGATAGTAGAGAAAAATGCTCAGAAGGCAAAGAGTAAATTTGAACAAAAATTATCTGCTAAACCGGAATGGTCAATCATTGGTCCAGTTGAAATTCCAATAGGTGGTGGAAATGGACGAATTAATTGCATCCAAATGCATCCTAATTTACCAAACCTCATTTGGGCTGGAAGTGCTGCCGGTGGTGCATGGAAAAGCACGGATTATGGTCAAACATGGAAGACTACATGTGATGATCTTTTCTCAATGGGCGTTTCAGATATTGCAATGCCTTGGAATAACCCGAATATTGTCTATCTCGCAACAGGTGATCATGATGGCGGCCACACATATACAATTGGTGTAATGAAATCTACAGATGGTGGTTCAACATGGAATTCAACTGGTCTTACTTTGATTACTTCTCAAACTCAACAGATTTACCGCCTTTTGGCTGATCCTAAAGCAGCTGGTAAATTATATGCTGCTACCAGTCAAGGTTTGCAAGTGACAACGGATGCTGGTGTGACATGGTCGAAGAAGTCAACTATCAATTTTAGAGATCTTGAAATACGAACCGATAATCCACTGATATTGATAGGATGTACGGGTAGTGAAATTCATAGAAGTACAGATGGTGGAAATACATGGGCAAAAATCATAACCACTATCCCAACTACTATTGGCAGAATTTCATTGGCGATAAGTCCTGCAAATCAAGAATATATGTATGCATTATGTTCGGATAATTCCAAGGGCTCTGGATTTGGTGGATTATACAGATCTATTGATGGTGGTAAAACATGGGTGAGAAGATCAAATACTCCAAATATTCTTTCTCATTCAGTTGATGGATCCGGTGCCGGTGGACAGGGTTTTTATGATCTAACTATTGCTTGTTCGTATAAACAACCAAATCATGTGATCATTGGTGGAATAAATGTATGGAGATCAACCGATGGTGGGACAACTTGGGATATTAGTGCACATTGGTATGGAGCTGATGGTAATCCCTATGTTCATGCAGATGTCCTATGGTAATCCCTATGTTCATGCAGATGTCCATGATTTGGATTATTTACCTAATTCAGATAAAACGATCATAGCCGGAACGGACGGTGGAGTTTTTTCATCATCCAATAATGGTTTGTCTTGGACAGATAATAGTGATGGACTTTCTATCACTCAATACTATCATGTTGCAACTTCACAGGCTTTGAATCCATCATATTTAGGTGGAGCACAAGATAATGGAACTACCCGGTTTGCTTCAAATTCTTGGTCACAAATTCAGGGTGGCGATGGTATGAAATGTTTGATTAATCCCACTAATTCTGCAATTGTATATGGTGCTATGCAAAATGGGTACTTGAATAGATCCACCAATTCCGGTAAAGACTTCGCCGGTACTCTCAATCCTGATGTTACCAAAGAAAGTGGTCGTTGGGTAACTCCTTATGTATTTAATCCAAAGAATCCTACAGTCATGTATGCTGGATTTAGGAATATTTGGAAGTCAACAAATGGCGGCGCACCGGGTTCCTGGGAGAAAGTTTCAACATTTGCCAATACCGCATCTACTTTGAAGCTGATTGCAGTTTCGCCGGCAAACCCCAATATAGTGATTGCCATGAATGATCAAGTAGCATATGAATCTACTGATGCCGGAGAGACATGGAATGCAAAATCTTTGACGGGAATCAATATCGGAGCCATAACATCATTTGAATATAGTCATGATGATGAGAAGATCGCTTGGTTGACGATTGGTGGATTTGGAAATACAAGAGTTTTCAAAACAATCAATTCAGGAGCAACTTGGACAGATATCTCAGGAAATCTGCCCAAAATCCCAACGAATATTATTATTCATGAAAAAGGATCTCCGGAAAGAGTATATGTCGGTACTGATATAGGAATCTATTATAGAGATACAACAACGAATGGTTGGATTGATTATAGCGATGGTCTTCCAAATACGATTGTTCGTGATTTGCAGATCAATTATCCGGCGAAAACTCTCATGGCCGGTACATTTGGCAGAGGATTGTGGAAAGGCAATGTAGTTGGATGTTCAGGTATCTCAGCGACTGCTACTGCAATAGGAGATATAACATTCTGTGCAGGTGACAGTGTTGAACTCAAAGTAAATGAATCATATCCTTCATATCGCTGGTCTAATGGACAAACAGCAAAATCAATAATTGTGAAGCAATCAGGAATATATACTGCTACTGTCACTGATACTGAAGGGTGCACTGGCACGACAAATCAAATAATTGTCACTGTAAATCCTGCACCAATAGCTAGGATCACAACTTCTAAGACTCTACTTTGTGATGGTGATAGTATTACATTGGATGCGGGTGTAAATCAGTCCTATCTTTGGTCTACAGGTGATACCACGAGAAGAATTGTTGTCAAAGATGGAGGAAAGTATACTGTTACTGTATCATCATCCAATGGATGTGTGGCAACATCATCTGTACTAGATTTAGTTAAAAATCAAGCTCCTGAAAAACCAATTATTTCTCGTCAGGAAAATGTACTGCAAAGTTCTGTGATTGGCCAATCATATCAATGGTTTGAAGATGGTTCTGCGAAGTTGAATGCCAAACAAAGAACATATGCACCCGGTGAGAATAGTTATGGGAAGAAGATAACAGTCCGAGTTACATTAGACAACAATTGCAGCAGATTTTCAGATGAATTTTTGTATTCTCCATTGTCTGTTGATGATGATGTAAAGGAAGGTTTCAAAGTGTATCCTAATCCTGTTCAGAATAT
Source organism: Ignavibacteria bacterium (assembly GCA_947491315.1). Taxonomy (GTDB): domain Bacteria; phylum Bacteroidota; class Ignavibacteria; order Kapaibacteriales; family UBA961; genus UBA961. The sequence goes on from CANLII010000001.1 coordinate 198,254, forward strand.
GCTGTATTTCGAATTTCCGTCAATTTCACATTCAGCATTGATCACTATCATTGACCTGGAAGGTAAGACAGTCTATTCCACGAAAATAGACTGTCACCCCGGATTGATCTCAGAAAAAATTAGGATTGCAGATCTTTACTCTGGCTCCTATACTATTAGAATAGATCAAAGCATGCGTACATTGACCATGAAATTTGTAAAACAATAAATTCGATTAAATATGCCATTTCTTATTATAGTCTTTTTCTTGGTGTGTAACCACTCGGTTTATGCTGAAAAAGATCCTGCATTCCGTTTTGAAGGAAATGCTACACCTAATTTTTTTGACATACAGAAAGAATTCTACAAGCAATATGGAAATGAAAAGGAAGTATTCAATTCCACACTGGAGAATGATTCTTACAAAGAAGGAATGCTGTATCAATTCCGCAAATGGGAATGGTTCTGGAAACAAAGAGTATTGCCTGATGGTGAATTTCCTCAGCCAATGATTCTTCAGGATATATATCAGAAGGAGTTGAGAAGAAGCGCTCATTCTAAGTCAGAAAAAACACTGCAATTGAAGCCCAATTGGAAAAATCTTGGCCCTACAAATATCCCAAGAGGTGGTGGTGCAGGTAGAGTTAATGGTGTGTATATTCCTCCCGGACAAAATCAAATCATGTGGGCTGCCACTGCTGGCGGCGGAGCTTGGAAATCCACAAATGGTGGTAAAACATGGATCACAACAACAGATAAATTAGGTACACTTGGTGTTACTGATATAACAACAGATCCAACCAATCCTAATATTGTGTATCTAGCAACTGGTGATGCATTTGGAATAGATACATATTTCGGAGTTGCTCCATTTAGCGTAGGATTAATCAAGAGCATCGATGGTGGAATGACTTGGACTCAAACAGGACTAAACTATCAGCAGAGAGACACAAGAGCATTGTCAAGAGTAATCGTTCATTCAACTAATCCTTCAATCATCATAGTAGGTGGAAATAATGGAATTCATCGTTCAACAGATGGTGGCATAACATTTACCACTCGCTTTACAGGTGATGTAAAGGATATGGAAATCAAACCAGAAGAACCTTCAGTTCTTTATGCAACAAGTGGGTCTAAAATCTATATTTCAAAGGATGCTGGCGACAAATGGGCTGAATTGAAATCAAATATTCCTCCAACTATTGGAAGAATTGCCATTGCCGTCACTCCTGCAGATCCCGAAGCAATTTATGCAGTTACAGCAAGAAGAGGAACTTGGGATTTTGGTGGATTCTACCGTTCTTATGATGGCGGTGAAAATTGGGAAGCCGGAGCAGAGAGTCCAAATATCATTGGTAGAAATATGCAAGGCACTGATACTGATAATCAACAAGGTTTTTATGATCTGTGTATTGCAGTTTCACCAGATAATCCGGATCTGATTTTTGTTGGTGGAATCAATATATGGCGATCTACGAATGGTGGAAATAATTGGTCAATCAATGCATATTGGGTGCCTAATCAGGGTAAACCTTATGTTCATGCAGATATCCATGATTTAACATTTATCAATGGTACTATTGTTGTTGCAGGAACTGATGGCGGAGTTTTTCAAAGTACGAATCGTGGAGCCGCTTGGTCTGATGTAAGTGATGGTTTGGAGATAACTCAATTTTATAAAATGAGTATCTCGCAACAAAGACCTGAATATATTCTAGGTGGTGCTCAGGATAATGGTACAAGTATGAAGTCGGGTCCTGATGCATGGGAACAGGTATGGGGCGGCGATGGCATGGCAAATGCGATTGATCCGGTGAATGATAAATATATGTTTGTTTCTTTTCAGAATGGAAATTTCGGTCGCTCCACAAATGGAGGGTCATCCTTTAGTTCTAGTATTAATGAGGCTATTACCTCAGAAGAGGGTGAGTGGGTTACTCCAATTGAATTCGCACCGAATACAAAAGCAGGTTCCTCATCCATTGCTTATGCTGGGTATAGAGATATCTGGCGCACAGATTCTCTTGGCTTTTGGGCAAAGACTTCCAATTTTCCAAATCGACAATCCCGCATCATGATGATTGCACATTCTCCATCAAGACCCGGAACATTGATTGCATCAAATTATAATGCCTCTTATATCACTTATGATGAAGGGAAAACTTGGAGAGGAATAGCATTTCCAAATGGAGTGGGACCATCAGGTATTACTTCTTTTGAATTCCATCCGGAGAAGGATAGTATTTTCTGGATTTCAATATCAGGATATGGTACTCGCAAAGTATTTCAAACAAATGATGCCGGAAAAAGTGCATCGACTTGGTTGGATATATCAGGAGGAATGCCTGCTATACCTGTGAATTGTTTGAAGTATCAGCCCAACTCTCCTGATAGACTCTATGCAGGAACAGATCTTGGAGTGTATTACAGAGACAAAGGAACCAAGGTTTGGATTCCGTATAATGATGGACTACCTAATGTTGTTGTCAGTGATATTGATATATTGAATTCAAATCAAAAGCTTCGGATTTCCACCTATGGAAGGGGAATTTGGGAAGCGGATATGGTCACTTGTCCTGAATTGAGTTGCTCAGTTGATATCAAAGGACAACTCACATTTTGTGAAGGCGATAGCGTAACTCTCACAGCCCAAGATGGTTTTGCATCATATGTTTGGAATAATGGAAATACAGCTAGATCAATTACAGTGAATAGTACAGGAAGTTTCAGTGTTACCGTAATTGATCAAAATGGGTGTCCATCCGGCTTCGGCCCAATTGCTGTGACAGTAAATCAAAGACGCATTCCTAATATTATTTCCAACAAAAACATATTTACAATTTGTAATGATAATCCAATCAGTTTGGATGCAGGTTCAAATTTTGACAAGTATAATTGGTCGACAGGCGATACCACAAGAACATTGACTGTTACCACACCTGGTATTTATATTATCGCAGCAACTAATAGATTGGGTTGCATAGATTATGATACTGTTACAGTATTAACCGGTACAAACCCTGAAAAACCAATAATTACCATGAGTAATGATACTTTGTATGCAAGTCCTGCATTTGCATATCAATGGGTCTTAAAGGAAACTGATGTTCAAGGCGCTACATCACAATTTTTCGTATTGCCAAGATTTACAAGTACAAGAGATTATTCAGTAAAAGCAATTTCTGAACAAGGTTGTTTTACAAGATCTGATATCATGACAATTTCATCAATAGGTGAATCGAGTGATTCTGATCAGTTCATTGTTTACCCAAATCCTGCATCCAATGAGGTCTTGATTCAAGTTCCTCATACCATTTCAGATATTGAATTGGATTGTGCCATAGTTGATTTGAAAGGTAGTAAACTCTATTCTAAGAGAATTTTCAGAATAGATGAATATACTTTTCAGATGGCATTACCAGACTTACCAGGCGGAACATATTGGCTTCAATTACATCCGAAGAATAAAAATCCCATCAGTTTATCTATCATTATTAAGTAGACTGTTCACATAAGTAAGGGCTCTGTTTTCCACATAAAGAAAACAGAGCCTTTTTTATTGAAGATATAGTGTCATTTCTGTATTTTATGTACTTCAAATACGCATAATTACCCCATTTCACCATTTTTAATAGACATCCATGTCAAAGCAGATCGGTACTCAACTCATTCATTCTGCTCAGTCCGATGCAAATCAAGCTTTTCATCAGTCAAAACTGAATGAATTGCATGAAAAGATCGAGAAAGTCCATCAAGGGGGAGGACTCAAAGCACTTCAAAAACATAAGTCAAAAAATAAACTAACAGCTAGAGAGAGAATCGAATACTTGATTGATGATTCATCAATGTTTCATGAGATTGCTACATTTGCTGCCCTAGACATGTATCAAGAACAAGGTGGATGTCCATCTGCAGGTGTAATTACAGGCATTGGTGTTATTCAAGGCCGAGAATGCATGATTGTTGCAAATGATGCGACTGTGAAAGCTGGCGCGTGGTTTCCGATGACCGCAAAGAAAAATATGCGTGCTCAGGAAATAGCCATAGAAAATCATCTTCCTATTATATATCTCGTTGATAGTGCAGGGGTTTTCCTGCCTATGCAAGATCAGATATTTCCTGATAAAGAACATTTCGGAAGACAATTCAGGAATAATGCGATTTTAAGTGCAAAAGGAATTCCACAAATTGCGGCAATTATGGGTCCATGTGTGGCAGGCGGTGCATATCTTCCAATCATGTGCGATGAAGCAATCATTGTGGAAGGTACTGGTAGCTTATTTCTTGCAGGTCCGGCATTAGTAGAAGCAGCTATAGGCGAAAAGATTGAGATTGATGCCTTGGGGGGTGCCACAATGCACTCGGCTATAAGTGGTAATACAGATTATCGAGTGAAAACCGATGAAGAAGCACTTGATTTGATTCGTGAGCTCATGTCCTCAATTTCCCCTTTAAAAGGAAAAAAACATATTTTCGATAGAATCGAAAGTAAGCCACCTAGGTATGATTCAGATGAAATCTATTCCATTCTACCAGCAGATAGAACCAAACCATATTCAACCCATGAATTTCTTGCAAGACTATTGGATGATTCTTCATTTGAAGAATATAAACAGGATTATGGTAAGACCATTATTTGTGGTTATGGAAGAATTGATGGTTGGGCTGTTGGTATTGTCATCAACAACAGAGCAGTTTCCAAATCTGGAAAAGGCGAGATGCAAGTAGGTGGAGTGATTTATTCAGACAGTGCTGATAAAGCGGCGCGTTTCATCATGAATTGTAATCAAAAATTGATTCCACTCATTTTCTTTCAAGATGTAACAGGATTCATGGTAGGTAGCAGGGCAGAGCAAGGTGGGATCATCAAGGATGGTGCAAAACTTGTGAATGCCGTTTCAAATTCTATTGTACCGAAGATTACCTTCATCATTGGCAATAGTTATGGAGCAGGGAATTATGCCATGTGTGGGAAAGCATATGATCCACGATTCATATTTGCATATCCAACAGCACAAATTGCTGTCATGGGTGGAGCCCAGGCTTCAAAGACTTTATTGACAATTAAGGTCGCTTCTTTGGAGAAGGAAGGGAAACAACTTACCGAAGAAGAAAAGCAGACAATGCTAAAAGAAATACAGTCAAGATATGATGCACAAACAACGCCTTATTATGCAGCTTCTCACTTATGGGTGGATGAAATCATCTTGCCCGATAAGACAAGAGAAAAAGTATCGATGGCATTAACATGTGCATCACATAATGCCGAGATTCCCATATGGAAATCCGGCGTATTACAAGTTTGATCTATTACCCATTCTCTATTTTCATGGAGTTTACCATTATGTTCAATCGTTCCGGATTAATGTCTACTGCATTTATTCTTGCAGTGCTGTTCGTATCTGGTTGCGGCAGTAAAAAAAGTGCCGAACAAGGCGATAAGTCGGGTCCAAGTTATAAAACATCACTTTGGAAAAAAATTGATACTCCCCCGGGAGCTGATCCATCTGTCCCCGATAGCTTGGGTGGATCTGGTTTTGAAAAAGTTGCAAATACACTTGGTTTCACAACATATGAATTCAATGAATTTGACATCAAGCATTCCGGTGATCCAAGAGCGGTGGTAGGTGGACAAATCAGATTTACCATTTCTAGATTTCCATTGAGTTTCCGTCCTTTCTTTTATGGACAAGGTGCTAATTTCTCTGAAAATCTTCAAATGTCATCATTGACATATGAAACTTTGTGTAATCTTGGTTTTGATGATCAACCAGTACCATCATTGGCAACACATTGGAAGATTTCCGAAGATAATATGACATTTACATTCAGAATCGAACCAAATGCCCGTTTTTCTTCTGGAGCTCCCGTAACATCCGATGATATCGTTGCCACATTTAAGCTTATCATGGATGAAACTATTTTGTCACCATCAATGCAACAGATATTCAGCAAATATGAAACACCTGTTGCAGTTTCAAAATATATCGTTCAAGTTAAAGCCAAAGAATTTGATTGTAGAGCATTTAAGACATTTGCTAATAGTTTGCTTGTACTTTCCGCTAAGGAAATCGGTGCATTGAGTGGTAAGGAATTTTTGGATAAGTTTCAATTCACCCAGCCTGTTGGATCTGGAGAATATATAGTCCTTGCAGATGATATAGTGAAACAACAAAGTTATTCCATCACAAGACGCGATGATTACTGGGCAAAAGAATATCCTATAAATAAATTTTCAGGTAATTTCGATCAAATCACCTTCGAAGTTATCAAAGACAACCCAACTCTTGAATACGAAAAATTCAAAAAGGGTGAAGTTGATAAGTTTTGGTTTACAGGAAATACAACAGACAAATGGTTAGGAGATACAACATATTCAGCGATCAAAAATCATTGGGTGAAAAGAGATCGTGTTTTTACAGATGGTGCTGTAGGTACATCGGGTCTGTTTCTTAATATGCGTAAACCACCATTCGATGATATTCGTGTTCGCCTTGCATTCTATCATTTGTTCGACAGAGAATCAATTATTTCAAAATTGCTTTTCAATGAATATGAAAGGATTCACTCTTTCTATGCAAATACCAAGTATGAGAATACAGGCAATCCCCAAATTGGATATGATCCTGCAAAAGCTGCTCCATTATTAGCTGAGGCAGGATATAGTTCAAAGAATCAAGATGGTATTTTGATGAAAAATGGGAAGCCATTCCGTTTGGAATTAGGCATTCCGAAGCCACTCGAAAAATTCCTTACTCCCTATCAACAAACATTGCGCCAGGCTGGTATAGATTTACAAATCAAATTCCAAGATGGTAATGCAATCACTAAAAACATTGCAGAAAGAAATTTCAATATTTCTTGGGCAAATTATGGTGGATTAGACGATCCATATCCTAAGACAAGCATAGCCTCTGAACTTGCAGATAAGAATGACAATAATAATATCACTGGTTTCAAAAATCCTTTTGCTGATGAGTTATTGAAGCAATATGATGTACAATGTGATCCAAAGAACAAAGTTGGAATCATTCGTCAGATTGATAGTATTGAAGCAGTGTCTTATCATTGTCTTTTAGCTTGGACTCCTCGTGGTATTCGCATTGCTTATTGGGACAAATTCGGTGTTCCTGAATGGGTTCTTGCAAAAACATCATCACTTGGCATGCATGATCTTGCTATTATGACTGGTTGGTGGTATGATGCTGAAAAGGCAAAAGCTTTAGAAAATGCCAAGAAAAACAACAAACAATTGACAGGTAATTCCGCAATCAGAGAAGTCTCTTATTGGAAGAATCTCAAACGATAAGCAATAGTGAATAGCATTTACGATCAGGATATTACATGCTTCAATATTTCATAAGAAGATTATTATTTGCAGTTCCAACCTTTTTTGGTTGTACCATCATTGTGTTTTTCATAGTTAATCTTGCTCCGGGCGGACCATATGAACAACAGGTACAGGCATTAAAGGCCGGATCGGGTTTCGGTATTGGTTCTGAAGCATCCGGCACCGCTAAAGATGGAGCTGCAACAATTCCGCCTACGGCATTGGCAGAACTCAAACGGTATTATGGTTTCGATAAACCTGTTTATGTCCGTTATCTAATTTGGCTTGGTTTATGGCAAAGAGAAACAGATAGTTACAATGTGAAATTGGGTGAACCAAGAAATGTTGGCAATGGAAATTTTGTGATTGTCAGTAAACAAAGTGACGGCACATATTCCATCGTTGACAAAGAAACAAATGAATCGCGTTCTCATGTATGGACTGCTGAAAATGCTGTTCTTGACTCAACGGGATTCCGACAATTGAGAGTGTTTAAAACTGAATATGCAGGAATTCTAACCGGTCATTTTGGTAATTCTTATGAATACCGTGAACCTGTCATTGATTTGATTGCTTCCAGAATTCCGATTTCATTACAATTCGGCGTTATTGGTTTAGTGTTGAGCTATGTGATATGTGTTTATTTAGGTATACAAAAAGCATTAAGACATGGTTCGACTTTTGATTTGGTGTCAAGTTCAACAATCTTGATTAGTTATTCAATTCCGGGTTGGGCATTAGGTTTGCTATTGCTTGTTCTTCTTGGCGGTGGTTCATTCTTTGATGTCTTTCCTTTGGGCGGATTACAATCCAGAGATTATGAGTCTTTGAGTCTTGGTGAAAAGATTTTGGACAGAGCTCATCATTTTGTATTGCCTGTGATTGCATCAACCATTCAATCTTTTGCAACATTGACATTGCTTATGAAGAATTCTTTACTCGAGAATTTATCACAGGATTATATCCGTACAGCATTTGCAAAAGGGTTGAAAGAAAAGCGTATCATTTGGTTACATGCAATGCGTAATTCCGTGATTCCAATTGCTGCAAATATTGGTCATATCATTGGTATTGCTTTTGTTGGTTCCTTCTTTATTGAGACTACTTTCAATATAGAAGGCATCGGTAAATTATCCTATTATGCTATTTTATCTCGTGATTATACTGTTGTTTTTGCATTCACCGTTATAGGTGTCATGGTTAATCTCTTCGGCGCAATCATTTCAGATTTTGTTCTTGCATTGATTGATCCACGAATTCGATTTAGGTAAAACATGTCTCAAATAATTCAGAAATCAGTTTCTCGTTCAATCGGACAAAGAAGATGGAAAAAGTTCAAAACCATCAAGCGTGGATATTACTCCTTGGTGATTTTGACAACTCTATATATTCTGTCTTTTTTGTTACCAATCCTTGTCAATGACAAAGCTTTAATTGTACGATACAATGGAGAATATCATTTTCCAGCTTTTTCATCTTTGGTTGCTTCCATTCCTGTGATTGATCAATTCGTGAGTGTTTTCCAGAGTGGCGAATCACTTGGCCAAATAGATAATCCTGGTCAAGTTCGCTATCGAGCTCTTCAGCAACAATATGAAAATGAGAATGGAGACAATTATGTTGTCATGCCAATCTATCCATATGGACCAATTGAAGATATCACAACAGATGGCAACTCTGCATTTATGAAACCAATGGTAGCAGAAGAAGGACAAACAGCTAGAATCATGGGCACTGATGAAAATGGAAGAGATGTATTTGCTCGTATGGCATATGGTTTTAAGGTGTCCATCTCATTTGCATTGATATTGGTTTTTCTTGAATACTTGATTGGAATACCAATTGGTGGACTTCTCGGATTTAAGGGAGGATATTATGATATGATTGGTCAAAGAATATTAGAAATGTGGGCAACGCTTCCTACACTATTTCTCATCATTATAGTTGTATCATTCATTCAACCAAGTTTCATATTGCTTGTTCTATTGCTATCACTCACTGCATGGATACCAATAACTACCTATATCCGTGCTGAGTTTTATAGAGAAAAGTCAAAGGATTATGTTGCTGCGGCTATTTCCATTGGTGTTCCAACATGGAAAATTATGTTTAAGCATATTCTTCCCAATTCATTGGTTCCAGTTATAACAAATTTTCCATTTGCAGTCGTAGCAGGAATCACAGCCTTAGTTGCTCTCGACTTCTTGGGTTTTGGATTACCACCCCCAACTCCAAGCTGGGGACAGATGCTTAGTACTGGATTACAAAATCTTACAAAATGGTGGTTGGTCTTTTCACCAATGGTAGCTTTGTTTACAACTCTCATTATGATTGTGTTCATTGGAGAAGCAATTAGAGAAGCATTCGATCCAAAAACATTTTCTAGATTACGTTAATCACTCAAGGTTATTCTTGTGAATAATGAATTACTCTTCTCAATTGAGAATCTCAAAACATATTTCACGGTAGAAGGCAAGGATGCCAAAGCTGTGGATGGTGTAACATTTGATATCTATCAAGGTGAGACCCTTGGTTTGGTAGGCGAATCAGGTTCCGGGAAATCCGTTACCGCATTATCACTCATGAAGCTCATTCCAAGTCCACCCGGAAGAATAGTAGATGGGAAGATAATGTATAAAGGGCAGGACATTGCTCAGTTTACATATGAAGAAATGTATGCTATTCGTGGTAAAGAAATAGCAATGATATTTCAAGAACCAATGACTTCTCTTAATCCTGTTTTCCCGATTGGAATGCAGATAGAAGAAGTGATTATGGTTCATGAAGGCTTACATAAAATCGAAGCTAGACAAAGAGTCATAGAAATATTAACACTTGTTGGCATTCCCGCACCCGAAAAGCGTATTGATGATTATCCTCATCAATTTTCCGGTGGTATGAGACAAAGAGTGATGATAGCAATCGCGCTTGCATGTAATCCTGCTTTGCTCATTGCTGATGAACCAACTACTGCATTGGATGTTACTATTCAAGCGCAAATTCTAGAACTCATGCTCACTTTAAAAGAGAAGAGAAAGGAAGCTGCTATATTGCTTATTACTCATGATCTTGCTGTAGTGGCTGAATTGTGCAATAGAGTAATTGTAATGTATGGTGGGAAAATTCAAGAGATTGCCACAACTGATGATCTCTTTGCGCAACCATTACATCCTTATACTCGCGGATTGATGAATTCTATTCCACATGCTGATCATGCTGGAGAAAAAGGACAAAGATTGAAGGCTATACCTGGGAATGTTCCAAGTATTTTAAATTTTCCTCAAGGATGTAAATTCTGCACTCGATGCACTGAGAAACAAGATATTTGCGACACGATAGAACCACCCTTGGTTGAGATTGAACTCGGTCATTTTGTTCGTTGTCATAATGTTAACACAAAGATTGAAAACGGGAAGCGCTATGAATAATTCATTATTACTCGAAGTAAAAAATCTTCAAGTGTTTTTTCCTGTGTTTGGCGGTGTTTTTCAAAAGAAGATTGCTGAAGTCAAAGCAGTTGATGGTGTGTCCTTCACAATCAATCGAGGTGAAACATTCGGTCTAGTTGGTGAATCCGGATGTGGAAAAACCACTGTTGGTAGAGCCATCATCAATGTCTTGACACATGTATCACCGGATGTACACATTGGTGGTGAGATTTTATATCATGATAAAGATGGTAAGGTTCATGATATCACGAATCTTTCTTCATCCGATATGAAGAAATTCCGTTCCAAGATTCAGATGATCTTTCAAGATCCATATTCTTCACTGAATTCCAGATTATCTGTTAAACAGATTGTATCAGAGCCACTTGAGATTCATGAAACTCATCTTTCTGCAAAACAAGTTGAAGAGAAAGTCTTATGGCTTTTGGAAAAAGTTGGTCTTCAACCAGAATATGCCAATAGATTCCCACATGAGTTTTCCGGTGGACAAAGACAAAGAATTGGAATTGCCAGAGCACTTGCTACAAATCCTGAGTTGATTATCTGTGATGAACCAGTTTCTGCATTGGATGTATCTGTCCAAGCACAAGTAATTAATCTCATGGAAGATTTAAGAGATGAATTTGGTGTCTCATATTTATTTATAGCTCATGACTTGTCTGTAGTTCATCATATCAGTGATAGAATTGGTGTGATGTATCTTGGTAATATGGTGGAAATAGGTACATCTTCCGAAGTGTATTTTGAACCAAAACATCCATATAGCAAAGCTTTGCTCTCAGCTGTACCTATTCCTGATCCAAAATTAAAAGGAAAGAAAAGGATTTTGCTTCAAGGTGATATTCCCAATCCACTCAATAAGCCATCCGGTTGTAGTTTTAGAACACGCTGCCCGATTGCATCGCCATCATGCGCTGAAACAATTCCCACTCTTATTTCTGTAAATCCTACGCATACGGTAGCTTGTCCTTATTCCATTTGAACAAATAGGAATATCTCATGATAAAATCAATCATTTATTCTGCGGTAGGAATACTCTCTGCGGCCTTTGGGCTTAAAGGATTTCTTCTCCCAAATGATTTTATCGATGGGGGAGCAAAGGGCATAGCACTACTTCTTACTACTATATTTGAGATTCCACTTCCACTTTTAATCATATTGGTGAATATACCTTTCATCATAATGGCAAGCAAAGTCATTGGTAAGCAGTTTGTAATAAGAACAAGTCTTGCCATCTTAACGCTTGCATTTGTTCTAGTTTTTGTAGAATTTCCAATCATCACTAATGATAAATTACTTGTGGCAATATTTGGTGGTTTCTTTTTAGGAGCAGGCATTGGACTTAATGTTCGTGGTCAAGCTGTCATTGATGGGACTGAAGTTATGGCCATTTTGTTTTCAAGAAAATTTAAAACGACAATTGGCGATATTATTCTTCTTACAAATGTTATCATCTTTGGTGTATGCGCCTATGTACTTTCCGTTGAAACTGCCTTGTATTCAATGGTAACATATATGGTTGCATCTCGTAGTTTAGACTATATTACTGTAGGAATAGATGAGTACCTGGGTGTTACCATCATCTCAGATAAATGTATGATTATCAAAGACATGATAACTGATACATTGGGAAGAGGTGTAACAATATATAAAGGAAAAGGTGGCTATGGTAAGAGAGGTCATATCGAGAATAAAGATATCTTATACTCTGTCATCACTCGTTTTGAAGTAAGTAATAACTCTCAGGAGATAGAAAACATTTATTCAAATGCCTTCATTGTTATGTCATCAGTGAAATATGCAATTAGTGGGATGATTAGAAAACGACACCTATAAATAAAAAAAGCCCCAAATAGGGGCTTTTGTGATCCCGGTAGGTCTCGAACCTACGGCCCTCTGATTAAAAGTCAGATGCTCTACCACTGAGCTACGAGATCAACCATGAACACAAAATTAGGTATATTTTGAAAATTACGCAAGACAGAATTGTAATTACTTGACTACTTTCTACAATAATTTGGAAACATAGTTATGAATAATATTCATAAAATAATCGTAAGTGCCATAATTCTCATTCCTTTGTGTATTTCAGGGACTAATGCTCAAAGTTCATTTGGAATATTCGCTGGTCTTGCAACTCCATCGGATTTGGTCAATCAAGTATATAATACTGATTTAATTAAGTCAAATAATGTAACCGGTATACTCATGAGAGAAGCAGCAACTTCCGGATATACAATTGGTGCTCGAATTAGGCAAAATATTGATGGTCAGTTTTGGTTTACCGGCGGTGTTTCGCTTGCACGGTTTCCACAAAGTGTTATTCCGATCATAAATCAAGTGAACCCAATTGATACGCTCGCTATCATGACAACCGTTCAAAATGTAGTACCGATACATGCAGGAATGATGTATCAATTCAATAAGGGATTGGTATCACTTTATGTTCTTGGTGATGTTACGTATAATTATCTGATGAATTCAGTTGATGTTGACTACAATAATCAATCATTTCCACTTCCACCCGAAGATGAAACAAAAGAAAGAATTGGATTTGGTTTTGGTTTAGGAATGGATGTTCATTTAAAAATAATTACTGCTTCACTGGAAGCAAAAATGAATACAATCAATTTTATTGGACGATCACCTAGCGAGGCGGAAAAAAGATTCTTTTCTTTGACTTTGGGTATACACTTTGGTCAAACTCAATCTGATAAACCATAAATATACATGGATAAATATACAGCAAAACAGAAGCACGAAGATGATCTCATCATCATTAAATCTGTATTGTCCGGAGATAGTTCGCAATTTGCTTTGCTTTGGAATAAATATAATAAACAGATATTTGCTAATGTGCTAAAACTTGTTCGAAGCATTGATGATGCTGATGATATAGTGCAAGACACATTTCTAAAAGCATTTAATGCATTACATTCATATAATCACACTTTTCCTTTTCCTGCCTGGCTTTACAAGATAGCGTCAAATACTTGTATCGATTATTTTCGAAGAAAAAGAATACGGCCAATTTCAATAGAGAATATCAATCGAGAGGGTGGAGATATTTATGATATTATACCTGATAAATCCACTCCTATTGATGTTCACATCATAAATAATGAAATGAAGGAAGCATTATTGAAAGCAGTTGAACTATTACCATTGCGATATAAGCAATGTATTCAACTAAGACATTTTGAAGAATTGTCATATGAAGAGATATCACTTACAATGAATCTTCCTTTGGGAACTATAAAAATCACATTGTTTAGAGCACGAAAGATGCTGTTGACTATGCTTTCTAATAAAGATTTGAAGTAAATGCAATGCGATTGAAGTTAAAAGACATTAATATTCCATTAGGCATTACGCTAAAGATCCTTTTGCTCTCAATTATGGGCATAGTTACCTTATATCTACTGTATATACTCATCGACAAAGTCTTTTTACACCCACCTGTCACAGCAATAGTTCCAATTGATAAGAGAAGAACAGTATCAGATGTGTACATACAATTGAATGTGATTAATGCATCAGGTCAGCAAGGTATTGCAAAGAAGACAATGAATTATTATCGTGAGCGAGGATTTGATGTTGTTGAAATCTCTACTGCCGATACTTTGTCAGATATATCATATGTGATTGATCATCTTTCTGATACAGTTTCAGCAAGAAATGTTGCTTATGCTATCGGACTTTCTGATTCTACCATTAAACATGATTATGATACAACTCTATATCTTCGTGCTTCAGTAGTAATCGGAACCGACTATTTTAAACTTAAACCTTTTCAAGAATAATATGCAGTACTTCCTCGTTAAATCTGAACCATTTACATATCCATGGTCACAATTTGAACAAGATACAAGTACATTTTGGGATGGAGTAAGAAATTATCAAGCCCGAAATACTTTGATGTCCATGAAAAAAGGGGACTTGGTTTTATTTTACCATTCTAATGAAGGGATGGAAATTGTTGGAATTGCTACAGTGTTAAAAGAATTTTATCAAGATCCAACAACGGAAGATATACGATGGTGTGTAGTTGATTTGAAAGCACATAAGAAATTGAACAATCCTGTTTCTCTATCAGTAATCAAACAGGATGCTATACTTCAAATGATGCCTTTGGTTAAGCAGTCGAGATTAAGTGTAATGGCTATTACAGAAGATCAATTCTATAGAGTGATGGATTTATCCGGAACGATTGGTTAAAATAATTCTTTCAGTATTACTTGAATCATTTCCATTGAGAATCCCTGTCTAAATAAATGATCTCTGACTTGGACTTTCTTTTTTTTCTCTTCTCTAAAAGAAATGGAACGGAGTTTTCTCTCAGCTGATTTTCTTGCAGTTTCGAGGGCAATGTCTTTTGTGTATAATTGGGAGAGATAAGAATTAATGATTTGGTCATTGATACCTTTTTCAGACAATTCTCTTTTTAATCTTAAATAGCCATAATATTTACGATTGATTTTAGCTTTTATGAAATTCTCGGTAAATACTTCATCAGATAGATAATTGAAATCTTTCAAGAATTCGATCACGTTTTGAATTATCAAATCCCCAAACCCTAGATCTTTCAGTTTAAGACAGACCTGTTTTTCTGTTCTCAGGGCATATGTAGCAAAGGTTAATCCCGCTTTCTTTGCATTGACCAATTCCTCTCTAAACAGAATATCTTGTAGAAAAGTCTGCGAGATAATCATGTTTTTGGAAAGTTCAAATTCGAATATTAAATCTCTTTCAATGAGTATAGAACTATCATCATTGAAACAAAGAAAACATTTACCTCTCTTTCTAGCAGCAATGATTTTTGTAATTCTTCTATCAATATTCTTGTCGTATGATTGTGCGATTTGATCCATCAGTTTCAGGAACCAATAAAATACTGTAATTCTTTCCGAGTGAAATCAATAGATTATTGAGGGCAGAATAGATAAGAGGAGGATTCTGCCATTTAATGAGAGAAAATGATAGTCTTCGCTCTCTATCTATTGTGATATAATCAGATGATTGTTTGTACACAATCCCACGAATTTGTGAATTGAAATCTCTAGATTTATCTCGATTCAATGTATCATCGAATAATCTTATGTCATAATCCAAGTATAAGTCGACTTCTGCTCCAGGACTTAGGTTAATTACGCGAAGTTTTGTCAATGTACGATCCAATTGATTGCGACTATATGAATAATCCAAGATATTCTTATTCTCATCTATTATATAACTATACCGTTGATTGGAGTCAGTGGCAGTAATATTTGCAGTATTAGCAACGGTTGAAATAAGTGTGGTTCGATTGAGTGGAATAACTGTGGTAAATACACCATTCGTCTGTAAGCTTGCATTCTTCAAAATTGAACCAACTGTAACATCATGAGTGGTTTGTTTTGATGCAGCGTGAATGAGCTGTAAAATAGCACCTGACTCAAAACGAATAATCTCTCCTGATTCCTCTTGTAAAGCACAAATAATATCTGGTGCAATCACAAGTAAATAATTATTTCCACCTATGACCTCACCAATATTTTGGGATAAGATAGTTTGAGGAGTTGAACTTGTTTGAACAAGAAGTGGAATAGTTCCTGCTTGAACTTCAATCCTGTTTGAAAGATCTTTGTTGATTAAATTCGAATATAAAATACTACCTGCTTCAAATTTCTTTTCAATAGATCTTGCGGCAGAATTCAATGCTAATGGTTCAGGAGATTTTATGTTTATTGCTCTTAGACCTATCATTGATGTAGTTGGCTTTTCCCTCAAACTTTCTGTTATGATTAATGAGTATCCATTTGGAGAAAGAATATCTCTCGATACAATACATGAATAGGATCTATATGGAGAAAGAATAATGGATTCTGATGCAAGTACATTCCCATTAGGACCTTCAATAATGATAGAGTCTTTAGAACTCGTTGAACAAGTCGAAAATACTATTGATTGAGAAGTATAAGAGAACTGATTGTCAGAGACTATATTTGATGAATTACCTCTTTTCAATATGACATCAACATTCAAAGAGATGAGATTGTACAATGTCATTGAAGCAGTAAGATTTCCTGCATTTTGAAATTCTTCTAATGCCTGCATCACTCGTGAAAACTCGTTCAAAATAAATACTCTGATATTTGAGTTTGTTGGATCTCTACCAATTATGATAGTATAGATGCTATCACCTGAAAACGAAAACCCGGATTTATCGAATGTTCCAATATGAGTATTATTAATAGCATTGACTAGGGAAATGGCATTGGAACCTGGCAATATTTCTGTTTCATTAGAGACTTGTCCTCTTGGTAAAAATGAAGCAATCATTTCTCCTTGTTCACAACCGAGATGTACATTCAAAGGAAGGGAGTCCGGAAGGGTGTTTACTATTCGGATCTTTGCCTTAGATCTTATTGCATCTGATCTAAATGTCGATAATTGTAATACATAGGCTGAATCCTGATTCTGAATTCCTGCACTTATGAAAGTTTGTATTGTATTCCTGAAAAATGACATTTTTTGTCTTTGCAATGCAAGGGTTGAAAAGATCACTTGACCATCTTTAGAAATACTATAATGTGCACTATCGATTGTATTCACCCGTAGATCAGAACTATTTCCATATCCAATATTTGAAAATGTCGGACAACCATCTATGGTGAAGGAACGTGATATATTGTCTCCCGACATATTGATAAAACGAACACTAACACTGCTATCTCGTAAACTTGCATCATAGAGAAGCGGGTTTTCTTGAGCGCATCCACCGAGGAGGACAAACAGCATTGAAATTCCCAGGAAGAGAGACTTGTAGCTGAGTATATGTGATTTCGTTATAATCATTGTAGTTTTGAACTTATAATTAGACAAAAATACAAAGTTAATGGCTAAAGATGGAAGAGAAGATACTTGCTATAAAAGAAAGATATGATACTGTTTTACAGCAGTTAAATGATCCTGAAATCATCGCAAACAATGAAGTTTTTAGAGAATTATCCAAAGAATTGACTCAATTAGAACCAATTGTTCAGGTGGGTGACTCGTATATTCACACTTTACAATCTTTGGAAGCGAATAGGGAATTACTCGATCAATCAATAGATTCTGAATTTAAGTCGCTGGCTTATGAAGAAAAACAAGAACTTCAATTACAATTACAAAATCATCTGGAAGTACTTACAATTCTTTTATTACCCAAAGATCCAAATGATCGACGAAATTGTATTGTAGAAGTAAGGGCAGGTACAGGAGGTGATGAGGCAGGTTTATTTGTTGGAGATTTACTCAAAATGTATTCCAGATATGCTGAACAGAAAGGCCTTCATATTCAATTATTGGATTTACACGATAGTGAAGTTGGGGGATATAAAGAAGTTACTTTTGAACTCAATGGCGATGATGTTTTTGGCATGATGAAATATGAAAGTGGAGTCCATAGGGTTCAGAGAGTACCTGCAACAGAATCTTCTGGAAGAGTTCATACATCTGCCGCTACAGTTGCTGTATTACCACAGGCTGAAGATATTGATATCGACATCGTAGATTCTGACCTTGAGTTAAACTTCTCAAGAGCCGGAGGCAAAGGGGGACAGAATGTAAATAAAGTTGAAACTGCTGTGCGAATTACACATAAACCTTCCGGAATTGTTGTGCAATGTAGGGAGGAAAGATCACAATTGGCAAACAGATTAAAAGCCATGAAACTTCTTCGAACAAAATTGTACGAATTAGAATTAGAAAAACAATCTGAAGCACTATCAAAAGACAGAAAAGAACAGATTAAAACCGGGGATAGATCAGAAAAAATACGAACATATAATTATCCTCAGAATAGAGTCACAGACCATAGATTGGAAGGAGAAGCCAAGAATAATCCATTGCGTGAAATTATGGATGGTGGTCTTGGAACAATTATTGAACAATTAATGGTTCAGGCTAAGTCAAAACAATTAGCAGAAGGTCAATGAATGTTATAACATATATCATACTCCTCCTCTTTTTTTCCGGATACATACAAGCTTCAGAAAATACAATAAAAGATATTCAAAGAGTTTCGTATGGCCTATCCATCTTGCCTTCATTATCTTTTCATAGGGCCAAGATGCTGCCACCTAAGCCCATGTCAATTTGTTGTCCTGAATTTACAAAGGGCGATGGACTAGGTTATGATATATCGTTCTTTGCTACATATGTCATTGATTATAATCATTTGATCGGGGCCACTTTCGGGTATAGAGATATAGGTGGAACACTTTCAACTGATACGTATGGTATTGTGAATTCTAAGAATGAACAAGGTTTAATACGATCAAGATTAGAAGTTGAGTTATCTTTAATCAATTTCCAGTTTTTATATAGTTTTACTCCTTTTCAGAGATTTGATATCACTTTGGGTATGATGGCTGGAATCAATGCTTCAAAGAACTATACTTACAGGGAAAATATCGTTGATGGCCCACTGCTTTTTGATAATGGAGCTCAACAAAGAAATACCTCAATTGGAGCATTGGCAGGCATCAATCCAAGATATTTTGGCATTGTTCTAGGGACGTCATATAAAATACCAGTTATCAAGGATGAGTTTTTTTTAAAGCCTCTTCTTCAGTATACATATGCATTGCGTCCTACTCAATTCGGTACTAATTGGTATGTAGATGCTCTAACATTTGGATTAGGAATTGAATTACATCCTTTTGGCGAAATACAAAAACCGAAGAATATAATGAGTGATAATGAAGACTTGATTATTACAATTCAATCTCCAATAACTTATGCTATAAATATTAATCAAGTACAAACAGGTAAAATACATATAAATCAAAAAGTGTATTTCATGCCTGTTTTACATGATTTGTATACAGATATTCTTAATCCAAATGAGATGTATTCAAACTCTTTTTTGAATTGTATAGATGATCATGGCTCTTGTAATTATCCGTGGATCATTGATACCATTTCACAAAGAATGCAACTATATCCAGAGAAGCAATTAGAGATAGAGCTCAATGATGGATATGATTCTGAGTTATTTAGTAAACATATCAAGGGAGTTTCTTCATCCAGGAATATTGATAGTTCAAGATTCATCTTTACATTTATTAAAGAGCAAACAAATCAAAAAATAGGGAAGATTATCAATGATGATCTGATTGCCCCATATGAAATGCTAAGTAATGATACATCGTATGAATACCCAAATATTCAGTTTGAAGTACAGTCAGAGAGCGAACATACATTCGATTGGGGATTATATGATATTGATGCAAAACACATCATCAAAAAAGGGAAAGCAACTTGTAATAAACCTATACTTATTGACAGTATTCCCGATAACTTCGTGAGGGGATCACTCCGGGCAATAATCTTTGAACAAGCGGAGAAGAAACTCATTCAAAGTGAGATTTTAATTGATAGACCTAAACTTGTAGTTTCAGATCCAATTCAAATCGAAACTGCAGCATTGTTTGATTTCAACAGCGATAAACTTCGAAATATTGATATTGTATCATTGAAACAATTCTTGAAAAGTCTCAAAAAAGAAGATAGCATCATCATTGAAGCATTCACGGATTTAAGCGGAGATATAGCTTTGAACACAGATTTAGCCAAAAGAAGAGCTGAATCAGTATCTGTTTTATGTACAGAAACCCCTAAAGAAATCATACTTTCTCCATTGAAACCAAGAAATACAGGGAAAAAGGAGTTTCAAAAAGCCTATAATCGAATTGTCACTATCAAAAGGAAATAGCCATAACAAGGGAAAAATCAGGATGATTTTATAGCAGAATATTGTATCTTTGCATCTTATTGCCAACATATTATTGACGGTTTCACTATGTTTACTCTCGCTATCATTTTGATGATTATTCTTGGCTTATTGCTTATTGTGGCAGTTTTGATTCAGCCGGGCAAAGGCGATATGACGACATCCATGTCTGGTTTCGGAAATCAGCTTGGTACCATGTTCGGTTCACGCAGAGCATCAGATTTATTGACTAAAATCACAATTATCATTGGTGCAACCATCATGGTGATAGCATTATTGGCCAATAAATTTTTATTGAATCCCGGTGATATCACCAGAGATCCTGCAACCGTGAATGCAGCTAAGCCAATTATTCCACCATCTACTCCTGTTCAAAAGCCTGCGACTCCACAGCCGGCACCTGCACAGCAGCAACCGGCATCGGAACAACCTAAACCATAACTGTAAAGCCGATCATTGATCGGCTTTTTTTTATTCATGTCTTAATTGTTCAGATATATTGGTTCGAGTTGCCAAAATTGATGGATATATACCGGCAATGGATGAAACGCTAATTCCAAGAATGATGCTCATCAAAACTATATCATAAGAAAGAGATACAGGCATGGTTGAAACAATGCTATTTGGCAATGAAACCCACCCATAACTTTCCTGGCCATAACAAAGAAGAACACCCAATCCAGCACCTAATATTGAACCCATAGAGCCAATTACCAATCCTTGCAGCATGAATGTCCATTTAATATCTTGTTGACTAGCTCCCATGGAAAGAAGCATTGCAATATCCTTTGATTTAGACTTCACCATCATCCACATAGCGATTAATATATTAAATGCGGAGACAAAAGAAATAATCCCAAGTATTATAAAACTCATATTTCTTTCAAATTCCATTGTCGAATACAGTTCATGATGAAGATCTTTCCACGATTCAATCTGTAATGTACCAATGGTTTTATCTGCCTTTAGAGACTTCATGAGCTCATAGACATTATCTGGATTCTCAATTCTTAAGTCTGCAAATTGCTTACCCACCAATCCATTATCTCGTAAAAAGCCCAAATCAGCCATGATAAATGAATTATCATATTGAACACCTGAACTTATTTGAAAGATACTATCAATTACTACTTGTATCCCGGTAGGTAAAGCCATGCCAGAAATTGCCATATCAATCATTTCAGGAGTGGAAAGTGAAATCGTATCACCTTTCTTCACTCCTAATTTATCTGCTAGGCCAATACCTATAGCCACTTTGTTGTCAGTCTTTTTAATATATGTATGGAATGTTTCTATGCCAAGTATCATTCCGGCTTGTGTTACTTCTCTATGACCAATGATAATCTTTGATGAGGAACTTTCATTGAATTCATACTTAGTAACATACTTACTTACTCTCTCTTCAAGAGCTTTACAATCAATATCTTCATTCAAAGTTATTCGTATATGCGGATCTATGGTTAAAAGCATATCTCTAACCAATAATCTAAATCCATTAAATATTGAAGTCACACAAATAAGAGACGCAATACCAATCAATAAGCCCAAAAATGCCAATACATTGATGAAAGAGATGAAAGAGCGTTGTTTAATTGAAAAGAGATATGTACGGGATAATAATAAGGGAATGCGCATTTATAGTGTTTTAAGTTTAGCAGGAATTGATTTGAATGTGGACAATTCTTTAAGAAAATAATGTTGTGAGTTAAATCCATCTTCTCTTTGTAGGGGCCTTACATATTGACCATTCTCATTGAGTTTCCAAGAAGCAGAACTGTCCTCCAAATATATTGAAAGGATATGTTCCAATAATGAAAATGATTGTTTATCTAAAATAGGGAACATGATTTCAACTCTATTATTGAAATTCCTTGGCATCCAATCAGCTGATGATACATAGATCTCGGATTTTCCATTATTTGAGAAATAGAATATTCTGCTATGTTCAAGGAATCTACCAATAACACTTTTCACGGTGATATTTTCACTCAATCCAGGAATATTGGGAATAAGCGAGCAAACACCTCTAATGATGAGTTCAATTTTTACACCTTTTTGTGAAGCTTTATACAGTGCATCAATGACTTGTCTATCAACCAGGGCATTCATTTTTATGACAATTCTACCCGGTTTTTCATGAGTTGAATACTCAGCTTCTCGAGAAATCAAATCCAATACATCATTGCGTAGATGATCGGGGGCAACAGAAAAACGATCCCAATGTTCATGATGAGAATACCCTGTCAACATATTGAACAAATGTATTGCATCATTAACAAAATCTTCACGACATGTGAAATATCCAATATCTGTGTAAACTCGTGAAGTTGACACATTATAATTACCGGTACTTAAGTGTAAATATGTGCGGATTTTATGTTCTTTCCTTACCACCATTGCAATCTTACTATGAATCTTTAAACCTAGAACTCCATACACAACATGTACGCCCACATTCTCTAATTCTTTTGCCCAGTTGATATTATTTTCTTCATCAAATCTGGCTCTTAACTCGACAAAAGCGGTGACTTGTTTACCATTTTCAGCTGCTATTTTAAGAGCTTCAATTACAGGAGATGAACCACCTGCGCGATAGAGCGTGATTTTGATTGCTAAAACTAGATCATCTGTAGAAGCTGCCTGTAGAAAACGAACCACACTTGAAGTAAAGGAGTCAAATGGATGATGAACAAGTATATCTTTCTTTTTTATGTGATCAAATATTTCTGATGATAAACCTAGGAATTCAGGACATTGTCTTGATAATAAAGGAGTATCTTTTAATTGAGGTTTATCCACTTTATACAGCGTATAAAAATCACTCAAATTGAGTGGAATGTCTGAAAAGTATATATCCTCATTATTGATATTCATTGATTTGCAAAGCATTTGAACTACATCTTTAGAAGTTGAAGATTCAACCTCAAGACGAACTGCATCAGTACCCCAACGCCTGTGCCGTACTTGCTCTGCAATTTCAGACATCAAATCTTCAGCTTCATCATAGGCTATATCCAAATCAGCATCTCTTGTTACTCTGAAACAATGCGACTCAGAAATGGTAAAACCTGGAAAGAGTATATCAGCATTCTCTTGTATGATTTTTTCCAAGAGTATAAATGTTTGATGAATTGGGTGGACATTAATACTGATCAAACGATCCAGTATTGGTGGAACTTGCAGCACTGCTACTTTAGAACCTACTTTCTTTTCATCTTTCAATAGAAAAACAATATTCAAAGATCGATTGAGAAGTCTGGGAAAAGGATGTCCGGGATCAATAGCCAAAGGTGTTAAAACAGGTAATATATCTGTTACGAAAAGTCCTTTCACATAGGCCAGATGAGACTCATTAAGGTCGGATAACTCTAGCAATTTAATGCCTTGCTTTGATAATGCAGGCATGATATCATTTTTGTAATAATTCTCATGTGCTGAATGCAAAGGCATTAACATCGTTCGCAATCTCTGTAATTGCTCTGCAGGTGTTAAGCCATCCACAGATAACTCAATAGCATGCTGTAATAATTGCTCTTTTAAACCACTCACGCGAATCATAAAAAATTCATCAAGATTCGTGGTGAATATTATCAGGAATTTGAGTCTTTCAAGTAATGGATGGGACTGATTATTTGCTTCATGAAGTACTCTTTCATTAAATCGAACCCAAGCGACTTCTCGATTGATATATTTGGGGATTAACTTGTCCATGTTTTCCAATGTTCTAGCTCGAATAAAATTGAATCAATGGTGAATATAGGATTTACGAGCCTTCTTAACAAGTCAATTTCGCTTAATGAATGGCGTTATTGTACTCACTGATTCAAATCCTTGATAATCTTTAACACTATGAACCAAGATATAGACAGATGACGGTAAGTCAATTGTATACATAAAGGGAAATACTGTTTCAGTTGGTATTAACTTATCTACAAAGATTGATGATATAAAGAAACCATCAAGAGTATACACATCACATGAATATATTCCAATGGTAAATGGTTGTGTAATGCGTATTTGCTGACAATTCAAGTATGCCCCTGTACATCCCACAAAATCTATAGTCATATCCTTTGCATTTGGTGACTGAATTTGACTATTCATATTACCGGGTGTTCCGCCTTGTTCATTCATTGAAATGAACCAATCTCCTCCATTGAGAGAATCACTGTATTCAAATGAAGAGAATGGCCAGTATGAAGTGTATTTTGAAATGAGGTAATCATAATTGATGGAATCGATTATGACACCATTTGGGTCTATAATTTGAATTCTTATGCCCTCATTCGACAATGTAAGGCCATTATCATGAATACATACATGATCTGAAAGTCTTTGATCCGGTTCTTTTGTTATAAGTACATATTCTGATGAATTCTCCAAAGACAAATCAATTGTATCTTTTCCTATGATACAAGTATATCCATCTTGAAGATTGATCTTTTTTTCTAGTATTCTGAGTTCAATAAATTCAGGAAATTTATTATCATGAACATTTATCTCATTGATGATGATGCTTCTACTGGGAAATGAATGATAGTATTCGAAGATTCCATTATTATTATACAATCGAGGATCTTCCAAAAGATGAGAAGATAGTATAGAAATCTGATTCATTCCTTCCGAAATATCTAATTCAGATACTGATATACCTATTTCAGACATTTGATTCATCATAAGTTTGTCTAGGTAAGAGCTAACTTGTGATGTTCCCGTTGAAACAATGACTTGAATATCTAGAATTGGGATATTTCCATTATTGTATAACATAAAGTACACGGAATCATCATGTACATATATTGATTTGAGTTGGAGATCATGATCAATCGGATGTATTGAATTGATAAATCCACATGTATGTCCATTTGGATTTATGGAAGTAGTGAGTACTTTACTTACAAATGTATCTTTCATGCGTTCTAGACTCTTTCCTTTTTGCTCCTTGCTTATAGTATATGCAATTGAATCAATGACTGTACTATCCTGATTCCGAAGTATTATTTTATCTTTTGAATTATTCAGTGTTGGCAAAACAGCTTGTCTCACTGGACATTGAATTGGATTTACTGTATTCTTTAAAGTATTCGTATCTCTTGTGATTATGAGATATTCTTTTGGAGGAATAACAATGTGTTCAATCTTTGTGCGAGTTGTCGCGTCTTCGATCCATAATACAGGTACGGAAAAAGTCTTGGTTGAATCAGTATTATACAATTCTATCCACTCCGGATTACGGGATAATGGATAAGGCATGAATTCATTGATTATGATTTGTGAATTCGCTATGAACGGTATAAAGAACAGGAAGATTATTATCATAAAAAAAGCTACCTCATAAAACATGGGGTAGCTTTAAGAAAAGGGAAGAATCTACTATTTAAAGGCTTGTATACCCGTTATGTCAGCCCCAAGTATCAATGTATGAATATCATGAGTGCCTTCATATGTTCTTACGGATTCAAGATTTGCAGAATGTCGCATGATTGGATATTCATCGAGAATACCATTGGCTCCATGAATATCTCTAGCAATTCGGGCACATTGAATAGCAATATCAACATTATTTCTTTTTGCAAGAGACACTTGATTTGGGTTCATTCTTCCAGATTCTTTCAATTGACCCAATTGCATGCAAATAAGTTGTCCTTTCGTAATTTCATTCAGCATCCAAACCAATTTTTCTTGAACCAATTGAAAACTGGCAATCGGTTTGTCAAATTGAATTCTACTTTTAGCATAATCAAGAGATGATTGATATGTACCAATAGCACTACCAATTGCACCCCAAGCAATTCCATATCGTGCTTGATTCAAACAACTAAGTGGACCTTTCAATCCTTTGATATCTAACTTATTTTCTTTTGGAATTTCAACATCTTGAAAAATAAGCTCGCTTGTAACAGAAGCTCTCAGTGAAAGTTTTCCTTTCATTTCAGGAGCAGAGAAGCCTTTCATTCCTTTTTCAACAAGAAAACCATGAATTTCGCCTTCATATTTTGCCCATACCACAGCAATATCTGCAAGTGAACCGTTTGTGATCCACATCTTTGCACCATTGAGCAAATATCCACCATCAATTTCTTTTGCATTTGTTATCATGCCTGATGGATTTGATCCAAAATCAGGTTCTGTAAGACCAAAACATCCTATTGCACTGCCGGATGCAAGTCTTGGTAGCCATTTCTTTTTAATCTCTTCTGTTCCGTATGTATAAATCGGATACATGACAAGGGAACTTTGCACGGAAGCAAATGAGCGCACTCCGGAATCACCTCGTTCAAGTTCTTGCATAGCCAATCCATAGCTGATATAATTGGCACCTGCACATCCATATTCCTGAGGGAGAGTTATGCCAAAAAGACCAAGATCAGCCATTTTGCCAACCAAATCCATCGGAAATGTGCCGGCTTGATAATGTTTTTCAATGATCGGCAAAACCTCATTGTCAACAAAGTCGGCAACGGATTCTCTGACCATTTTTTCATCCTCAGACAATTGGTCATAAATATTATAATAATCAACAGGTTGGAAAGCCATGTTAAAACCTTGGTAAATGTATAATGGCAATGATTAACTTAATTAGGTGCAAAATTACGAATTTACACATGCTCTTAAAAACTGTAAATACCCCAAAAGTTCCATGATATCAGTCAAAAACAAACATATTCCTTTCTTTTCGGTTATTGTGACCTGTCATAATCGTGCTCATATCCTCGAAAGAGCTCTTAAATCTCTGCTTCTACAAGATTTACAAGATTGGGAATGTTTGATTGTGAATGATGGATCTACTGATGCTACTGATGCCATCGTGCAATCTTGGTTAGACTCAGATAATAGATTTCGTTACTTGAAGCATGGTCATCGTGGTCAAGCTTTAACAAAAAATGCTGGAATTCTTGCCTCATCCGGTCTTTTTATCACATTTCTTGATTCAGATGATGAGTATAAGCCCGATCATTTATCAATAAGAAAAGCCATGCTCGAAGAATATACTCATTTGGATTTATTGCATGGTGGAGTTTCAATTATAGGCGATCCTTATGTTCCAGACATGAATAATCCCAATCAATTGATACATTTGAGTGAATGCATAATCGGAGGTACATTTGTGTTTTTAGCATCGGCAATTCATGGATTGAATGGTTTTGACAATGTATCATACGGAGATGATACGAAACTCTTTGAGAAAGCTGAACATGCAGGTTTATCCATAGCTAAAACTGATTATCCAAGTTATGTCTATCACAGAGATATGCCTGATTCACTGTGCAATATCAGGAAAGAACTATAATGAGAGAATCAAAGAAAAAGAAGATAGAACGGATGAATGCTATTCTGTCAGTATTGCAAAAGCAATATCCTGATGCAATTTGTGCATTACTGTATTCCACTCCATTTCAATTGTTGATAGCAACAATATTGTCGGCACAATGTACTGATGCTAGAGTGAACATTGTCACGCCTCATCTCTTTGCAGAATATCCCGATGCCGAAAGCTTGCAACATGCAGATATCAATCATTTAGAAGAAATTATTCACTCCACTGGATTCTATAAAGCAAAAGCAAAGAATATACTTGCTTGCTCAAAGATGATCATGAATGTGTACAATGGGGAATTACCGCTGGATATAGATGCTTTAATACTATTGCCGGGAGTTGGAAGAAAAACAGCAAATGTTTTATTGGGGAATGCATTTGGAATCAATGCAGGTATTACCGTGGATACACATGTAACTCGCATAATGAATGCTCTGAAATTTGTGAAGACCACAGATGCAGTCAAGATTGAGCAAGAACTATTGCCACTTATTCCTCAACATGATTGGACAGTATTTACCCACCGTATCATCGAACATGGAAGAGCAGTATGCATCGCAAGAAGACCCAAATGCAATGATTGTGTGATATCCGAATATTGTCCATCAGCTTCAATATTATTGAAGTGATTCCCATTCGACTAAAAAGGTATCCAATTTCTGTTGAACATCATTTCTAGACTGAGTTTGCGATTTCATTTTTTCAGTATCGGAATATGTTTCTTCAAGAGATAGTAGTTGATCAACTGATGATAGCTCTTTTTCTAATTGAGCTATCAATTGTTCTAGTTCTTCAATTCTTCTACTCTTTTTCTTCTCTTCTTTTTCTCGGTTTTTTTTTTCTTCTCTACTTAACTGCGTATTAGTGTTGACTTTTCCATTATTGTTATGATCAACTTTTGTTTTTATTTCATCTAGTGAATTTATTGCATGTTTCGCCAAATACTCTTCCAATGTCAGAGGATGATGTTTCACCGATCCTTGAGAAAAGTGAAATATATTATCAATCAGTCCGGAGAGAAAATCACGATCATGAGAAACAATGATTAATGCACCATTATAATCTAACAGAGCTGATTTCAATATGTCTTTGGCAGACATATCTAAGTGATTGGTTGGTTCGTCGAGAATCAAGACATGAGATTCAGATAAAAGTAGCATTGCAAGTGCAAGACGAGCTCTTTCACCACCTGACAATACACGAACTTTCTTCTCAACAGAATCACCGCTAAAAAGAAATGCGCCAAGAATAGCTCTGATTTTTGTCCGGATATCTCCGACTGCTACTTGTTCGAGTGTTTCAAAAACAGTTTTTGTGGGATCGAGTGAATCAGCATGTTGCTGTGCGAAATATCCGATTTTTAGGCCTTCACCGGTATTGAGTAGACCGTCATAGGATTCTATTCCGGCTAGAATTCGCGAAAGCGTACTTTTTCCTTCGCCATTTTTGCCAACGAAAGCACAACGCATTTCTCTTTCAATATCAAATGAAATATGGTTTAAAATGACTTTATCATCATACTTTTTCGATAAATCATCAGAATGAAACAAAACTCTTGGTGCTCTTGGTGCAGGAGGAAAAGAAAATGAAATTGTTTTGTCAGTGGAATCATCATAAGTGATTCTTTCTTTGGCTTCTAATTGTTTCACTCTTGATTGAACTCTAGATGCAAGATTTGCTTTTGAACGAAATCTATCGATGAATTCTTGTGTTTTTGCTATCTCTTTTTGTTGGGCCAAGTATGCTTTTTTTCGATGTTCCTCTCTTTCGAGTCTTTCGATAACATATTTTGAATAAGAACATGGATAATCCTCAATTCCACCATTACGGATTTCAATTGTTCTATTCGTGATTGTATCTAGGAATACTCTATCATGAGAAACCAATATGACAGCGCCATCATATTGTGCAAGATATGTTTCCAGCCAACGAATGGAGTCAATATCAAGGTGATTGGTCGGTTCATCTAATAGTAATGTATGTGGCTTACGAAGTAGTAATTTGGCTAGCTCAAGTCGCATTTGCCAGCCACCAGATAATTCCTTTGCAGGTTTAAGCATGGATTCATGGGTAAAACCTAATCCTAGAAGAATCTTTTCTATGCTTGCCTCGATTGTATTTCCACCCAATATTTCGAGTTGGGCATACAAATCAGACATTCTTTCGCATAATTCACTGTACTCAGGATTATCATAATCAGTGTATTCTGTAATTGTGATTTGTAAGGATTCCAGTTCAATTTCGATGTTTAATACTGCATCAAAAGCTGATCTACACTCTTCTTTCACTGTCCCGGTATAATCTGCGTGCAACTGTTGTTTTAAAAAACCAATTGTATGCTGCTTGGATGTTGTTATAACTCCGGATTCAGGTTTTATATCTCCATACAATACATTGAGTAATGTGGATTTGCCGGCTCCATTTTTACCAACCAGACCGATTTTGTCTTGATCACCCACAGTAAATGTAATTCCATCAAAAAGTGAAATTCCATTAAATTGCATGGTGCATTGTGAAACTGCTATCATTTAGATTAACCGTGTGAAATTTATGGCTCAATATCATTATTACATCAATAGTCAAGGCATCATCACTCATGAAGGAATCATCATTGAGGATACAATACTCATTGAATTGATTTACAAAAATATGGACTATAATCGTACGGGGAGTTTTCCTGAAGCAAGTTTTTACGCTCATATTGGAAATGAAGATATCTTTCTTCACAAAGAAGACACTCCGATTGTTTGGAAATATATCGACGGTGACCGTATATATATGACAAATAAGATATCTCATCCATTTTCAATGAAAGATCTGAGATATTCCAAAGATGGAAATCTGTATCATCGTTCTTCAATGGCTGAGTGGGGAAGAATATCAGCAAGATTGTTGCTTGAATTACGAGATAATATTCGACCTTGGGGACCACATTATATGTATTCAGGTGATGTTCATTCCAGGGTGATTGAACCACTTGAAAAAACTGATAAGGTCTTTTTACATCCAAAATCAGACAATCAATGTTTCGGCTGTGGAGAGCTTAATAATCAAGGCTTGCACATGACTTTTATTTATGATCCTATTGCTCAATCGGCTGAATCATGGTTTACACCTCCCAAACATCTTATGGGTTCACTTGATATCATGCATGGAGGCATGGTGAGCCTTCTATTGGATGAGACAATGGGAAAAGTACTTACTGGTATGAATGTTAAAGCACCCACCGGTCAATTGAATGTGAGATTCAAGAAACCAACGTTTATTGAACAAGAGTTGCATCTCAAGGGTCGCATATTATCTGAACAGGGACGGAAATTTACCTTGATGGCTGAATTGATTGATAAAGAGGGGAATGTCACAGCACTAGGAGAAGGACTATTCATCAAAAGGAAAGAGAATCATTCATGATTGATTGGACAATTCCATAGCGGAGTCCTTTTTTACTCACAACACAAGATTTAGCTTGAATATGTTCAAGAATCATTGACAAAATGAGCGCACCTGCAGGTAAAATATCTGCTCTTTGCGGATGAACGCCAGGAATAGAGAGTATAAACTCTAACTCTGCATGCAGTAATGTAGTACATATACTGGAAATCTTCTCAATTGACAATACATGACCATGAATCAAAAGAGAGGAAAGATCATGTATTTCAAGGTCGATTGCTGCTAATGTAGTTGGTGTGCCAGCAGTTGCAATGATTGTTGAATTGACCGGTATTGAAATGTCCTTTAATACACTCATGATATATTGTTTGGCTTGTTCAAGTGCAGTATCAGTAATGGGTAATTGCTTCATGAATATATCAGTGAGGCGTACAGCACCTATATCAATACTTATGCAATGCTCTTTATTGTCAATCAGTTGAATAATCTCAGTGCTGCCTCCACCTATGTCAATTATTACCGGTTTATCATGATCTTCTCGGCTTCCAAGAAAAGTAAGCGAAGCTTCTTCTATGCCTGAGATGATTTCAATTGGATATCCCAAAGTTAGTTCGAGCATTGTTTGTACATCGACTTTGTTTTGAGCATCTCTCATTGCACTCGTCGCAATTGCCCTCACGGAAATATCAGTGAATTGCGATATACATCTGGCATATTCTTCAAGGATGGCAATTGCTCTTTGTATTGCTATATCTGAGATGATTCTGTTTGTATTGAGTCCTTCGCCAAGTCTTGCTATTCTGTGTTCATCTTTTATGATGCTGATATTGCCTTCTTGATCTTTTGAAACAATGAGTAGTAAAAGGGTATTTGTTCCTATATCTATTCCGGCAAAATATTTCATTACAAAGCTCTAAAAGTAATAGCAACCCAATCTTGCTCTTTGAGGGTTTTGAGATATTCGAATTCATGTTTGACAGCAGATTGGACAATTTCATCTTCATCAATTGCAAGAATACCTGAGACAATCATAATGCCTTTGCTTTTATGCAATGCTTCATGGAATTTATTCATATTTGGGAGTATGATATTACGATACATATTTGCTGCAATACCATCAACAGGTGATAGATTCAATGTAAAAATATCGGCTTGTTCAACATGCATATTATCAATTGAATTGAGCATTGCATTGTCTTTCGCATTCTCAACGCTCCATTCATCATTGTCGAATGCAAAAATGTCTTTTGCGCCTAATTTGGAAGCAAGTATGCCGAGAACACCTGAACCACAACCTGCATCCACCCAAGAGGAATTTGGTTGAACCCATTCTTGTAATTCCCTGCAAACCATTCTGGTAGTGGGATGATATCCTGTACCGAAGGCCATTTGAGGATTAATAATAATAGTTAATGGATGATGAACTTCATCTTTTTTCCATTCAGGTGTTATAGCAATGGTTTCATTCACAATGATCGGTTCAAGTGAATCTTCCCATTCTTTATTCCAATTTTGATCTTGAATGATTTCTTTATTGAGTATTGTACATTCAATATCATGATTCTTTGCTGTTTCTAAGATGAATCTATCGAAGTCCTCATGATAATTAAATGTATTGAATATAATCGTCATCATATCCTGTGATTGTTCAATCCCGGAAAAATCCATATTGAAAAGAAGTCCGATGAGAATATCTTGAAATTCTTCTAGAACGAAAATATGTATAGCAATAAATTCTGATTTCATGTTAAAATATATCTTGAGAAGTCGTGAAGATAAAGTCCAATAGCACATTACCAATATCGGCAAGGGTATGAGATGATATATTTTCAATTGTGTCTTGAGAAGTATGCCAATATTGTCTGCGTGGATTGGGATCTGTATTTCCCACAAGATTCACATCAATGATATTGATAGTTTTGATGCCTTGTTGATTTAACATTACATGATCATCGGAAACTGCATTACCAGTTTCATGAATGAAATACGGAGATCGTCTTTTCTTTGCGATATTCCATATTCCATCTAAGAGAACTGAATGCGCTTCTCGAGAAATTGGTTCATATCGAAATTCAGCCTGTTTGTCACCAACTAAATCGAGTAAGATGCCATATCGTGGTTTTGGAAGAGGATAATGTACTGCCAAATATCTTGAGCCTTGGAAAAACCCATCATTATCTCCTGAAACTCCTAAGTCTTCGCCATCAAATAGAATGATATCAATGCCAATTTCAGGCTTTTGTTTAGATAATATATGTGCAATCTCCATGAGAACGGCAACACCACTGGCCCCATCATTTGCCCCTAGTATAGGATGTGTTCTCTTTACTTCATTCTTATCTTGATCTGCAAATGGACGGGTATCCCAATGAGCACAAAGCAGAATACGATCACTCTTTTCAGGCGAGAAGGAAGCAATGATATTTGCCATATCATATGTTTTTCCATATACAGTGCTTGAAAATCGTTGTAAAAAAGCTGTATCTGCTGTATTGGAGAAATAATTGAGTAAAAAGTTCATGGTTTCGGCATGACCCTTTGAACCTGGATTTCTTGGTCCAAATGATACCTGAGATTCAATATGCCTGAACACTGAATCAGGAGCTATCAAGATACCTTCATATTGCTTGGGTGATTCATCTGGAGCTTGTTCTTGAGTCTCTTTCGTGCAACCCATACCTAAGAAAAATGTCATGATAAAAATCAAGATTATGTAAGCTGTGGTATTCTTCATTGTTATTGTGTAATTTTAATCATAATTGTTATCAATTTATTGAATTTCTTTCGGCTTATGACTTCTATCATGGAAAATCTACGCCAAATTGAGTTAGTTGTATTTGATGTTGATGGTACAATGACAGATGGTGGCATGTATTACACCGAACAGGGTATTTCATTCAAACGATTTGATGTTAGAGATGGCATGGGAATTGTACTTCTTCACAAAGCAGGTGTAAAGACTGCAATCATCACAAGCGAAGACACAAAAATAGTACAAGAGAGAGCAATTACACTAAAGATTGATAGTATTATTCAAGGTTCTCGCAACAAAATGGCCTCACTATCGTTACTGTGCGAGCAATATTCATTGAATTTGGATAACATAGCATATATCGGTGATGATGTGAATGATCTTTCATGTTTACAGTCTGTTGGATTTTCTATGTCGCCTTCAGATGCACATGACATTATAAAAGAACATGTCCATTATATTAGTGCTTATCCGGGTGGACATGGAGCTGTGAGAGAATGTTGTGACATGATTTTAAAAGCCAAAGGCATGTCAATAATCTTACCTGAACAATGGTAATTAATACGGAGAAGAGATATGAAAGAAGACAGTGAAGTAGTTAATTCCTATGCCAAAGGATTTCTTCTTGGTGCATTGGTGGGTGGCGCAGTTGGTGCAATCACAGCCTTATTATTTGCACCAAAGCCCGGAAGAGAATTTCGTGATGAATTATCGTATCGTTCAAAGGATTTGCTCGAAAAAGGACAAAATATCTTTGGTGGTCAAGACAACGATTCTTCTCATATTCCCAATGATGGAAAATTGCAAGCAGATGCCGTAGTACGCAATGCACGTGAAAAAGCTGATGATTTATTGCATAATGCCGAGCAAATGCTTCGTGATGCAAAAAGTAAGGCACATAATGCATCAGGTAGTGTAACAGATGGACTGCATAAGATCAAAGATGCCGCTGCAGCCGGAGTAGAAGCATTTAAACAAGAGATAAGCAATGTACAATCACGCTCAAATGGTTGATAAATAATGGAACAGATCACAAATATCCTGATTGTCTTTGCCCTATTGAGTGTGACCATACTTGCCATTTTTGGTGTGATGTTTATCCTAAAAGCTCAAAAAGCATTACAGGATAGCATAAAAATATTTGTTAAGCTTTCAAATACAGTACAGAGAATTGAGGAAGATTCAAAACCAATATTCACTCAATTGGAAGTAACATTGCAGGATACATCCACTTCGATGAAATCTCTTCAAAAGCAAATGACAACTGTTGAGGGAACCTTAGATTCCATCAAACAAATTGCTGATAGAGTAAATGATTTGGAAGCCAAATTGCAAGCAAAGATTGAAAAACCTGTAATGCAAGCTGCCGGGTTTGTATCCGGTATAACCAGTGCAATAGAAACGTTCATGTCTGAATTCAAAAAATAAATTTAATAAGACTTCGCATCACCCCCTCCATGAATAATGTTGGGGGTATGTCTATTATAGAGCATGAAAAAACACCCACTCCTGAATTATCTTACAAAGAAAAAACCAATTCAACAATTGATAGCAGATGTTGAGTCCCATGGTGTTTCACATTCTTTCTTATTGACCGAGACAAGTTCAGCATTTAAACATGTACTCATATCTTTGCTCAGGGGACAATTACAGGATAAATTCATTTGTTTCACTTCCACTGCAGAAAAAGCATCAGAGTTGTATTTTGATTTATCTGCAATGATAGATGAAGATACATTGCACTTATTGGCATTGCCTGAACATCGCCTTCACCTTCTTCACGAAGACGTCGATCCCGAAGTATTGAGAACAGTTGACACATTACTCGCATTCAATAAAAGTGAATCAGGGATTTTGATTCTTCCCATACATTTACTCGAATTGCAATATCCTGCTCCAAAAACATTGGAAGAGCATAGTATTTCAATTCAGAGAGGGAAGTCCGTACCATTTAAGCAGTTCACGAATTCATTGATGTTTCAAGGATTTGAAAGAAAAGATTATGTATCACAACAAGGAGAAATATCTATTCGAGGTGGAATAGTTGATATATTTCCTTTGGGACATGATGTACCAATTCGTATTGAATTTTGGGGTGATGAGATTGAATCACTCAGGGAATATGAACCACAATCGCAAAGAAGTATCAAAGAACTTGAATCATATGATTTCATTGGTGTTTTATATCACGAGAAAGATGAACAATTCACTTCAAACATTTTTGATCATATAGAAGATCAGTCAGTGCTGATGTTTTTTGAAGATGAAGTAAGTCTGCAATCAATTTCAAGTGAACATGCAACACAGATTCAGAAATATAAAAGAGTTGTCTTTTCCGATAAAAATGGAAAGTATTCTGAGCTATCATCCAAAGAACAACCAAATTACTCTGCATCTGTTCAAATGTGTGCGAAATCAGTTATTACATCCATTGCTGATGGTTATACAGTATTTCTCTGCGCCGATGGTCAAGCACATATTCAGCGATTCAAAGACTTATTTTTATCATCCCTCGAACAAGATGAGGTAGTAGAGGGCTTAATACCTGAAAGGATTTCAGAAGAAAAAGTACTACGAAACATCAAATGGATTGATTCAACATTGTCAACCGGATTCATATGTCATGAATTGCAATTTGCAGTCATCACCGAGCATCAATTATTTGAGAGAAAACATTTCCAAAAAACAGCTAATGTCAAACGTTTTTCCGGAATTTCTCTCAAAGACTTGCAACAAATGCATATTGGAGATTATGTTGTTCATGTTGACAAAGGGATTGGACAATATGATGGACTTGTTACGATTACAATCAATCAACAACAACAAGAATGTGCGCGTTTGCTTTATCATGGTAGTGATGTGCTTTTTGTTCACCTGAACAATATTCACAAAATTCAAAAATATTCTGCTCAAGAAGCCTCAAAACCAACACTCAGTAGATTGGGTTCGAATGAATGGGAGAAGAAGAAGCAGAAAACTAAAAAGCACATAAGAGATATAGCTCGAGAACTGATAAAACTCTATGCTATGCGTAAATCTGAGCCAGGTTTTCAGTTTCCGATTGATACGCATTGGCAAAAAGAATTTGAAGCATCTTTCATGTATGAAGATACAGTTGATCAAGCAAAAGCAACTGAAGATGTTAAAAGAGATATGGAAAGTACAATACCAATGGACCGTCTTGTTTGCGGAGATGTTGGATTCGGAAAAACTGAAGTAGCAATCAGAGCGGCCTTCAAAGCAGTTCAAGCAGGTAAGCAAGTTGCAGTACTTGTACCCACAACAATTCTTGCGCATCAGCATTTTCATACTTTCTCTGATCGTTTGAGACATTATCCTGTAAAAGTGGAAGTGATAAGCAGATTCCGTCAACAATCCGATCAGAAGAGTATTGTAGAAGATATCAATTCTGCGAAAATTGATATTTTAATAGGTACGCATAGAATATTGAGTAAAGACATACAATTCAAGGATTTGGG
Organism: Ignavibacteria bacterium; assembly: GCA_947491315.1. Lineage (GTDB taxonomy): Bacteria > Bacteroidota > Ignavibacteria > Kapaibacteriales > UBA961 > UBA961. Next base: position 235,711 of record CANLII010000001.1, read on the forward strand.
GTTGCTGATCATTGATGAAGAGCAGCGTTTTGGTGTAGGAGCAAAAGAAAAGCTTAGAAATCTTAGAGTTACTGTTGATACTCTTACTTTGACCGCCACTCCAATCCCGAGAACGCTCAATTTTTCATTGATGGGAGCCAGAGATTTAAGTGTTATTGAAACCCCTCCAAGAAATCGACTTCCAGTCATAACTGTCATTCATGAATGGGATGATACACTTTTGCATGAATCAATTTCCAGAGAAATCGAACGAGAAGGACAAATTTATGTGGTGAATGATAATATCAAGGATTTGGATACTATTCATCATAAAATCCTCAGTATTTTTCCATCCATTCGATGTGCAAAAGCTCATGGTCAAATGGAATCTGATCAACTCGAAAAAGTCATGGAAGCTTTTTTGGAGAGAAAGATAGATTGTCTTCTCAGCACAAAAATCATTGAATCCGGCCTTGATATTCCAAATGCAAATACTATTATCATCAATCATGCAGATAATTTCGGTTTGGCTGAGTTATATCAGTTGCGTGGTAGAGTTGGTAGATCAAATACACAAGCATATTGTCATTTGATTATACCACCGATTCAGACAATTACTCCTCAGGCGGTTAGAAGACTGCAAGCATTGGAAGAATTTACCGAACTTGGCAGTGGTTTTCATCTGGCAATGCGTGATCTTGAAATCAGAGGCGCAGGGAATTTACTTGGTGCTGAACAAAGCGGTTTTATTGCAGATATGGGACTTGAGTTATATCAAATAATTCTTGAGGAAGCAGTTTCTGAATTGAAAGAAGAGGAATTCTCAGACCTCTTCAAGGATTATGTAAGCGATAAAAAAGTCAAAAAAACGAATATGGATATTGCTATTGATATTGAAAGCGATGCCTTGATACCTGCTGGATATATCTCTCATGATGGAGAAAGATTCGAATATTATAGGAGATTATATAATGTTCGAAGCGAATCTGAATTATTGAATATCATTTCTGAGATCATTGATAGATATGGTCCATTACCCGAAGTGGCAGAAAACCTTATGTTTGCAATACGATTACGCGTCATCGCTTTGTCATTTGGTTTTAATAGACTTGTCTTCAAAAACAATGTTCTGGCAATTGAATTTCCGCCTGATAATAACTCGGCTTTTTATCATACGATATTTCCGGGTGTTCTTGACGCAGTGGCAACAGGTGAATATGGATCTTTGATCAATAAGGACAATAAAGTGTTCTTGCATATTCCTTGCGATTCAAGAGATACATCCTTGCATATACTTTCTACTTTACAACGATTCATGATTCCCGGATAAACAGATGAATGCCATTTGCATCATACCGGCACGATTACAATCAACGAGATTGCCTAGAAAATTACTCATGACCTTGGGTGAATGTTCCATTATTGAGCATGTCTATAGAAATTGTGTGAGAGCAAATGTATTCACCACAGTATTGATTGCTGTAGATGATAATCTTATGCTTGAACACTGTGCTACATTTTGTGATGATGTTATCATGACAAGAAATGATCACCAATCCGGTACGGACAGAATATATGAGGCATATCAACAATCCGGTATAAAAGCAGATTATATAGTCAATGTACAAGCTGATGAACCATTCTTGAGTAGTGAACTCATTGCAATATTGGTACAATCTCATACAGTTACAGGATGTGATGTTATGACAGCCATGACAAAGATTGTTGATATAGATGAACTGTTTTCACCATCATGTGTGAAAGTTGTACTTGGAGAACATAATCGAGCATTATATTTTTCTCGATCACCTATCCCATTCATTCGTGATATTCCAAAGGATGAATGGACTCAGCAGCATGATTTCATGAAGCATATCGGAGTTTATTCTTATACTGAAGCTAGTTTGCAGTCATTTGTCAATACTACTTTTAGTACACTTGAAATGACCGAAAAGTTGGAACAATTGAGATTATTGGAACAAGGCCACTCATATACTTGCATTGAATTAAATTATGATGGTTTTGGCATAGATACCCTTGAAGATTATCAAAAAGCCATTGAAAGAATTACTCGTGAATGAAATGCAATCACATATGATCATTGCAATTGACGGACCTGCCGGATCCGGCAAATCAACAACGGCAAGACTAGTCGCAAAGAATCTTGGATTCATCTATGTGGATACAGGTGCCATGTATAGAGCAGTTACATTATCTTGGCTTGAGCAAGGAAAACCAAATATTGCAGATTTCATTCAAGATCTTCCTTCCATAACTCTTGGAATCAATGCACACACGAATGAACAGCAGACATTCCTCAATGGAATCGATGTATCTAAAGAAATTCGTGGCCGTGAGGTTACAGAACATGTGAGCTATATAAGTTCACTAAAAACTGTTCGAGAAAAAATGGTCGAAATGCAAAGGAACATTGGAAATGCTCAAAGTGTTGTTATGGACGGTCGTGATATCGGAACAGCTGTATTTCCAAAAGCTCACTTGAAAGTCTTTATGGTGGCAGATATTCGAGAAAGAGCATTGCGTCGATTGCAGGAAATGAAGATTCAGTCAATGTTTCCTCTTCCCAAATTGGAAGATTTGATGATTACGATGAAACAAAGAGATGAATATGATTCAAGCCGAGAAATTGATCCTTTGAGACAAGCTGATGATGCCATACTCTTGGATACATCAAATCTCACGATTGAAGATCAAGCACTGAAAATCATTGAATTAGCCAATAGTATTCACAATTTTTGAATTGGTATCGAAATGAATATTACAATAGATAGTCACTCGGGATTTTGTTGGGGTGTGGTAAGAACTGTTGTCATTGCCGAAGAATCTCTGAAGCAATTTGAGAAAGTCTATGTATTGGGACATATCATTCATAATCCCAAAGAGATACAAAGACTTGAAGATAAAGGGTTAGAGACTATATCCGCTGAAGATTTTCCAAGAATTGCCGATGAAGCAAGAATATTGGGAATATTACCCAAAGTATTGATTCGTGCACATGGAGAACCGCCGGAAACATATAGAAAAGCTCTTGAATTGGGTATTGAGATCATTGATGCCACTTGTCCGGTTGTTACCAAACTTCAGGAAAGAGTTCGAAAATTCCATGATCAAGGATATCAGATAGTAATTTTCGGAAAGAAAGATCATGCAGAAGTGCTTGGCGTTCGAGGTGTTTGCAATGATCAATGTATTGTAGTTTTGACCGTAGAAGATGCTTTATCTAGCGTAAATCTTGATTCAAAGACAGTACTTTTCTCTCAGACAACTATGGATCGTCCAACTTTCGTCTTGATAAAAGAAGTACTCCAAGCCCGAATCAAAGATCTCATTGTAGATACCATGGAAGGAATAGCCACTGAATTTCATGCAAAAGACACCATTTGCGGTCAGGTATCGGGTCGGGAGGATATGTTACGAAAATACGCTTCCGATCATGATTGTATCTTGTTTGTAGCTGGCAAAGCGAGTTCCAATGGAAAAGTCCTTTATGATGTTTGCAAAGAAGTAAATTCCAGAACATATTTCATTGAAGATATATCAGAAATACAATCCGATTGGTTTAATGGGTTGAATTCTATTGGAATTACAGGTGCCACTTCAACTCCGCAGTGGTATATGAATCATGTTAAGGAACATCTTAGTAAATTCGCAGGTCATATTTCTTCCAATTAATCCACATTGACATGACAATCATTTATTTGCTTTTAACCGCAGTGGTAGTATTCTTATACACAATCTCAGCCATTGTAATCAGTCAAGAGGCCTCTTTGTTTATTGCCGAATCAACAGGCAGTACAATGATGGGAACTCTCACATCCTTGTTTACGGGAATCGTTCTCATTGTTGGTGTGGGATTTCTTGCCGTTCGTTTTGTTCTTGCTCGTTTTACCAAACTGTGATCATGCATATTCTTCAAGCAGACATCATTGTTTTTACTGCTCATCCCGATGATGCCGAACTGGGTTGTGGCGGAACTATCAAAGATTTGACTCTTAAAGGATTTTCAGTGACAATCATTGATGCCACGAAAGGTGAATTGGGTTCTCGTGGAGATATCGAACAAAGAAAAAAAGAAGCAGATGCTGCAGATAAAGTTCTCGGTAATCAGCAAAGAATTAATCTAGGATTTGAGGATGGCAATCTTCATCCAAATAAAGAATATTGCGATATCGTTGCCACATATATTCGTTTGATCAAACCTAAAATGATCATTTTCCCTCCAAAGTTCGAGAGACATCCAGATCATGAGGGCATGCATGAGATTGTAAGAAATGCCTATTTCATGGCTGGTTTACATAAGAAGGCATTGTTTCATGAGGGTGCTTCAACTAATCCGTGGCGACCAAATACCATATTTTCTTATATCCAGGCCTATCATCAAGAGCCTGATTTTATCATTGATGTATCGCATACTTTTCAGGCAAAGATTCAGGCCATTCAATGTTATGAAAGTCAGGTATTTGTCCCAGGTACACACATAGAAGGTCCGGAAACATATATATCAGGTTCCGGCTTCATGGATGCAGTTCATGCCAGAGCGCGTTATTTTGGTTCCATGATTCAATCTGAATATGGAGAAGGATTTCTAGCCATTGAGCCATTAGGTTTATCCTCAATCAGTGCATTTTTGTGAAAACATGTCTTTTCATCTTCTGTTTATTGATTTCCACAGTGCAATCGTATGCACAAACAGTTGATTCTATTCGCACAAAGGATTCAATTCAACATTCGATGTATGAGCATTTACATGCTCCTATTCTATCAAGTCCTCATGATTCCATAACGAAATATCAATTCCATCATCATAATTATCAAGGTCTTGGAGAATTGGTTGGAACATTGCGAGGTAGCGTCTTGCAACAATTGGGGGATCCAATCACGTATTCATCTATTAGTGTTTTTAACTCATTTGCGCATCATCTCAATGTATCTTTGAATGGTATTTCTTTGAATGATCATCTAACAAATGCAGGAAATTTATATTCACTACATCCTGAAGCTGTGCATAAAGCTCAAATGTATGTGGGTTCAGATGCAGCAATTATTGGCGGGAGTGTAGGTCCTTATATGTACCTTCAAGAAAACATGTATTCGGCATCAAAGCCATTCTCAAAGCTATGGTATATTCAAGGCGGGTATGATCTGATTGGTACAGAAGGTTTGCTTACGCAGAATATCGACACCAATGTGAATATTCATGGAAGTTTCAGAAGACTTTCTTCAGGTGGAATGCTTCAACATGCCGGAAGTGATCTTTGGAATACACGATTGGGTATTCGTTATGCTCCATCGAGTAAAGTTCATTATTCAATGCAATGGTTATTTGGAAATCATGGTTCATATCATAATGGAGGAGTGATTGGTGAATATCAAAATCCAATAAATGCTACTGTTATGTATGAAAATTATTTTCAACGAAGATATTCACATCATTTACAGTTCAATATGACAACTCATGCTGTGGTAAAAACAAATGATGTGTTACTGATCAATGCCTTCTACCAAGATGAGCTTCTTGAGACTCGGGGTCTAAACCCATATATCTTTGCTGATAGTTCACGATTGGAATTCTCACCATCAAATCGATTTGGTATGCATATCAGGCATGAAATCCCTGATGTGCTTCCAGGATTATCATTCATGAATGAAATTGGATTGAATTATGGAACATATACATTATTCAATCGCTTTAAAGACAGTGAGCATATGCTCCATGCATATTCATATGGAAAGTATGTTTTGACACCTGAAAATATATTGAGATTTGGCATTCGAATGGTAAATTCCACCGGTGGGAATTATATACTTCCAGGCATTTCATTTACCACTCAACTAGCACCATCTGTTTCAATGAAATTTGATATTTCTCAGACTTCTATTGCACCTTCAATCATGCAAAGAGCATTGTTTATGGTTGGTACATTGGAACAACATCAATTGATGTTTGCATCTCTTGATTATGCTGTGGATTCATATTCATTGAGCATTCAACCATTTTACCGCATGATTCAGAATCCACATCTGCAGTCAATTATATATGATACATCGCAAGGAATACCCCGATTTTCTGCATTGCAATCGATGTCTGAACCACGTTTATCTTCTTTTGGAGTATATGTTCAGAATCGCTGGGTGAGTGGACCATTTATCCTTAATGCGAGTTTTAATTATGCTCAGAACAGTGCTTCAATTAGATCGGCTCCAAGAATCCAAGCCAATATTCAAGCGGAGTATTCAGTATTCTTTGGTGCAAGTACTGTAACATTTGGTTGTTCTGCCAGAATGATTGAACAATCCACTACAATGAGATTTATTCCATATATCAGTACTTTTGTACATGATTCGATGCAATCAATGAATGATGTTTCATGGAATGGATTAGATGTGAATGTATCTGCAATACTTGGAAATGCTCGCATTCGAGTATCGATTATGAATCTTTTTTCGGCAAAGTTGATGGATGTGTCTGGTTATCCAATACAAGACAATATCATCAGATTATCACTCAATTGGTCATTTTTCGATTAATATATTATGAGCATACAAGTTCAACAAATGTTCGCATCAATAGCCCCGGCTTATGATCGAACTAACTCAATATTATCACTTGGCATTCATCATATTTGGCGCAAAAAGACAGTACAAGTATCGGGTGCACAATTAGGAATGTCGGTGTTGGACTGCGCAACAGGAACAGGCGATCTTGCTCTTCAGTTTAAAAAAATAGTTGGTCCTAATGGACAAGTGATTGGTACAGACTTTTGTCCTGAAATGATGGAAACGGCACCAACTAAATCGGAAGCACAACAACTACATGTGGAATTTGAAGTTGCAGATGCAATGAATCTTCCATATCCGGATCATACATTTGACATATCGAGTATTTCTTTCGGTATCAGAAATGTTGATGACCCTTCGATTGCATTAAAAGAAATGGCAAGAGTTGTAAAACCAGGAGGGAAGGTTGTCATTCTGGAATTTGGTCAGCCAAAAGGTATCATGGGTCTCATATATGATTGGTATTCCCGATATATCATTCCATTTATTGGTGGCTTGATTACAGGAAATAAAGAAGCATATCAATATCTGCCAAGAACTGCTTCACAGTTTCCTTGTCGTGAAGAGTTTCTTACTCTCATGAAAAACACAGAGATGTATAGTGAAGCATCATTTCAAGAATTGACTTTCGGCATTGCATTCTTGTACAAAGGAGTTGTGCGATGAAATTCATCATGCTTATCATCTTGGCATTTGGAATATATTCATGTTCAGAAGAAAAGACTTATCTCGGAAAAGAACCGGTGTATATGGGTGAGCCATTAACTGTAAAGGAATTACTTGAAAAAAAACTGTTGAACTCAACTGTTCAAATTTCAGGCAAGATATATAATGTATGCAAGACAGAGGGATGTTGGTTTGTGATAAAGCAGGATCAAACATCTTTACGATGTACATTCGATAGTCCTGCAATATTCATGGATACCTTGAATCTTCATACAATAATGAAGGTAGAAGGAAAACTCACAGAAGAAATCATTGATGGGGAAACATCGGTGATGTATGCAGAACAAGCAGGCGAAGACAAGCCAATCATGGAAGGAAGTAAAAAAAGAGTCCCTGTGTTTGTGGTATCTACAATATTACTCAAGCAATGAAGCATAAAAGATTTAATGTCATAGTAATTACCTTGTTTGCCGTTCTCCTCTTGCAGTCATGTGAAAGACTGAAGAAAAAAATGGAGAATAGAGAAAGAAGGCTCGAATACTTTCAACAAACAATTGATTCTGCAAGAAAGGAACAAGGGAAGAATCAAGACAGTATCAGAAAGCAATTCAAAAAGTGAACTACATTGTTTTATATTCAGAAAACAAATGCCTGACCTTGTTTCTTTGATATTTCCCGGTGGAAGTTATCGGTAATTCCTCCGTGAAAACTATACATTTCGGTGATTTTGAAAATGGAAGATGTTCACGACAAAAAGACAATATGTCTTCAGGGTTCACATTTTCGTGTTCTGGAATGACAAGGGCGCCAACTTCTTCACCATAGACATCATGTTCAAATCCAACGCAGATACCAGCTCTAACTCCCGGTGCTCTACTTAGTACTTCATCGATTTCTAATGGCGCAATATTCACACCACCTCTGATAATCAACTCTTTCAGTCTACCCGTGATAAAGAAGTAGGGTTGATCATTTGGACCTTTCATCCAGAAACCCTCATCCCCGGATCTGAACCAACCATATTTGAATGTTTCTTCATTTGCTTTTTCATTATGTAGATATTCTTTCATCACATTTGATCCTCGAATAACAATCTCACCTCTTGATAATTCAGGGAGGGAATTGCCAGACATATCATGAATTGACATTTCATTCGATGGAATCGGAGTTCCGATGCTGGGAAAGCCATAGGAAACAAGCATGGTCTTATGAAGAGTATCTGAAAGTTCGAATGGGAGGAAACAAGAATAGCAAGTCGTTTCACTCAAACCATATCCATGAAGAACTTTGATAGAAAAGCGCTCTTCAAATGATTGTACAAGCTCGCAAGTAAGAGGTCCTGCCCCACAGATGATATGAGAGAGGTTTTTAGGTCTTAAATACTCTTTATCTTGATAATATTTTTCGAGATAGGCCAAAAGGGTTGGTACAACTGAAACAACGGAAACTTTTTCTGTATCAATGATTGGAAAGAAATTCTCTGTTGAAAATTTACGATTCAATACCATTGATGCACCCACCATCAATGGTGTGACAAGTGTTACCACTATACCATTTACATGATGCATTGGTAATACACACATCATTGTAGTAAAATCTTGAACTCTATTCCATTTTGCAATGCAATCCGCATCAATCATGAGGTTTTGTTGATCTAGAACAACTGCTTTGGGAATTCCTGTTGTACCACTGGTATACACAATCAATGCTTCATGATCGAGCATAAAATGCTTTGGTGAGAAGGCAAGTGGTTTGAAAGAATCGATGATAGATGTATAAAAGTTATGTCCATCAGTATCGGTATCAACTTCTTGAATTAAGACTTGATTGGGATCTACGAGAGGAGCTATTCTAAAGAGATATTCTGATCGACATAGCAATAATTTGCAACCGGAATCACGAATGATGAATGTTAATCTCTGATCATCTTCACCCATATTAAGTGGGACAACACTCAGTCCAAGATACCATGCAGCACAATATTGAATGATTGTATCAGGATGATTATGTCCTGCAACTGCAATCCTATCACCTTTCTGTAATCCAATTGAAACATAATAAGCAGATGTTTTTCTAATAATATCAATGAATTCATGATAAGTGAATATTGCTGTCTTCTCTTGACCGACATAGTAATGTAGAAATGTTTTTTCTCTTGATTGCTTTGTATAGTGATCCAGAAATAGATCATGAAAAGATTGATATCGAGGAAGAAGAATTCCATTAGATGTGGAACGAGCATGATGAATGCGATCTTCAAGGGTATTCATGGACATTATTCTTTATTTCCTAGTAATTTCATTTGAATGAAAGATAGCAATCCTATGATTGCAAACAGTACATAAGCCAGTGCTGCACCATATCCCATTGCATCTGTTTTTTCAAATGCATTTGAGAATATGAGATAAACGACAGTTATTGTAGAATTCAAAGGTCCTCCCTTTGTCATTGTGTACATCTCAACGAATATCTGCAATGATTTAATGGTTGAAATTACCATCACAAATAAGAGTGTTGGTTTCATCAATGGAAGGGTAATGCGATAGAACATTTGCCAAGCATTCGCTCCTTGCAATTGCGCAGATTCATAGATATCTTTTGGAATTGACTGCAGACCTGCCAAGAATAACATCATGAAATATCCTGTAGAAAGCCAAACATCCATGAGCATGACGGACAGAAGAGCCGTTGAAGTTTCTAAGAGAAATCCTTTTTCACTTTGTGGCAATCCAATCATTCCTGTAAGGGCATTGATATATCCATCTTTTGCATAAAGATTCGTGAATATGAGTGTTATCACAATAACTGAAGTCACCGATGGAAGAAATAATCCTGCACGATAGAAACCGGGATATTTCGCCAATTTTGAATGGAGCAAAATGGCTAGAAATAATGCACAAATTGTTGAAAGAGGAACAGCTCCAAATGCATAGATAATTGTATTTGAAAGTGCTTTCCAAAACAATGGATCAATGCCTATTGTAGCATAATTATCGAAACCAATGAATTCTGAAGTATTTCCCAATGCTTTATAACGAGTAAAACTCATATACAAAGCATAGAATAAAGGATATATCCAAAATACTCCGAGTTTAACGATCCACGGAGTGAGAAATCCAAAAGCTATATGTGACTTTTTTGTGTTCATAAAAAAAGGGATACCGAAGTATCCCTTAGGTTTTATTAGGGTTGAACGATAAATGTACCAGTCTTGATTTCGGCATCACCAATCATTTTGAATATATACATTCCGGCAGGCAAACCTGATGGTATGATTGCTGAATGCAATGCACCTTGTAGGGTGAGTGTTTCAATAGTATGCAATTCCTGACCGGAGAGATTCAAGATCTTGAGAATTGGTTGATTGACAGTAATAATCTCACATTGAATGAGAGCTGTCGTGCGGACTGGATGCGGTGTAATCTCAAACTGTCCTGAAATGACATCTTCTTCAATCGATACTGCACCCAATGCAATATCTGCATTTGTTCTAGGAACGAGTTTGTAATTGCCGAATGAGAAATACATAATACCGGTAAGATTTTTTATTCCTGTGCCACGTGCCAAAACGGTTTTTCCAGATGTTGATGAAGATCCATATGTCGATGATCCATCATCAGTTTCAACGCGCATTTTGGAGAGTGATTCGGTTGCTGAATTATACAAACTTGCATTTACGACATTCAATTCACCAAAATTGGAAGCTCCATCAGCATTTGAATCAGTTACAATGACATTCTGCAAAGTGACAAGCATACTTTCCCATTGTTCAGCGGAAGTTGTTCCTTGTGATTTTCTGGCAAAGTCTGTGGTTGAAACTAGGACAGGTGCAAATGCATCACCTTCTGTCGAGATAAGTTGTGTTTCTTGCGCATTAACTGAATCAATAGATGTTACACCAAAATTTTCACGGATGATTCCGGTAACCTTAACTTTGGCTCCTCTTGGAAAAGCACGAACCACACTTGATGGAGATGTAGTGCGGACAAATAGACCTGAATAAGGAGTAATTGCATCTTGTACATATACTCTTGGTGCATTTACGGCTTCATTTGGAATATCAGATGCAGATGCTGTAACTGTTCCGGTGATTGAAATGGAATATCCTTCATACACAGATCCACCATTCGCTTGAAGTTTTTCTCTTATATCCGCAATTTTTGGAGCGCGGTCAAGAATTCGATAATAAAAGCCAGTAGTATCTCCCAAAGGTGATTTTAGAGAAAGACCAGATTCATCATTGACTCTTACAAACCATTTGGCTAAAGCAGTTCCGTTTTGAATAGCAGAAAAAACTGGAATTGTAGCTGTCCACAATGTATCATTCACTTTTTGGGCATTTGCTGAATCTAATGCAGATCCATCAAAAGAATAATAGGCTTTTACGGATGCGACAGGCAAAGCACCTTGTTTAATACCAATTGCAATCGGCACTGTTTCACTAGAGGCCGGAAATGCTTTTGCTCTCGTAGAACGAATGCTTGTTATAACAGGAGGTGCAGAACCCATATCCAATTCAATATCCTCGGGCATACCAGGTGAAAGCATGAAGGGAACAGGTTGGCCGGCAATATTATTTGTTGAGATATAGCCACGGATCTTCTTAATCTTCGTGCCTTCAGTCGGTGCTGTATATGTTCCAAGTTGAACTGCATCGGTTCTATAATGATTGGACTGATCTCTTAGATAGATCTCATTTCCATCGGCATCGGATAGAATAATGGTACTTCTCTGATTCGTACCTTTTACTAAACTTGATACAATCAAATTTGAAAATTCTACTTTCATTCCTACATATTTACTGCCGGAAGCAACATTGTAAGTGGCGGCGGTTACCTTTCCAGAATTAAAGTTGGAAACCAAAGCAGCAGGAGGTGTAGGAAGAGTGATTTCATCATCTATGAATTCAACTATTCCAGTTGATAAAACTTCTCCTTGAGTTGTGCCCAATTTATTGTTAATTGGAAATGCTGTAACTCTGATGACCACTTCAATTAATTGTCCTTTTTTTAATCGTACAAAATTGGAAGCAACATTTGAAGTATCACATAAAATTGGCATTCCTGCAAACTCAATAGCATTTTGATCTTGAAGATAGATTGCATAGTTGCGATTGCCCGCAATCATGATCTTTCTTGTATCATCAGGAAAATTTACAACCGGTGGAATGGAAACCACTCCACGAACAATGACTGTATCACCAACTGTGGGAGCATTCAATGAACCAGCTAAGAGTGAATCAGCAGGTATATTCATGATCTCCATGATGGTCTTTTTGGGATAATTCTGCGCTTGTACATTGATTGACATTAAAGCCAGAATTGAACAAACTAGTACAACATGTTTCATAACTAACCTTTATTATTTAATGATGAGAAATTTACCTGTTTTAATTGACCCGTTACTTTCATCTTTCACTTGAACTATATACATTCCTGAAGCCAAAGCTTGATCTTTGTCGGATATTAGATCCCAAGCATGTATGCCACCGGCGAATTGTATGTCTGATGTATTAACATTGCCGGTCTGCAAAAACCAATCAATGTTTTGTCCATGTGAACTCCCTTGTTCATGCAATAGAGTTCGCACTTTGTCTCCGGAGAGGGTATAGATTGAAATTATGGCTTTTTGAGGAAGATTATAGAAATACAATTTCCTTCCTCTTTCCATATTAGCTTTTGCATCCCAAGAAGCTGAAACTGAATATGGATTAGGAAAAATACCAATTTCAGTTGCTGTATCTGCTTGATTGGTTGTTGTTCCAGGAATGATTGTTATTTCATTTGCCAATAGACTGGATTCCAGAGAAGGCAAACCTGCTTCTGCATCACCATCACTAAATGCTGTCAGAGTAATTGAATATTGCCATCCATTGAGTAAGTCTTTCATTGGATACATATAATGATATCCTACTGTGTCCCCATCGAAAAATAGAGCTTTAGGATTACCTTGTTCATCCTTGATGCGAATTTCATCAAAACCATTATCGAAGAACAATGCATTTTGAGGTTTATCATATGAAGCCAGCATTGTCCAATCATTTGTTGATTGTGAAAAATCTTTAGGATTGGTCCTATAAATTCTATACCCTTCAAAATTCTTTTTATTGGTCAATAAATCTTTTGCATTCTCTGCATTATCAGACCAATAAAGAATTGCTTGTCTATCTTTCACATCAATGCGCATTTTTGGAGATGGAGGAGGGGAGGGAAGTATGTACCGTACAATTGAGCCATCACCTTTGAGGTCGATTTCATTTGTGTCCAGCATATTATTTCCATTCACATCGGTTCCATTATAAGCTCTTTGAGCCCAACCGGAATTATTGATGAGAATTGACCTTGTCTGATCATCATTTCTTTCAGGACTTCCCGGCTTCTTTGCACAAATGACCGCAAATGTGACATTCACGGAATCTCCGGGATATATTCTTGAGAATGGTCCTACCGATAATAATTGTGAGCGATTTCCTGCTTTTGAAATCAATTTATCCGCATCAGCCATGGTAACTTGATTCAAAAAGGTTGAAGATAATCGACGATACTTTTCAATATCATTTTGTGGTGATTGCAACCATTCATCGCCTCTGGTATCTTGAAATGCCCATACATTATAATGCGTGTTCTTTTGAATGGGATCCGTACCAAGCAGTCGAATTGCGGCATAATTATCTGCCAGACCATTGTCACCGGAAATATCCCATTCATACATCATGCGCATGGAATCAATCAATGCATTTCCACCTGCACGATAGAAATCACCACCTCGAGGCGCTCTGATTGATGTATTTCGTATGACCAGATCTGTCCAAAAACCAATATATGCACTATCAATCGGTGCATTAGAGACATTTCTAATGGAATAGGTCAGTAGCACAAAATAATCTGCAAAAGGATAATTCCAAGCATATGATTGAAACTTGACTTCAATTCCCAAAGGATAATCATGTCCGGGAATCTTTTGATTCAATTCAGGCACAAATAGATTGGTATCCGTGAAGACTGTTACATAATCCCTATGACTAATTGCCTTGGGAGTAAAAAACAAATCATTTGGAAGCGAAGAACTTTGAATAATATAATTGCTGTCGATATTTGTAAATTCAAAACCTTGAGAAACATTCAATACAGATGATACATCAATCGCAGCTGTTGAAACGGCCGTAATCCTATTCCCACCAATTTCCTTCATGCCTCCAACCCATAAGCCTCCCAAAAACATATGTTCAATACCACTTCCACGAGGATACTCACAAGATGGAATACGAGGCCAGCCGGCAAAACCGGTACCAATGGTACCAAAACTGCTGATTGACAAGCGTATATTTCCAACATCGGTTATCATTCTCTGCTCACCCGAACCGGCAATCAAGTAGGTCGGGAAAACTATGCTGATGATGACAAAGAGAATCTGTTTCATGTTTGTATTTGAATTTGGGAACTCAAAAATACTGAATTGATATTATGTATAAGCCTAAATATTGCCAGTAAAAAGGAAGTTTTATTGGATTCAGCTCAAATGTGGAAGCCAATATGTCATGGCATTGACCATTGACCGTAATCATAAGAAAACGCCATGTTAGTTATTTGGTCACACTAAGGAATTTTGGTATTTTTGCGACAATATTATTCACGAATCAGCGAAGTATCTCCATGATACCATTAACCGCAACTTCGACCCTTGAAAGAGTACATACAGTTCGACAAAATAAGATCATGAAGGAATTGATGGACAAGGACACCACTGTGATGTTCGATGATCCATTGGATAATGATATGGTTTTGAATATGGGACCTCAGCATCCTGCCACGCATGGTGTATTGCGCGTTCTTCTGCGCCTTGACGGTGAAACAATCGTCAAGTGTATTCCCGAACTTGGCTATCTTCATCGTGGATATGAAAAATTGGCAGAAGCAATGACATATCATGAATTCATTCCACATACTGATCGATTAGATTATATGTCTCCCATGTCAAACAATATGGGTATTGCTTATGCAATTGAGAGAGCGATTGGCATTGAGGCTCCTATGAGAGCACAGTGGATTCGTGTCCTCTTGACAGAAATGGCAAGAATCAGTTCCCATCTCATGGCTATGGGAGCCACTTGCATGGATGTTGGAGCTTTGACATTATTCCTCTGGACATTTACCGAAAGAGAAAAACTCTATGATATATTCGAGCTCATTAGTGGTGCTCGTTTCACAACCAGTTTCTCAAGAATCGGTGGAATTGCAAACGATATTTCACCGGAAGTATTAAAAATGATCCGCGAATGGGTGAATCAATTCCCTGATCGTTTGAAAGAATCCGAAGGACTTGTTAATCGTAATAGAATATTTATCGAACGATTGGCCGGTGTCGGCTATATGCCAGCAGATAAAGCAATTCAATTAGGTTTGACTGGCCCCTGTTTGCGTGGATCGGGAGTTAACCATGATCTTCGTCGCGATATGCCTTATTGGGTATATGATCAATTAGATTTTGAAGTAATCACACATAATGATTGCGATACATGGGCTCGATATATTGTCCGCGTACAAGAAATGAAAGAATCGGTCAAAATTATTCATCAAGTATTGGATAAATTGCCTTCAGGCCCTGTTTTGGCTGATGATCCTAAACATGTGCTACCACAAAAATCGCATATCTACACCAAGATGGAAGAATTGATCAATGACTTCATGCTGATTAATTTTGGAGCAATGCCACCTATCGGTGAAACATATACGGCAATTGAAGGACCCAAAGGCGAATTAGGATTCTTCATTGTTTCTGATGGCACAGGTCATCCTTGGAAACTAAAAATTCGCTCTCCTTCATCTTCGAATCTTCAAGGACTTAAGTATATGTCCGAAGGTTCAATGATTTCAGATATTGTTGCAATCATTGGTTCCGTAGATCCCGTAATGGGAGAGGCAGATAAATAATTATTGACATTTACGATATATCCGAAAGGCAGGCAGTATGTCTGCCTTTTTCATATGCTTCGAGCTTATCATGAATATTGCTTGTATTATACCGGCTGCAGGTAAAGGATCACGTTTTGGTAATGATATTCCAAAACAATTCCTTAGAATCAATGATATCATGATCATCGAATATGCCATCCGCTCATTGATTGATGGATTGATAACATGTGGTAATCATGGTATATCACTTGTTATTGCTTGTGATCCAGAAAGAGTGCTTGAATTACAAACTATATGCAAACAGTATCTTCCACTGTCATCTATCGAGTTTGTGGAAGGTGGCAAAGAGAGAAAAGATTCAATCTGCAATGCGATGCAATCACCCTTAGCCATACAATCAGACAAACTCATTATTCATGATGCCGCCAGACCTTTCATTCCGAAAATGGTATTACAAGAATTGGTGAAAGCAAGCGCAGATCATGTTTGTGTCATTCCTGCATTGACTGTCTCTGATACATTGAAAAAAGTTTCTGATAATGTAGTGAAGAAAACATATGAGCGTAAGCAATTCATCTTAGCTCAGACACCTCAGATTGTTGATACAAGCATATATACTAAAGCAGTTCAGTCAATTGGCGATCTCATATGTACCGATGATGCATCAATAATGGAATATGCGGGATATGATGTTTTTTGTATCAATGGACATGAAATGATGCGAAAAATCACATATCCATATGATTTGATTCTTTCCGAACTTCATGCATATATGTATGAACATGATAATGGAGTTTGATGTGAATATTGCAATCATAGGTGGTAATAGTAAGATTGCATCAGCCATTATAAGCTTGCTCACTAAAGAGACTACATGGAATTTATATGTGTATTCCATGACTCTTCATCAAGTTTCTACGGAAAGAATTCAGTATAAAGCAATACCGTATGCAGAACTAAAGTCTTGGAAAGAAGAGTTTCTTTCAGTGAGACCTGATTATATAATCAATACAGCGGCAATGACCAATGTTGATGCATGCGAAGATAGAAAGCAGGATGCTTGGATTGCAAATGCACTATTTGCCGAGCAATTATCGAGAATAGCATTGATCATTGAAGCTCATCTCATTCATTTTTCAACAGATTATGTTTTTGATGGAGCTAAAGGCCCATATTCTGAACATGATCAACCAAGACCAATTTCTTATTATGGCAAATCCAAATTGGCAGGTGAAAATGCCGTTTTGAAATCTCATGCCAAGAATACGGTGATAAGAACAAATGTTGTCTATGGCTTGACAAATGATAAACAACAGGATTTTGTCAAGTGGGTATTAGATTCTGCTGATGCTGAAAAACAAATCAATGTAGTAGATGATCAATATTCAAATCCAACATTAACAGATGATTTGGCTTTGGCAGCGAAGAGAATCATCGAAAAAAAGAGATGTGGGATTTATCATATTGGTGGTAATACACAATGTAATCGACATGAATTTGCAATGGAGATAGCAAAGGTTTTTCATTTGGATGAATCCTTATTTATACCAATAAAAACAAAAGACCTCCATCAAACGGCACAAAGACCACTGATTAGTGGATTGATCAATTTGAAAGCACATACCGATCTCGGAATATCATTCAGTACAATCACTGAAGGCCTGGTAAGACTAAGACATCAGATGCATGTACAAAACCAAGAGTAATTTATGAAAATCATGATTTGTGGATCTGGAACAATGGGAAGAGGCATTGCCCTTGTCTCCATTTTATCCGGACATTCAGCCATACTGTTTGACAAAAATCAAGAAGCCCTCAATCAAGCAAAAACTTTCATTGATACACAATTGAAAAAATCACTTGATAAAGGAAATATTAAAAAGGAACAATATGATGAATACTCCCAGCAGTGTGTATTTACCGGTGAATTAAGAGAACAAGTGTCACAAGCTGATATTGTCATTGAAGCAATCATTGAATCACTTGAAATCAAAGAAGAACTTTTTTCATCTATTGAAGATTCGAATCTGAGAGAAGATGCAATATTGGCAACAAATACATCCTCATTGTCTGTGAATGTTCTCTCAAAAAAAAGGAAGTACCCACATAATTTTATTGGCTTGCACTTTTTCAATCCAGCGCATATCATGAAATTAGTTGAGATCATCAAGACTCCTTTTACAAAAGAAGAAGTGTTAGATGTCGCATTGGAGTTCTGTCGTTCAATCAATAAAGTACCAGTAATAGCAAAAGATGTACCTGGATTTATCGTAAATCGCGTTGCACGAAACTACTATAATGAAGCAATGCGAATTGCCACGGAACATGCTTCCAATCCAAAACAAATTGATACTCTAATGAAATCACTTGGTTTCAAAATGGGACCATTTGAATTGATGGATCTTATCGGAAATGATGTCAATTTGGAAGTCACAAAGTCAGTAGCTGCACAATATTTCAATGAACCTAGATTTACGCCATCACTCATGCAACAAGATATTGTGAATGCTGGTAGATATGGTAGAAAATCGGGCGCTGGATTTTACGATTATGAATAATCAATATATTTTAGGATAAGTCATGAATATCGTAGTTATCGGAGCAGGAACAATGGGTAATGGAATTGCTCATCTATGTGCTCAACATGGTCATTCAGTATCACTTGTTGATATTAGTGAAGCATCTCTTTCAAAAGGCATTGCAACAATTACCGGAAATCTTGATCGCCAGGTAAAGAAAGAAGTTAT
This sequence comes from Ignavibacteria bacterium, assembly GCA_947491315.1. Lineage (GTDB taxonomy): Bacteria > Bacteroidota > Ignavibacteria > Kapaibacteriales > UBA961 > UBA961. Next base: position 254,594 of record CANLII010000001.1, read on the forward strand.
CTCAAATGATGATAAGCATGCTATTCTTGGAAGAATTAATGCATCAACTGATTTGACTCAATCAGCAGCCAATGCAGATCTCATCATCGAAGCAGCAACTGAACAAAAGAATGTCAAGATTGCATTGTTTCAGCAGGCACAAACAACAGCAAAGCCTGAATGTATATTTGCTTCGAACACTTCTTCGATTTCCATAACAGAATTGGGTGCAGCGACCAATCGTCCTGATAAATTCATTGGAATGCATTTTTTCAATCCTGTACCTGTCATGAAATTATGCGAAATCGTAAGAGGTTTTGCAACTTCAGATGAAACATATCATATCATCTTTGATCTCGCCAAGCAATTGAGTAAAGTTCCAGTAACCGTACAAGATTATCCCGGCTTCATATCTAATCGCATTTTAATGCCGATGATCAATGAAGCGGTGTATTGCTTGATGGAAGGTATTGCAAGTGCAGAAGATATTGATACAGTCATGAAATTGGGAATGGCGCATCCTATGGGACCTCTTACATTGGCTGATTTTATTGGTCTTGATGTATGCCTTTCAATCATGGAAGTATTACATGATGGCTTGGGTGATAGTAAATATCGTGCTTGTCCTCTATTGCGCAAAATGGTTGCTGCCGGTCATCTCGGCCGCAAATCCGGCAAAGGTTTCTATGATTATTCACAAGGTTCATGAAAGCTATTGTTCAAAGAGTACATTCTTCATCGGTAATCATCGATGATACTATTCATGCCTCGATTCATCGGGGCATGAATGTTCTTATTGGATACTGTCAAGGTGATGACACTGGCAAAAATGAATGGCTCATTGATAAACTATTAGGACTCCGAATATTTCCTGATGAATATGGTAAGATGAATCTATCTTTGAATGATATATCCGGCGAATTGCTCATCATTCCAAATTTCACATTATGTGCTCAGAATGACAAAGGTTTGAGACCGAGTTTTGTTCATGCTGAAGATCCAATAAAAGCAAAAGTGCTCTTCGAACATTTCAATTCAAGATTGCTGAAGATCCAATAAAAGCAAAAGTGCTCTTCGAACATTTCAATTCAAGATTGAAAGAACGATACTCCTCTTTAAAATCAGGAGTTTTTGGAGCAGATATGAAAGTTCATATAGAAAATGATGGTCCCGTAACATTGATATTTGAAAGATGATATATGAACATATTATATAATCATGATCTCACAAAGTTCACGGGTTTCAAGACACCGGTGACTGTTAAAAAGTTTGTACTCATTGAACATGAGGATGATTTTGATATACTTCCTTCAATGCAATTAGAAAAACCTTTGATCATCGGTGGTGGAACGAATTACTTATTTGTCAATCCTGAAATTAATGAAGCAATTAGTTATACAGGTACAAGTATCACACTGATTGAAGATGCAGACAAATACTCAACAGTAAGAGTTGAAGCCGGAAAGAATTGGCATGAATTCATCATGGAAATGCTTGAAAAAGGATTATATGGACTTGAAAATCTTGTACTTATACCCGGAAATGTTGGTGCCGCTCCTGTACAAAATATCGGTGCTTATGGAAGGGAAGTATCAGAAACAATTATTGCCGTACATTGCTTGAATATACATTCCGGAGAGAGAATACTACTTACTCATGAAGAATGTATGTTTCAATACAGACATAGTATTTTTAAACATCATGAGTGGAAACATGTTATGATTACACATGTGGATTTTCGCTTGAACAAGTTTGAATCTCCAATGGCGAAGTATCCGGATGTCGAGGAGTATTTACGCGATCATGAGATTGAATCACCTAACTCAAAAGATATCGCACATGCAATAATTCAGATTAGAAATAAAAAACTTCCAAATCCTGCATTCATTGGTAATGCGGGAAGTTTTTTTAAAAATCCAATCATACCGTATTCTGTTTATAATAATTTAAAGCAGATATACTTAGATATGCCTTCATATCCATTGAATGAACATGAAGTTAAACTTCCTGCAGGTTGGTTGATTGATAAAGCGGGTTGGAAAGATTATAGACATAATGGAGCTGGAGTACATGATAGACAAGCACTTGTTTTAATCAATGCCAATGATGCAATTGGTCTTGATATTTATGAATTGTCAACAATGATTCAAACTTCAGTACAAGAGTTATATGGTATTATACTTGAACCTGAAGTGAATATCATACGATGAGATTACTATGAAAGTCATGAAATTCGGAGGTTCTGTTCTTCATCATGAAGCCGGTTTTCAGGCGATGGTGGATATTGTAAAAAGACAAGATGACAAACATGTAATTGTCATTTCTGCTTTTTCAGACATCACTAGAAAACTGAATTCAATGATGCATTCAGCACTGCATCAATCTTATGATATTGCATTGACTGAATTGCATTCAATCATTCAGTATCATGAAATGCTCTCAGATGTTTTATTGCCTAATATGACAATCTTTCAGGAGCTACTCAAAAAAACATCTACTCTCCTTCAAAGACTTGTGAAGGGAATTTCTTTAACGAAAGAAATTAGTTCTCGCATCAGTGATTTGATTCTTGCTCAAGGTGAGATACTTGCAACGTGTTTTGTCAAAGAATTATTATCATCGCATGAAGTCAATGTAGGAATGATTGATTCCGGTAATATCATTATCACCAATGATGTCCACGGTTCTGCCAAACCAATAGAAGCATTAGTTTCACATCATGTTCATACAACACTATTACCTGCTTTTGACGAATATGATTATATCATCATAGCAGGATTCATTGGCAAGAATTCACATGGTGATATCACAACTATGGGGTATGAAAGTTCAAATCTCACCGCTGCATTATTGGGAAGCACATTAAAGGCGGAAGAAATTACTATCTGGACAGATGTTTGTGGTATTCGATCATCAGATCCGAAACATATTGTCAATACAATCGCGATCCCAAGATTATCATATATGCAAGCCCAAGAATTGGCAAATAATGGTTTGAAATTACTTCATCATTGGATGCTAGATCTTCCACTAAAACATTCTATTCCAGTATCTATAGCAAATGCTTTTGACGATGAAGGAGAAAAAACTACAATCTCCAATGAGTATGATGAAGTAGTGCCAACAATCATCATTAGGCATTCTCAGGACATGAAAAAGTATACTCAGTTATTTCCTGACAATGAATTGATATTCCATATTTCCATTTTTACCCAAAATGATAGTATTATTCAAAAGATATATACATTGGCATCAGAATTATCAATGAATGAAAAAATCATTGTCAAAACATTTGAATCAAGAAATATGCATCATGTCATTATTCGTGATCATATAGCTCACTATTTCATAAACGCTTTACATACATTGGTCGAGAAATAAAATGAAACATCATCATGAATCTCCAGATAGATCCACTATGCCTATTCAAGGCAATTCTTATACAGTTTCGAGAGAAGGGAAAGAATTATTCTCAGCTATCATTACCGAGTACAAACCTGCATCATGTTGGGCAGATGTAGAAGTGATAGAAGCACAGCCCGGATATGAGGAATATTATCCTCAACAAACTTCCATGAGATTAAAGGTAGCTCTTTATGATTTTACAGAAACTAAAGGGTAATTATATGTTACAAGTAGCGTTCAACGATTGATTCAACTTGTTCGCGAATGTCATTCATGGCATCATTTGCATTGATGATAAATATATTTCTATCAGACTTCTTCGCTATTTCTAGATACCCTTGTTTTGTTCTTTCGAAAAATGCATCACCCGATCTTTCCATTCTATCTGCTTTGGTTTGATTGTCATTTGATCTAAATCCTGCTCTTTTGGCTGCATCATCAACTGATAAGTCAAAAATAAAGGTAATATCAGGTACTAGTCCAGCTGTTGCAAAATCATTAATAGATTCAATAGACTCAATAGAAAGTCCTCGACCATATCCCTGATATGCTACGGAAGAATCAATATATCTATCACAGATTACAATATATCCTGCTTCCAAAGCAGGTCTGATGACACTACTTACCAATTGAGCCCTTGCCGCTGTGAACAGCAGTAATTCGCATCGTGGATCTACTTGTTCTTTAGAATCCAATAATAATTGTCTAATCTGTTCAGAAAGAATGTTTCCACCTGGTTCACGAAGTAGAGTCACCACATGATTACGTTTTTCCAACATGTCTTTCAATAACTGGATCTGTGTAGATTTGCCACTGCCATCAATTCCTTCAAATGTGATGAACATTATATGTTCTCCTTATCTATCACAATCACAAATTCACCTTTTATATTCTGTTCTGTCAACAATTGAAGTATCTCAGTAGGATTACCTCTGAACGATTGTTCAAATTTCTTGGTCAATTCTCTCACCACATAATACTGTCTTGCATTCAATGTTTGAGAGGATTGTAATGAGTTGAATAGATCCAATATCCGATATGGACTCTCATAAAGTATCACAACATTCTTTCTATCACTTAAAGCATTGATAAAGGAATCTCTTCCTTTCTTATGAGGAGGAAAACCAACAAAACACCAATCATCAGTTGAAAAACCACTTTGTACGAGAGCGGGAATCAATGCTGTTGCTCCGGGCAAGACATGATAAGGAGTTCCCATTGTAATTGCCGTTTGAATGAGAATCATGCCGGGATCTGATATGCCGGGAGTTCCTGCATCTGAGACATAACAAACTCTCTTACCTTTTTTTACTTCATTACAAAGAAATTCACTTATGGATTTTTCATTGTGCTCTCGACATGAATGAAGTTTTTGTGGAATTATGGAATATTGCTTTAATAATTGTCCTGTTACTCGAGTGTCCTCACAAGCAATGATTTCTGAAACCGACAATAATCTCAATGCACGAAGGGTCATATCCTCCAAGTTTCCGATGGGAGTTGGAATGAGATATAATCCGGGATCATATTGTCTTTCTTCATGTTTCACTATTATTTCCTAATTCTTTTGTCTTTTGAATCCTACCTTCCCTCAAATCTCTAAAAAATGAAGACAATAGTTCCGAAGATTCTTTTGCCATGATACCTTGATGAACTTCGCATTGATGATTCAATCGTTTGTCATTCAGTAGTTCATATAATGAAAGAACAGCGCCTGCTTTTGAATCCATGCTGGCAAAATAGACGATTGGAATTCGCGAGAGAATAATTGCACCAGCACACATGGAACAGGGTTCTAGTGTAACATATAAAGTACAGTCTAACAATCTTCTTGTATGTAGTTTTTTTGATGCAGATTCAATCACCAATAATTCTGCATGTCCAATCGGATTTTGAAGATATTCTGTCTGATTATATGAATATGCTATGACTTCATCATCCTTCACTATGACTGCACCAATTGGAACTTCACCGAGTGCATATGCGATCTTTGCTTGATCCATAGCAAGATTCATGAATTCTACATGTCGGGAATCTTGTATCATTATAATCGGATTCCATATTGTTCTGGATATTTCACTTGTTCCAAAACAAGTCCTTGAGGTTCAGCAACAGGAGCTCTTTTTATGTTTGGATTTCTCTGAGGTACATTCAAAAGGTGAATTATATCTTCTTTCGTCATTGAACCTCGAGCATACTCCATCATCGCACCAACCAATGAGCGGACCATGGCATATACGAATCTATTGGCTCCTATATGCAAGATGAATTCACCTGAGTCGGTATATTTCCATTCACATAATGCAACATTGCATATATATGAAATAGTGGAAGGATTATGCTTTGAAAAAGAAGTAAAATCATGTTCGCCAATAAACAAATCTCCGGAAGCAAGTAGTTTTTCCTCATCCAATGGATAGGGATAATACGTAGAAAAATATCTATTGAACACATGCTCAATGCATGTCATTGTATAGGAATATTCGCGGTAAATAGCATCTCGGGTACAATGAAAATCACCTTTTGGTATGCAATGGCCAAGTATGCGAATGTCTTTTGGCAGTCTACTATTGATTGCTCGAATGATCTTATCTTCTGGTACAGAGAACATTTCAATAGGTGTTTTGAAATGTGCAATCTGTCCTCGAGCATGAACCCCTGCATCAGTTCTACCAGAACCTAATACATGAATCTCATGTCCAGTTAATTTTTTGAGTGCTTCTTCAATTGACTGTTGAACACTGTTACCATTGGTTTGTCTTTGCCATCCCGAATAATTCGTTCCATCATATTCGACTTTTAAGACATGGATGATGCGATTAGACATAATGCAGTTCACATGACAGAAAGAGGGAAATATAGTTGATTGACTATAGGGATGTCAATCAAAGAACTATTTACTAGGCCATTCTTATGATCTATAGAAAGCAATGTTATGCGATACGGTTGAAGTTCAATATGCTGATCTGCTGAGAACTGACAACGAATATAATTATCGGTCCATCCTTTCCAAAGTCCTGTTTCAGGATCATAAGATTCGGGTATGACGATATATTCTTTTCCGATCTCAGAAGTATAGAACTCAAGTCTTTTGTGTTCTGAGAGCGATCTCAATCTAGCATTACGCAATTTTCTGATTCGCATTGGAACTGCATCAGGATATTCGGAGGCGGGAGTATTATCTCTTTCCGAATAGGTAAAAACATGCAAATATGAAAAGGGAAGTGATTCAATAAATGAAAATGTTTCCTCAAATTCTGCATCTGTTTCACCGGGAAAACCAACGATAACATCAGCACCTATACAGGCATGAGGAAGCAATTGTTTATATGTGAGTAAAGTTTCTCGATATGCTGATGCTTTATATCTTCTTTTCATTCTTCTCAATACTGATGGCGATCCACTTTGAAGAGGTATGTGAAGATGTGGTACGATCTTTTTTGAACTTGTGATAAGTTGAATAATCTGATTTGAAACAAGATTTGGTTCTACAGAGCCGATTCTAAACCGAGATTTGGTTTCTAAATCTTCTATCAATGACAAAACATCATAAAATGTATGATCATCATGATGATAGTCTCCGAGATTTATTCCAGAAAGAATGATTTCATGATACCCTTGTTCCTCTAATCGCTTGATTCTATCTGGAATATCATTCAAATCCATGCTTCTGCTTTTTCCTCTTGCCATGGGAATGGTGCAAAAAGTACAACTATAATCACAACCATCCTGTAACTTCAAAAATGCTCTAGTTCTGGCATCTTCATCTGCTGACTGTGAAAATGCAAATTCAGCATTATCGATGGATTGAACAAAAAGCTCTGGTGTCTCCCTTTTTGAATAATCTGTGATCAATTGATCTATTTTTAATTTATCAGCTGTTCCAATAACTGCATCAACTCCGGGAATCGATGATATTTCTTCGGATTTCAATTGTGCATAGCAACCTGTCACCCCAATGAATGCATTCGGCGATTTTTGCTGTATTTTGCGAATGATTTTACGACATTCCGTATCGGCATTTTCTGTCACCGTGCAAGTATTTATAATAACTGCATCAGTACGATCACCGAATGGAACGATTTCATGACCCAATTTTTCATATTGATCTCTGAGTTGAGAAGTTTCTGAATAATTGAGTTTACAACCCAATGTATGAAATGAGATTTTCATAGTTTATCTAGATAATTACGACGCAAAAATACTCAATTATGGAGTCCATTCCATGAAGAAGGATATCATCGGACAAGAATATTCCCTAGCATTTACAGTACAATCTGATATGACTGCCACCTTGGACGGAACAGAGATACATCCTGTCTGCTCAACTGTGACAATGGTCTATTATGCCGAATTGGCAGCAAGAAAAGTCATAGAACCATTCTTTGATACCGGTGATCAAGCCATAGGAGGCGGCATCAATCTTAAACATACGGGAATGGCAGCTCTTGGAGAAGAAATAGAGATCAATGCAAGAATAGTCTCTTTTGATGGTAGAATACTGGTATGTGAGATAGAATCCACTGCCAATAATGGTGAATTCATCCTTTGCAAGGGAACACAAACACAATTGATATTACAACAGGAAATTATCAATGGATTGATTAAAAAGGCATATGCAAGATTACACTCATAATTTCTTGGCATCTCTTTCCAATTGCTCTCTATGATCAGGATGTGCTATATCAATAAGGGCCTTGCATCGTTGTTTTATGTTTTTTCCAAACATATTAGCTATTCCATATTCAGTGACAATATAATGTGCATGAGCTCTTGTTGTAACAACACCAGCACCCGGTTTCAATATGCTTACAATTTTGCTTTCACCTGAACCAGTGACTGAAGGAAGAGCTATGATGGGTTTTCCTCCATGTGAAAGTGATGCACCTCTCATGAAATCCATTTGACCTCCAACTCCCGAATAGATAGATGTACCGATGGAATCAGCACAGATTTGTCCTGTTAAATCTATTTCAATTGCACTATTAATAGCTGTTACTTTCGGATTTCTACGAATGACATTTGTATCATTAATATATGCTATATCAAGGAATACGATTGCAGGATTATCATCCACAAAATCATAGAGTGTCTTTGAACCCATCACGAATCCGGTCACAATCTTCCCCGGATGTACTTTCTTCATTGAACCATCGATCACACCTTTTTCAATAAGTGGGATTAAGCCATCAGAAAACATTTCTGTATGAATTCCCAGATGTTTATGATTGGACAGTGAACTTAAAACAGCATCAGGTATTGCTCCTATGCCCATTTGCAATGTTGCTCCATCTTCAATGAGAGAAGCAACATGATTCCCGATTTTGGAATGAACTTCTGTGAGAGGTGGGCCATGATATTCAGGCAAAGCTTGATTATGAATCACTCCATAGTCTATATTGTCAATATGAATAAACCCATCCCCATGAGTTCTTGGCATATGCTCATTGATTTGGGCTATTATTGTTGTAGAATGTTCTAGAACCGCTTTGGCAATATCAACTGAGATACCCAAAGAACAGAATCCATGTGCATCAGGAGGCGAAACTTGGATCAATGCACAATCAACAGGCATTAAACCACGACGAAACAGCATCGGAACTTCACTCAGGAAAATTGGCATATATTCAGCTCTTCCAGCATTTACGGCTTCTCGTATATTTGACCCCACAAAAAAAGCATTCACCTTGAATGATTGCTCCATTCCTGGTTCAGCATATGGTGCCGGCCCTTCTGTATGAAGTTGGATAATTTCAACATTTCGTAATGCATTTGAATAATGCATCATTGCTTCGATCAATGACTGCGGGGCCGCTGCCACGCTATGAATGAATACTCGTGAATTTGATGTGATATGCGACAATGCTTGTATAGCAGTGGTCAAGACCATAATTCTATCCTCTTATGCCAAGTAGTTGTGGTCAATTATGTAATTTTAGGCCAATATTTCGAGAAATCATAGTCACTTAATTTACTGAATATCGATAATAACTTTCTTGAGAAATATATGATTAAAGCAGTGATATTCGATTTGGACAATACACTTGTAGATTTCATGGCTATGAAACATCAGGCGATTGATGCGGCAATAAATGCAATGATTGATGCAGGATTAAATTTGACCATGAATCAATTGCAAGGACATATCAAGACTATTTATGATGCACAAGGAATAGAGTATCAAAAAGTGTTTGATGAGTTACTCACTCAACAATTAGGATATCTAGATTATCGCATTTTATCAGCGGGCATCATTGCGTATAGAAGAGCAAGAGAAGCAGCTTTGAAGCCTTATCCTCATGTTACGGCAACCTTAATGTCGCTTGTAAAATCAAATATCAAACTTGGTGTTGTTTCAGATGCACCCGCAAGAGAAGCTTGGCTCAGATTATGTCATATCAATTATCATCATACTTTTGATGCAGTTGTTACATATGACGATACGGGTGAGAGAAAGCCTAGTCCAATACCATTTCAAAAAGCTTTAAGAAAACTCGACATTGCACCAGAACATGCAATTATGGTTGGTGATTGGGTGGAAAGAGACATGGTCGGTGCAAAGAATGTCGGCATGCATACAGCTTTTGCTCAATATGGTGATTCATTTGGCAATCAAGATGTTAAAGCTGATTATATATTAGAAGATATCTCACAACTACTCCAAATAGTCCAATCACATAATGCTTCTTAATGAAGATTCATGCTCAATCGCTTACCCATATTACGCCTACTTTCTCATTATGGAATGCCGATTCTCATATCATTGATAGTATGTGGAATCGGATTAGGAATTTTCTCTTTGTCATTGGTAACAAAAACTTCCATTGACAAAGGTGAAATACATCACTCTC
>CANLII010000002.1 GCA_947491315.1 Ignavibacteria bacterium
CGAAATACATCATATCCAAAATACTCATTGAGTATCGATAAAGACATACTATGTAGATTTAATGCACTCACGGGGGATTATTCCAATTATACCTTACTTTACATAATGCAAATTATATTGCATATTTTATCATATATTTTTACATGGTATTTATCGCAATTTACTTGATTTATCTTGCAGTATACATACTGTAACAACTACTGATTTCATGCAAATCGTATTTAATCAACACCAATAACCACAGAGGGATTAATACCAACTGATATCTCTCGTTCAATCACAGTTGATTGATCATTCAGTAATAATACTGATCCCGGTAATGTGTAGTTTCTAGCATTGCAAATATAGAGTCTGTTTTGAATGAACCCAATTCTATACCATTGATTTCGCGTATCATTCACAAATACTGTGTCAAGGACGCTTCCTGAATCATTGATACGGATAATTGATTTTCCGCAAAGTGCATAGAGATATTCTTGCTTTCTGACTTGCATGCCCATATACTGACCGCGCAAATGGTATAATTCGGTGAATGCTTGATTCAAAACCACTAAACCACCTGTCGAATCAGGCATCGTTGTTAGATGAGCATATTGTATCATCCATCGTTTGGCAGATTGATCATAGGTTACACTCTGAGGATTGACACCGGTCTTTACCAAACGACTACTTTTAGTATTCACATCATAGATAGTAATTGTGCCGGCATTCAATTCATCTTTGCGAAAAACTCCATAACCTGAATTGGCAATAACCAAATAACCTTCACCATAAGCAATACCATCGGGTGCACAAAGATTTGTACCATTCAATGAATCCAAGCTCATTGCAACATGATTAAATATATATACCTTATCCGCATAAAGATCTGTTATTGCGATTAATGAATCATTGATACTACAGGCCTTCTTAAGAAAATGTCCCGGACTCTTTACCTGATACGATGAAACAATGTTTCCTTGATTAGAAATTTTGATGATTTCATTGCTTGTGGATACAATGATGATATTCAAAGAATCAGAAATCTTGATGAGATCATTAGCCGTATCACCTAGCTTCCTTCCATTCTTACATGAAAACACATCAGCTGATTCACTCTTCCCTATTCCCCATAAACTTGCATTGTCAAACCCATATACACCTTCACAAAGAACTAGCAAATCTAACTGACGAGGAATATTTAATTCACAGTCAGCAGGCTGAACAATATCATTCGAACATGATGAAACTGTCAGAAGTAGGATTATGCAGATACTTAATAATTGTGTCATAAGAAAAAAAAAGGTGCACCAAATGGTACACCTTACTTTGGAATATTATCTGATATTAAGAATAGTACTCTACTGATTCGCGTATATATGGATCATTATGAGCAACCCCACTTACTGCATTCATGCGTTTGGCAGTAAAGAATAAGAGAATTCCCATAAATAGTAATACCATACCACCGGCTGCAATGAGTGCAAACACATCAAAATGAGGAATGCCATGATGTCTATAACCGGGAATGATAATCCAAGAAAGATCAATAAAATGAGCGAATAATAAAATACATGCCGCTGCTTTCATTACTAATTGATTGCGTTTTACATCTTGACGAAGCAACAATGCAAAAGGAACGATGAAATGCAATACGAGCGATGACCATCCCATGATTTCCCAGCCATCTTTTGTTCTATCAATATAATAGAATGTTTCTTCCGGGAGATTACTATACCAAATCAAGAAGTACTGTGAGAAATGAATATAGGTCCAGAAAATCGTGAATGCAAACATCAATTTGCCAAGATCGTGCATATGCTCTTTATTGATGAAACCTTTGAGTTCACCTGTATTCATGACTGACATCACTAAAAGAGCAAGCACAGAAAGAGTTGCAACGAAGTTACCTGCAAAATAATAGAGACCAAAAATGGTACTGAACCAATGCGGTTCCAGAGCCATCATCAAATCGAATGCAGCAAATGTGATTGTTAAAGCATATCCCAGAACAAAAAGAGCGCTTCTTTTATAATTTTTCACGGTTGGTGCATAATCAGACGCATCATCTTGTTTAATGGAATTACCAACAATATAACGATGCATCCAAAACCAGAACAAGCAGTATCCAATCACCCGTACAATGAAAAACGGTGTATTTGTATAGGGAGCTTTTGAGGGGATATCTTCAATGCCATGAAAAAAGGTATTTCTAAAGAGTAAGATTGGAAGTAAAATAACGATTGAGAACTGTGCGAACCATCCCATCATTTCAGGGATTCTACGCAATGATGCACTCCAACCAGCTCGCACGAGAAATTGCAAAGCAGAGAAAAACAGTGCTGTCACGCTGATCCCAACCACATACATTGCACCCACGAGATATGCAGGTATAATAGCTGATTGATTGAGAGCCATTCCTGCGATTGCCAGAATAACTCCGGTGCCGATACAAAACATTGCTGCTTTGTTCACATTACCTTGAAATGCACTACCACTAAGATTGACGGGGTTCATAATTCCTCTATGGGCTTATATTCTTCTAAAGTTCAATTGATTATTTCACACCGAGTTTTTGCATTTCTCGGACATAGTGAACAATGCTCCAACGATCATTTGGCTTAATCTTATCAGCATATCCATTCATGATATTCTGACCTGCCGATATGATATGGAACAGATGAGCATCCGTTTTTGCTTTCGTTACTTCATCGCGGAGATTCGGTGGATTCTGGAAACCACGAGCCACAACTGTACCATTACCTTGGCCATCATAATTATGGCATGGAGTACAGAAGGCCTCATATCTATTCTTCCCTCTTGACAAAATGAATTGTCTCTTCTCGGAAGTGCTCAGTTCCAATGGATTGGCACCAATAAGAGAATCAGCTTTGTCAAAATCAGGCTTATCTAGTGGATAAGAAGAACCTTCGATCGGTACTGTATTCGGCAATGGCTCTCTGCCACTTTTACGATCTGTATAGAATGTAGAACCAACTTGTGGTTTTACTTTAAATTGATCATCCATGTCATTGATGATCATGATTGGGGTATCTTCAGAGAACCACGTTATTGAACCACTCAGAACGCCAACTACGAAGCCTGCAGCAGCAAGTCCGATGACAACCTTGAGATAGAATCCAAATCCGCGTGTATTTGTTTGTTGTTCCATTGATTTTAGATCCTCTTAAGCTTCAATACGGCGAACATTGTCTGCGCCGATTTCATTCATAAATCGTTCTGTGGTTTCAAGCGAAAAACGCTTATCGGAAGAAAAAATGCTGAGTACAAATGTATCATCAACAGCTCTTTGGAAACCTTCATCATCTTGAAGGTCAGAATGCCATTTTGGGAGTCCACAAAGGAACCATAATCCAAAAAAAGTTGCAAGTCCAGTGAGCAATACTGTCAATTCAAACATCACAGGAATACTAAATTGAAAAGCAAACAATGGTTTACCACCAATATTCAATTTATAGTCAACCGAACCTGTCCACCAGATGAGGAAGATTGCATTGGACAAACCAAATAATCCGCCACCAAATGAGATATATGGTAAAATGGTTCTTTTGATACCCATTGCTTTATCAAGTCCATGAACTGGATATGGAGTATAGATATCAAAATCCGTATATCCACTTTGATGTACTTGTGCTGCAGCTTCCATGATCTTGTTTGGATCAGTAAAATTACCTAGAACTGCTACTGTTTTCTTATCACTCATTGTATGATCTCTGACATTCTAATGGACGAAGATTAATGATGCTCATCACCATGATGAGTTGGCTGGGATCCAGGCATAACACCTTTGATCTCTGAAATTGCGATAACTGGCAAATACTTCGAAAAGAGAAGGAATAATGTGAGGAACAAACCGATCGTTCCAACGAAGATTTTAACTTCTACCATTGTCGGAGTATAATAACTCCAGCTAGATGGTAAGAAGTCATGATGAAGAGAAGTAGAAATAATTGTGAATCGCTCAAACCACATGCCGATATTCACAAAGATTGAAATCACAAACATCAATGGAATACTTCTTCTTGCTTTCTTGAACCAGTAAACTTGTGGTGAAAGCACATTGCAAGAAACCATTGACCAATATGCCCACCAATATTCACCAAATGCACGATTAATAAATACAGTTCTTTCATATTCATTACCGGAATACCAAGCAATGAAGAACTCCATTGAATATGCATAACCAACCATCATTCCCGTTGCAAGAATGATTTTGTTCATATTCTCGAGATGCTTGAGTGTAATGAATTCTTTCAATCCAAGGATTTCACGGGCAATAACAAGCAATGTCATAACCATTGCAAATCCAGAGAAAATCGCACCAGCAACAAAGTATGGAGGAAAAATCGTTGTATGCCATCCTGGAAGTACGGAAGTCGCAAAGTCCATCGAAACGATTGTATGTACTGAAATCACAAGCGGAGTTGAAAGTCCCGCAAGAATCATATATGCAATTTCATAATGATGCCAATTGCGCATTGAGCCTGTCCAGCCCAAACTGAAGAATGTGTACAAACTCTTTGTTATCTTCCCTTTTACAAAATTTCTCACTGTTGCAAAGTCAGGAACCAAACCCATGAACCAGAACAAGGCGGAAACTGTCAAATATGTTGACACCGCGAACACATCCCATACGAGTGGTGAACGGAAATTCACCCACATTTGCATTTGGTTTGGATATGGAGTTAGCCAGTATGCAAGCCAAGGACGACCTGTGTGAATGACCGGAAAAATACCGGCACATAATACTGCAAAAATTGTCATCGCTTCGGCGGAACGGTTGATGGCAGTACGCCATTTTTGACGGAACAGATACAAAATCGCCGAGATCAATGTACCGGCATGACCGATTCCGATCCAAAACACAAAGTTTGTAATGTCCCATGCCCAACCAATCGTATTATTCGAACCCCAAACTCCAATCCCAGTGACGACTGTTTCACCAATTGCGCCAAAACCAGCTCCGGCAACTGATGCACAAATCAATACTGCAATCCAGTATTTGAGATTAGTTTTTCCTTCAATAATGCCTGCAATCTTGGCAGTGACATCATGAAGTGACGGATTGCCAAGAACAAGCGGCTCACGCATTGGTTCTTCTACGGGATACGGATTGCCATGATATGCAGAGGCATCCAAATGATCCACTACATTTCTTGGTGCCGTCTTTGTGACAGTTTCAACCGACATACTGATTTCCTGCGTATTGTATTCTTGTGTTATACTTTCGGTAATTATACTTTCGGTAATTCATCTGTATTGCGAACTTTTACAAGGTAAGTAACTGAAGGACGCACATTGAGTTCGCTGAGCACTTTAAAAGCACCATTCTTTTCTTTATACTCTTGAGTATGATTACCTCTATTGATTGTTGCCGATTTCGCAACTGCACTCTTTGGATCATTAACATTTCCGAAGAGTATTGCTCCGGCAGGACATGCTTGTTGGCATGCAGTAACAACATCACCATCTTGAACTCTTGAATCACCTTGATCTTTTGCATGCATCTTGGCTTCATTCAAACGTTGAACACAGAATGTACATTTTTCCATAACACCGCGCATACGAACGGTAACATCCGGATTGAATGCCATATCAAGAGGTGTCTTTTTATCCTTGTGCCAATTGAGGAAGTTGAAACGACGCACTTTGTATGGGCAATTGTTCATGCAATATCTTGTACCCACACAACGATTATAAGTCATCTCATTCAAACCTTCAGGGCTATGAGTGGTTGCAGCAACCGGACAAACATTTTCGCATGGTGCATTTTCGCAGTGCTGACAAAGCATCGGTTGGAATACTGTAGTCACATTGCCTGATGCATCTTCGCGATAGTAACGATCAATTCTGATCCAGTGCATTTCACGGCTATTGGCAACATACTTTTTACCAACTGTAGGAATATTATTTTCAGCTTGACAAGCAACCACACATGCGGAACAACCGGTACATGCGCTAAGATCGATTGCCATTGCCCAACGATGACCGCTATAATGAAAACCATCAACAATACTTAGGGTATCTGAGATATGATGTGCATCATGACCATGCTCTTCATGTGAACCTCCCTTCGCTGCTGCAAGAGAAGCAAGGGTGATATAACCTTCTTGAACACCTAGTATATCTTTTGTTCTCTCTTTCCAATCATTGTCGAATGGACTCGGCTTATCAAAACGCTCAATCGCATGATGACCCTGTGTAGTGGCAATTTGTTCTGTTCTGCCAACTTTCTCTGCCTTTGCAGAAACAAATAATCCACCATTTGCTGAAAGCAATGTATATGCATTTGCTCCTACACCTTCAAGCACTTTACCACCTGCTGTTCTTCCATAACCCAATGCAATGGAAACAACATTATTGCTCATTCCTGGTTGAATGAACACCGGTAATTCAATACTACCTTGTGTAGTTGAAAATCTGAGTACTTCACCTTGAACCGCATTCAATGATTCTGCAGTCTGTTTATTCATCATTGCAACATTTCCCCATGTTGCTTTCGTAATCGGATCAGGTAATTCTTGTAACCATGAATTATTTGCCTGACTTCCATCAAGTATTGCATATGATGGAGTGAGAACTACGGTCAAGCCACCAGAAATGGTTGGACTTGCAGGCAATGATGAAAGACCACTTGCAATACCAGCTTCATATGAAGTGGTTCTTGCATGTACACCATCTCTCAATAATTGTTCCCAAACTGACTTTGAAGCAAAATCAGATTGATTTTTTCTGATGAAATCATAGAAAGTTGGAGTATCAACAAAATTTGATGCACTAATGAAATTAGCGGTCAAAATCAAGAAATCTTGAATACTCATTGATCCTTGATTGAGAGGCGAAATGATTGGTTGCTGAATGGAATATGTGCCATCAAAGTTAATGGCATCTCCCCATGCTTCAAGATAATGCGTTGTCGGTACAGATACGGTACAAAGTGTCTGCGATGTTTCATGTTCACTGAATGCAAGTGAAGCTGAAAATTCAACTTGTTCTGCAAGCAATTTCTTCAGTTCGGAGTCAGCGCAATATTCAGGATTGGTTTCTGCGTAAATAACTGTACCAACCTCTTTGTTTTTCAATGAAGTTCTCAATGCAGACAAAGCAGAACTCACACCACCACTATTATACAATCTATGAGCAAGATTTAATGGTTTGCCTTCACCAACAGAACCGAGTGCTTGATTGATTAATTGGCCATATGCAATTGCTTTTGCACTTAAATGATTGCCAACCATCACAAAACCAGTTTTGGATAACAATAATTTAGATGACACCTTCTTCACTGCATCATTTGCAATACCGGCACTGATACCTGCTGGAAGTGACAATCCTTTTGCAAAATACACCTCAGATAGAAGTCCAGACAAAAACGACTCAAATTCGGAAGGTTGAATCGCAAATCGATGATCTGCATTCGCACCTGTCAAACTAAATCCAGCCTCAATGGAAATAAGGGCATTCATTGATGGAGATTCAGTCGTAGGCTTTCTATTGGAAGAGAATGATGCGGTATAATAGACAGTGTGTTTGTCTGTGCCGAGAAAATCATTGTCAACAGATACTATCACATCAGCTTTTGACAAATCAGGAATAATTTCTGCATTGATTCCAAACACTGCTGAATTTGCAATGGGTGCATTAGAAATAATGGAAGGCATCGTGACAATCGAAACACCAGGTATTACAGCTGTCAATTGATTGCACAATGCAACATATCCTGGTGAACAATGTTCATCAATGATGATGACCGCTTTCTTCCCTGCCGATAGAGTCTTTTGGATTGCTTGTGCAATTGTATTTGCTGCATTATTGATACTCGAATCACCACCATTGACTCTGGGGCGACGAATACGATCGGGATCATATAATGAAAGCAAAGTTCCTTGCATGAAAGCAGAGCTTTTCCCGAGAGATGCAGAATGTTTGGGGTTTCCATCAACTTTGATGGGTCTTCCCTCGCGCGCTTTAATGACAAGGCCAATTGCCGCATTCTTATGTTGATACACCGAAGTATAATAATTCGGTAAACCGGGGATCTGATATTCAGTGGGAGTTGTGGCGGCGACAAGTTTATGTTCAGGTCTGCGACAACTTGCGGCAGCCATGGCCATAGATGCCGATAACACAGTCATGAATGTGCGGCGATTAACTCCGGTATCGAACAATGTTGACCCTGAATCACCACTAAATTCCTGACCATTCATATCTACTGTTGGATTGTCGATTTCGCCATAATGGCGAAAGTACTGTGAATCGTCTCGGTTTGGCATTGCTAATTGCTTCTATTATTGATTGTTTAATACTTGATTTATCAATGGTGACATGAGGAACAATTCTCAGGTCCATATTGAGCATGTTTCGGAACAAGCATTCCTGCAACCTCGGGCTTTGGAAGTTTTGCAGTCTCTACCATACCATAGTGAGGACTTACAATATTTTTCATCTCAGCCAATGTTGCTTTTGCATTTGGATCATAAGAATTTGCCTTTACACCGATAAACTTATCAATGGAAGATCTATTCTGATAATCATAACTATAGATTCCGGAGATAGGACGAGCAGGAACAATGAATTGCTCAGGATTTCTGTGGCAATCCAAACACCAACCCATTGAAAGGGGTTTGATTTGAGAAATAACTCCCATTGTCTCAACCGAACCATGACATGATTTACAGTCAATCTGAGCACGAATATGCCGGCTGTGATTGAAATGCACATAATCTGGTACTTTGTGAACTCTCACCCACTCAATCGGCTGATCCTTCTCATATGCAGTTCGAATGAGTTCCAAAGGGCCCGCATTACCACGCTCATTTTCTAATTGCATAGGTAGAACATGGCAATTCATACAAGTGCTAGTCGTAGGAACTGGAGAATGTGCTGATATCTCAGCTTGTGCATGACAATACATGCACTTAATACCCAATCCTTTCATCTGCACGCCATTGTGAGAGATGGCATCTTCACTAGCATGAAGCTTATGTGAAAATGGAATTGGTTGAACAGGACGATAACCGACATCGGTCACTTTATTGTTCTGTCCAAAAATCAGAATCAAAGCAAGCGTGAGGACAGTGCCAAGCCCTCCAAGTGCTATACCTTTTATTTTCTTGTCAGTAACTTTGTTGAACATTGAAAAAACTCACAAAGAGAGATATATTCACAAATCATTATTTCGATTTTTTAGCCGAGTACACAATGCGCATAGATATCAAGGCAACTGTTGCAATCGGGACGACGAGCATGAAAAGTACGCTCCAAGAATAACTTTCACCAACACTTGCACCTGCACTACCTGGTGTATATGCATCTTTACAATTAGGACAAGCTATTGCTTGTTGTATAATTGAAAAGCAAAGGAACAATATGAGAAATATTCTATGTTTCATTTCAATTTCCGCAATATGGATTCCAATGAATCAACATGCTTTGTATCCAAGGCATCAAAGTATCCTCGGATCTGAGATTTTGAATCAATAAGTATGATTCGTGCCGAATGGTTTTCTGGATTCTCAGAATAACCCACCAATAATCCATTCATAAAATGTTTCAGTATTGAATCATTCTTCATTCGAAGAAATAACCATCGATTGTCTAAGAACTTCATTTCCTTTCGTCGTTTACTCAAAAACTCGGGTGTATCGGTTTCTGGATCAACTGTAACTGACAAAAAACGCAAAGAATCACTTTTATGATTGGCTATGATATTGCTTTTTACTGCATTCATCTTGGGGCAAATATCACCGCATGAAGCAAAAAAGAAACTCACCAGCCACATCTTACCTTGTAAATCCTTAGAAGTCAACTCAGTTTGTGTATCGGTAATACCTGAGAAATCAGGTGTTATACCATAAACTCTCAATTCACTAAGTGTCGACTGTATATCTTTTGGCTGCTCTTGCGAATCAACACATGCATTAAAAACACATGATATCATTATCAAAACCACAAATAATGGCTTTGAGTAATTCTTGAACATATCAAGGTCCTAACACATTGAGAGCGAATGTTAGAACAAAAAACAAGAAAATAGGAGCGAAAACAAATGCTCGGATAAACTTATTGTCAAACTGCAAATGCATGAATACATAGAAAACCATAAAGGCTTTAACAATGGCTATCAAAAGACCAATCGCTATGTGTAATGTATTACCTGCCTCGCCCCAGCTCTTAGGTACCCAATCAAGAGCCGCAACCCAAGTAAGTACTGTCAAAGCAAACAAAGCGGTAGCAATTTTGATATAAGAATCAAACATTGTTTTAGAATCTGGATGATGTCCACTCATAGTTCAGGCTCCTTAATGCGCCGGGAAAATAAGATAGAGTACAGGGAAAAGGAAAATCCATACTAAATCGACAAAGTGCCAGTATAGACCCAATGTTTCTACTTTTACAGGATGATTATACCCTTTCTTTGTAAATGCTTTGATGAACATGAAAGTCATTGGTATCATACCGGCGATCACGTGTATCGCATGAAACCCTGTCATCAAGAAATAAAAAGAGAAAAATACATTTGTCCAAGGAAAAATATGATGACTAAACTTTGTGGTATACTCTATTGTTTTTACAATAATGAATCCAAAACCACAAAGTATTGTTAATCCAAGGAATAGTTTGAATTTCCCAATATTGCCCTTCTCTAAATTCAGAACAGACAATGCCATTGTCAATGATGAACCTATAAGGATAAATGTATTGAGCAGTGCATACCCTTTTGTTAATTCCGCAGCCGAATGCGAAAAGAGTTCCAAATTGGAATTTCTCAGAACTATGAATGCACCGAAAAAACCGGTGAAAAACATAATTTCTGAAGCAAGAAAGATCCACATGGCAAGTTTACCGTGGGCTACTTTCGTGACCGGCTCATGGGCTAAGGATAATCCAGATGACATTGTGTTTACAGTTGTTTATTAACAAACACCAACAAAAATATTCCCGACAAATAAGCATAGGAAACATACAATTGCAACTTTGCACTTTTTCCATCTTTATGCTTTAAAAATGCAAGACAAGCATAAAAGAAAAATAGTGAGAGCGCAATCACTCCTATACCATAAACGAAACCTAGTGAAGCATACTTCCAAAGAAGTAATGCCGCAATTGAACCAAACAGAGCATACATTATTGACAATAAAGCAATTGACTTTGCTGTGTTTTCTCCACCTTCTGTATGCATTTTGAATCCGGCTTGTTCATAGTCAACTCTGTAAATCCAAGCCAATGCTAGAAAATGGGGTATCTGCCAAAACAATAAGACTGCAAACAGCAATAATCCCGGAAGATCAATTGAATTTGTATAGGCAGTCCAACCTCCGAGTGCAGGCAATGCACCAGGCAAGGTTCCTGCATAGAGCGAAAGCTTGGTTTTTCTCTTCAATGGCGTATACAACAACACATATGATACAATGGTAATGACTGAGAGGATTGCAGTCAAATTATTAATCCATATGAATAATATTGATGCTCCAATAACAGATAAAACCAATCCATAAATCAAAGCAGATTGTTGTGTGATAATTCCTGAAGGTAATGCCCTCTTAGCTGTACGCTTCATTGATTTATCAAAATCTACTTCCATGACATTATTAAGCACGCAACTTCCTGCTGAAGTTAACATAGTACCGGTCATAGCTAGCATGAAATGAATAATCAAATTTGCTGAAGAAAAGAATTCTTCAAAATGCATATCGATTGCTAGGTAATAACCCACAGCTGCCGTTAAGACAATCATGCGAGTTATTCCAGGTTTCGTTAATTCAATGTACGCTTGTATCTTACTTACCTGATGTTCTGTATCTTGTAATGACACGATTCTACCGCAAAATGGTGAACAGTAATCAGGTCAATCTAATCTTATGCTGATTGAGAATGCTCTTTCGTTTCAGGAACTGCTTTCTCATCGCCTTGGGGCTCATCTTTTGGTTTTTCCCACTGAGGATAGAAATCAGTTTCTCTATCAGGATGAGAAAATTCGTATGGACCACGATAGACTTGAATATCAGTATCGAAGTTTCCATGTCCAGGATGCGCCGGAGCTGCCCATTCTAGAGAATTTGCCTGCCATGGATTTCTTGGTGCCTTTTTTCCGTATTTCAGTGACCAAAGAATATTAAAGATTAGAATGAACTGTGAAAATCCGAGAATGATTGCAGCTACCGTAATGAATTGATTCAATGGCTGATATTGCTGCAAAAACTCATAGATATATGGATTGTAAATTCTTCTCATATGTCCACCAACACCCAAAAGATGCATTGGGTAAAAGGTTAGATTAAAGAAGATGAATGACCAATAGAAATGCTTGCGACCCAAGCTTTCATTGAGCATTTTTCCATACATTTTTGGAAACCAATAATAGATACCTGAGAAGATTGCAAACAATGCACCACCAAAAAGTACATAGTGGATGTGTGCAACAATGAAGTATGTATCATGGATGTAGATATCAACAGGAGCTGATGCCATAAATACACCGCTCAAACCACCAATAATGAATGTTGCAATAAATGCAAGTGCATTCATATTAGCCGAAGTAAATCGAATATTTCCTCTCCATATCGTACCGAGCCAATTGAAGATCTTGATTGCAGATGGAACAGCAATTACGATTGTTGAAAGCATGAATGTTGTACCAAGCAATGGATTCATTCCGGATTGGAACATATGATGTCCCCAAACGATAAATCCAAGGAATCCAATGGCCATGATTGCAAAAATCATTGCTTTATAGCCGTAAAGAGGCTTGCGTGCAAATGTTGCCAATACATCAGAAACAATTCCCATTCCTGGTAAAATCATGATATAAACAGCAGGATGAGAATAGAACCAAAAAAGGTGTTGCCACAAAATTGGTTGTCCACCACCACCAAGCAATTGTTTATGCTCGAGTAATTCATTTCCTTTTTGTACAAATGAACCAGTCAACAAAGAATTATCAGGTGCACCAATCAAAAGATTATCAGGCATGAAGAATGATGTGTGCAAATATTGATCAGCTAATTGCATTGAAATTGCGGCTGCAAGTACAGGTGTTCCAAGTACTATCAATATCGCAGTTATGAACAATGCCCAAATTGTAAGAGGCATTTGGAACATCTCTAAACCCTTAGCTCTTTTGTTCAAAATGGTTGCCATATAATTTGTAGCACCCATGATTGATGAGAAACCAATCAAAAACAAAGAAATAAGCCATGTGGTTTGGCCCGCTCCACTTGAAGGACCAAGTGGTGGATATCCTGTCCAGCCCGCAGCTGCAGCGCCGGAGTCAAAAAAGAACCCGGTCAACATTATCAAACCTGCCGGTGGAACAAGCCAGAAAGAATACATATTCAGTCTAGGTAATGCCATATCATCTGTACCAATCATCAGAGGGATACAGAAGTTACCGAACATGCCAACAGCTAGTGGAATAATAACATAGAAAATCATTACCGTGCCATGTAAGGTCAAGAGCTGCGTATAAAAGTTCGCCGTCACTGCTCCATCGGATACCCATGTATCAGGCAAAATATTGCCAATCAATGGAATTGCCTCACCAGGAAATGCTAATTGCCAGCGAATAAGCAATGCAAAAAGACCACCTACAAAGAGGAAAAACAATGATGCAAGCATAAACTGCTTCGCAATGACCTTATGATCGGTTGAGAAGACGTATTTTCTGATGAATGAGACATCATGGTGATGTGCATGATCACCATGCGAATCATGTCCGAGCGTTTCATGTGCATGAGCTGTTGCCGATTGCATATGTACCACCAATGTTTATCGTTAATTATTAATTTTTTGTTGTAGTGGTATCAGAAGCCACAGCAGCAACTGCGGATGAATCTGATACAGGTGCTGACAATACGGGCTTTTGAAGCTTATACTGCTGATCTAACCATACATCATAATCTTGATGTGAATCCATTATCAACAATCCACGCATATTATAATGACCTGAACCGCAAAGTTCAGCACATGCGATTTCATATCTGCCAGCTTTTGTTCCATTAAACCAAACTTTGATCCACTGACCTGGAACCGCATCTTGCTTGACCCTGAAATTAGGGAGAAAGAAACTGTGCAGCACATCATTGGATGATAGGTTCACCAATACATTCTTATTGATTGGCAAATGTGCTTCTACAGGCCTTGCACCACCAGGACTTATAATCACCAAATCGTCTTTGCCATGCACATCATTGGAATCTATTCCAAAAGGATTGGCACTACTAATTTGATTTCGAACTTTATTACCAAAAACTCCATCAGGGCCAGGGTAGCGAAATTGCCATCCGAAACCTGATTGAAATCCCATAACATCAATGGTTACATCAGGATTAGGAACTCTTTGTGAATATTTTGATTTGGTCCAAGCATCATCACTCACAAGTCCAATACCTGCAAACAAAAATGTAGGCAATAATGTCCATGTAAATTCCGCAAGATTATTACCGTGATAATAATATGCCTTTCTTCCCTCTTGATGCCTATACATGATGATAAATGCTATCAAAATAGAATAGGTAATAAAGAAGATTGCAACCGAGGCATAGTAAACCATAGCAAATAAGCTGTCAAGCTCACCACCAAATGTGCTGACATTTTCCGGGAAAAATGTAAGCATATCTTTATACGCCCATTCCATTGCTTTAGAAAAATCAAAACTCATTGTTATATATCCGAAATTACGGTTGAGTAATAATTGTTATCAGTTTAATTCTGCTTCTGTATATGCTCCGACCTTGCTAGCCGTTTGATCACGCACTGTTTTCACTTCATCAACAGATACCGCTCCAGCAGAGTTTCCCCAACTAGAACGAACATAAGTCAAAACTTCGGCAACTTCTTGATCAGTAAGTTGTGCCCATGCAGTCATAACACCATTATAGGTTTTACCATTTCTCTCAATGGCTCCTTGAAAGCCATGAAGAACAATGCGGATGGGTTTAGAATTATCAGCATTCTGTGCCAAAGCTGATCCAGCCAGCGGTGGATATGTGCCTGGAACACCCTGACCTTTGGACTGATGGCAAGACGAACAAATTTCTTTGAATGTTTTTGCTCCAGGTGATGCATCAGCAGAAGAACCGCCGGTTTCGGCACCAGCTACTACTTCAGTGACAGGAGATTCATAAACAGGATCATCATCATAACTCGTAAAAAACCCTTTCACATTACAACCCGAAAGGATTGAGGTAAGTGGGAGAGCAATGATGAACAAGAAAGGGAGAATCAATTTTTTCATAATAGATCTGTAAAATTGTATTCATTATATCTATAGCGACGCTGCATACACTAAGATGGCACGAAATTACATGGTATGTCAGTATTCACCAAACAGAAATTATATTCTTTGTAGGTTTTGTCTATGGTGAATTTCATAAATGTTCTGCCATGTATCAGATTACCCAATGCAACCATAACAATTACAAGTAGTTAGAGGATTGATTCGAAAACCTGACCATTATTGACCGTATATCGTGGTTTTCCTGCCAATTCAATCCCAAAAAATGGACTATTCCGAGATTTGGAATGACTTTTCTCAGGAATAGGTATCCATTTTGCTTCAGGATTGAAAATGGTAAGACAAGCTTTTGCTCCTTCCAACACACTTGGCTGATTCATTCGAAGGATATTTCTTGGACCAATCGACAGAATACCAATCATGCGAGATAGATCTATGATTCCTGTTTTCACCAAATGTGTGATAGTCAAACCAATACAAGTTTCTAATCCAATGATTCCATTTGCAGCCAGCGCCAGCTCACAATGTTTTTCATGTTCTGCATGTGGAGCATGATCAGTAGCAATGGCGTCAATCGTACCATCGGCCAAACCTTGAAGAATGGCATCTACATCTGTTTGTTCTCGAAGCGGTGGATTCATTTTGGCATGTGTTCCATGCACTTTGATTGCTTCATGTGTAAACATGAAATGATGTGGCGTTACCTCACATGATACTCTTTGACCTCTAGCTTTTGCCTCACGGACCAATTGCACACTACCTTTTGTGCTCAAATGAGATACATGATAACGACGATTGCCACAATATAAGGCCAACTGAATATCACGATTAACAATCAACTCTTCTGCAATTGATGGATATCCTTTCACACCGAATTCTGCGGAAATACTACCTTCGTGCATCACAAAATCTTTGGTCATAGAATGCTCTTCGCAATGCTGCGTTAGCAATCCATCAAATGGAGCTAGATATTCGAATGCTCTACGCATTATTTCAGGGGATTCAATACATGCACCATCATCGGAGAACATCACGGCTCCGGAATCCATGAGCTCGATCATCGGCGTCAATTGCTCTCCATTACGACCAATAGTGGTTGCCGCACAAATATGCACATCAACAATATTCCCAGAAGCTTTATTCTTGATATACTCAAGTGTGATCCTGCTATCAATGGCGGGCTGTGTATTCGGCATGCAGACAATATCGGTAAAACCTCCATTGGCGGCGGCGGCAGTACCTGTGGCGATTGTTTCTTTATACTCTTGACCTGGCTCGCGTAGATGAACATGCATGTCCACAAATCCTGGTGCAGCGATCAAATCTACAGCATCAATGACAATACAATCATCCGAAGGTGTAAATGATTCATCTGGATAGGATATATGCCCTGTTTCATCAATGAGAAGATTGCAAGTAATGTCAACATTTTCAAGTGGACTTATGACATGAATGTTTTGGAAGAAATGTTTATTCATTCTTAATGATCTTTCCAAGGAATGTGTTGCGATGATATTCCGAAGGGCCATGTATCTGAAGTGCTTTTCGATGCTCTGCAGTTCCATAACCTTTGTTTTTCGCAAAATAATAAAGTGAGCCGACTTTTGAGTCAATTTCCTTCATTATTCTATCCCTAGTTACTTTTGCAATGATCGATGCGGCTGCAATTGAGAAGCAATAATGATCACCCTTGATGATTGTAGTGAATGGGATGGTTGGATGCTCGAAATAATTACCATCTATCAAAGCATGAATATTCGAACGATTGATGTCCTCTAAAGCCTTAGTCATTGCTAATCTTGTGGCAACTCGAATATTCACTCGATCAATCTGTTCATGATCGATTATACCTATGCCAATGCAGAGTGCTTGCTGATATATCTTTTCAAAAAGAATTTCTCTTTGTACTTCGGAAAGGACTTTGGAATCTCTATACCCCATATCATTGGTGGTATTTGGTGGGAATATAACAGCAGCAGATACTACAGGACCTGCAAGTGATCCTCTTCCCGCTTCATCGATGCCCGGAACTAACAGTCCCTCAGACCAGTATGCATTCTCATATTCATTACCGGGTATGAATATGGTTGTTTTCTGTTTCATCCGCGGATCAATGTGAGAAATTCATTTCTCAATGGTAATTCATCACGAAGACTTCCTCGCATGACTGATGTGACCATCGATGCCTTGTCTTCTGATTCATTTACACCTCTGGCAATCATGCAATAATGCTTTGATTCAATCACAACGCCAAGCGCTTTGGGCTTGATAATGTCTTCAATGAAATCTGCAATCTGCTCGCCTAATTCTTCTTGTATCTGACCTCTTCTTGAAAACCAATCAACAATGCGTGAAAACTTGGATAAACCAAGTACATGATCACCGGGAATATATCCAATCGCGCATGTACCAGAAATCGGTTGCCAATGGTGTGAACACACAGACATCACCGTTATATTCCTGCTGATGATCAGTTCATCAACTTGTTTCCTATTGGGAAAGACAGTGATTTTTGGAGCAGGTTCAAATCTGCCGGCAAATAATTCATTGACCCACATTTTGGCTAGTCGATGAGGCGTATTCATGCTATTTGGATCATTTCGGTCGATGCGAAGAATATTGAATATGTCACCAAATTTCTCAGTGAGTTCACCGATCATCATGTCTCTTTCTTCTCTGCCGACAGAAATATTACCATTTGCGTCAAATAATTGAGCACCTTGATCATTTACTTTAGAAAAAAAATCTTTGACAAATTCATGTATCAAAGTATCTGATACGGCAAGATCTCCCATTTTTTCAAGAGTTTCTTTTATGAGGGGTGATTGTTGACCATTTTTTTTCATGACATTACTTCTCTATTGATGGCGGATTCCTGATTGTATACTGGAATGTTCACGGGCTCACCAAAATATTCCACGAAATTTTGATCCGATTCAAATAATTTAATGGAATGTAATGTGCCACTCGTAATGTTTGGCTCCAAAATAATCCAAAATCGAATTGCCAAATTTTCTGCTGTGGGAATGATGCCCTGAAGAAAATCTACATCATAGTTCAAGTGCTTGTGGTCTACCTTGCCAACAACATTATCTTCAATGATATCACGCAGTTTTTTTAGGTCAATTACATAACCTGTTTCAGGATCAGGCATGCCTTTTACTGTAACTTCCAATGTATAATTGTGTCCATGACCGAGAGGATTATTACATTTGTCAAATATTTGTTCGTTTTTTTCATGTGAAAAGGTTGGATTGAACAAGCGATGTGCAGCGGAAAAATGCATTTTCCTAGTTACATAGACCATTTTCTTGGCTCCTAAAAAAGATATATGTGTTGAAACAGACTTCTAATGAGAATTGTTCCATAACTATATCAAACCTACGAATTTTGATGTGTACATAATATTTATTCATGAATTTAGAAGCACTTCTAATGAAAAGTCTTACTCAATGCAAATATTTGGATAAAACATTGTTCACAGCAATTCTCTATCTATCTTTATTGTCAATTACTTATGCTAGTGGTTACGAATCAGTTCTAAGTGATCAAGCACTATTGCGCAGGGAAAAACTACAGTCAGTTGAACTTGAGGCAGGACTCTCAGTCACAATACAAGGTGAAACAAATTCTGCTGAATGTAGTATGAAAATAGGAGGAAGGGATTCTCTATCAATGGAGATTTCTGGACCTTTCGGAATCAGCGTTGCTAGATTATTCGCCGATAAACAGTATTTCTTGTTTCATGACATGTTGCAAGGAAGAGCTATCGAAGGAATTCCAAGTCAGGAACAATTGTCCGAAGTCACATTCATGCCTTTATCATTTGATGATTATGCATCTCTACTGAGGGCAGAGCCACCTGGTGACCCTTTAACGTTCACCTTGGTTGATACATTTATCGATTCCACTAAGTTATTATATAAGAGATCTATCTCAGGAAAGACTATGGAGTTTATCTTATGCTCCAAAGAAAATGGTATTATCAAAGAATATCAAAGGAAAAATCAGGACGGAACTATTGAACTGGCTATGATATATGATGGATATACACTTATTGACGGAATTTCCATGCCTGCAATAGTAACCTTAAGCGCACCCGTTCGTGGCTTGCAGATGACTGTTTCAGCAGAAAAAATCACGCTCAATGGCTTATTACCCTCATTGCGTTTTCAACTTCCCGCTTCCATCACACCTTTACGCATGGAATAATGCATTCATGATGAATCTTTTCCATCGTTCAGTTTTAGTCATTTCATCATTCCTCTTCATCTTTTTGATGCTTGAGTCAACCTTGCATGCTCAAACCTCCAAGGATTCGACTGATAATCAAATCAAAACAAGTAGATCCGGACTTGATTCAACCGTGACATATACCTCGCGTGACAGTACTATTTTTTCACTCAAAAAGAGAACAATGCTTCTTAAGGGTGATGCTGAGATCTCGATCAAAAAGCAAAAGCTCAATGCGGAGTCGATCGAAATCGATTTCAATGTGTCTATGGTTAAAGCTCAAGGGAAAAAAGATTCATTTGGAATAAAGATTGGATATCCTCGATTTGAAGACGATGGCGAAGAGTTCTCTGGAGAAACAATCCTCTTCAACCTTGAAACCAAAAAAGGAACAATTACCTATGGAGAAAGTAAAGCTGATGAAGGTGGATTTTATTATGGATCGAAAGTCAAAAAAAGTTCTAACAATACCCTTTTTATAGAAAATGGTTGTTATACAACATGCACGCAATCTCATCCACATTTCTATTTTGGTGCATCAAAAATGAAAGTAGTCACTGATGATAGAGTATTTCTCGACAATATCTCTTTTGTAGTCGAAGATGTCCCAATCATCACACTTCCTATCGGTGTATATGTTCCAAATAAAAGTGGCAGAACTTCAGGTTTACTGTTCAATATTCCCTATGTATCTACTGTTGATGGTATTGTTGCACAAAATCTCGGATATTTTTGGGCGATCAATGATTATGTTGATGCACAATTCACTGCAGATATATTTAGTAAAACAGGATATCTGTTCCGGAATGTTTGGCGATATGCAATCCAAAACCGTGTCAATGGAAATATCTCTATTGAGTATGGAAGAAGAAGATCTGATGCACAATCTGATTATGGCAATAGTTGGAGGATTACCGGTTCGCATCAACAAACTATTAATCCACAATCTCGCATAACAGCATCATTTAATGTTGCCACTTCTTCGTATATCAATCGTTATGCAAGTAATTTGAATGAAAGACTTACGCAGTCACTATTCTCAAATGCGGGATACTCATCCTCATTTGAAAATGGTACAACATTGGGAATAGACATTGCTTCTACGCAAAATATCGTAACGCAAGAATATTCTGTCAATCCAAATATCACATATAATGTTCCAACATTTTTCCCATTAAAAGGAAGAGTTTCAGGTAATTCTTGGATGAGTGATATCGGTGTTTCCTATTTTGTACGAGGGGCATTCTCACATAATTCCATGCGGTCTATTCTCTCTGCAGATCCCCAGAATCCACTTGTGAGAGATACTGTGTTCAATGAAAAAAACTCAGGTGTCATTCGACATAATCCTTCTATCAGCATTTCTCCAAAACTTGGATATTTTTCAATCACACCCAGTATTTCTTATTCTGAAAATTGGTTTTTCAGAACATTGACAAGATCGATGAATCCAAATGATTCCACAATTATTGAAACAACTGAAACGGGTTTTACTCCTCTTCGCGAAACACAATTCCAAGCTTCAATAGGCATCGGCACACGATTGTTCGGACTCATAAAGCCGCGCATTTTTGGAATTAATGCATTGCGTCATACTTTCTCACCAACAATTGCATTGTCCTATGTGCCTGAATACAGTTCGCAAAATTCCGACAATATCAAGGTATATCGAGATTTTAGACAAAATCGCGACATAGAATATTCACGATTTGAAAATGATGGCGGAAGATCCGGCACGAAAGGTTCCACATTCATCAATTATGCATTAAGCAATCGTTTTGAGGCTAAAGTGATTCAGAATGATTCTGCAGATAAAAATATCGATCTCTTGCAATTGGATATTTCAGGTTCATATGCTGTGTCATTAGATTCCATGCGCTGGAGTGCAATATCAATGGCATTTAGAACGCCTTCCATTGGCATATTTAATTTGAATGGAAATGCAGGATTCACACTGTATGATGAAGCAGTCAATCAATTCGGTGCAATGATTCCTATCAATTCTTTACTCATTGAGAATGGGAAAGGACTCGCAAGATTGACCAATGCTTCTATCAATATCTCTACACAATTTGCATCCGGGTCATTATCAATGGAAGATGACAAAAAAGATTCGAGTACTAAAGAATTATGGGGTACTGCTTCAGATAGATTTGCAGTGAGAACAATTGCTGACAGAGATGATGTGGATTATTTCGGTGAACGAGGTATTGGAGGACGACCATTACACTTCCCATGGTCAATTTCAACCAGCGTCACATATTATTATGGTGAACCAATAAGAGGAATGATTTCTAGAAGATTCGATGCCCGTGCTGATATTGATCTTCGATTGACATCAACATGGAATGTTAAATCTTCATTCAGTTATGATTTCATAAATTCCATGCTCGTTGCCCCAAGCATTTCAATAATTAAGGATTTGGATTGCTGGGAATTATCAGCTAATTGGTATCCCACAGGATTCAATCAGGGTTTCATTATTCGTTTTGCAGCGAAGGCCTCGCAATTACGAGACCTTCAATTAATCAAGCGGACATTGCCGGCCTATCGATGATTCAACTTTATTGAAAAGCAATTGATAAGAATTGTTGTTTTTCATATGCATGTTTTTTGCCAAATCCAGTTGCAGGACTCGCAGCTTCAGGTCTTCCAGCATAAGACAAAGATTGACCTTGACCAAGAACTTCCATGAGTCTTGGTGCGATAAAGTACCATGAACCTTGATTCTTTGGTTCTTCCTGCACCCAAACAATACTCTTTGCATGTGAATAGGTGGCAAGAATACTTCGAGCAATATCATCTCTGAATGGATATAATTGCTCAACTCTGATGATGGCAATTGATTGCTCCTTCTGAAGCTTTGTTCTTTCATTCATCAAGTCATAATACACTTTACCTGAACAAATCAATACCTTTTCAACAGAATTGGGATTTACAATATTCTTATCATCCAATATTTCACTGAATGAAGAAACAAGCAAATCATTCAATACAGAAATAGGCTTACGCAATATTTCTTTGGGTGACATCACAATCAATGGCTTGCGATATGGAGCCTTGACTTGTCTGCGTAATGCATGGAAATACTGAGCAGGTGTGGTAAAGTTGCACACAATCATATTATTCTCTGCACAAAGCTGAAGGAAGCGTTCTAATCGAGCACTGGAATGTTCTGGACCTTGTCCCTCATAACCATGTGGCAGAAGCAAAGTGAGATTCGAATGCTGACCCCATTTTGCTTCAGAGCTACTGATGAATTGATCAATTACCGCCTGTGCTCCATTAACAAAATCACCGAATTGTGCTTCCCACAAAGTGAGACCATTCACTAGTATGGTTGAATAACCGAATTCAAATCCAAGAACAGCAACTTCTGAAAGTGGACTATTGAATATTCGAAGTTTTCCTTGCTCTTTAGATAATGAATTGAGTAAAATCAACTCTTCTTCCGTTTGAAAATCTCTCAATATTGCATGTCGATGACTGAATGTTCCGCGACCACAATCTTGACCACTCATGCGAATATCATGTCCTTCCAATAATAGCGATCCAAATGCAAGAGCTTCACACATTGCCCAATCAAGGGCTGGTTGCTCGGATTCTAGCATATGCGAACGCTTATGAAGTAAATCTATGATTTTAGGATTCGCAGTGAATCCTTGAGGAACTGTTGAAATTGACTTTGCTATTGCATGTAAGATATGCGGTTCAACTTTTGTGTTCACGGTTGCGAATACATCAGCTCCTGCATAAGGATTCTGAACTTTTGTGTTCACTGAATTTCTAGCTGAAAATGCTGCATTCAATTCTTCCTTCACTTCACCAATGATTGCATTCAACTCTTCTTCAGTAAATACACCGCCTGCCTTCAGTGATTGTGCATATTTCACACGAACCGGAACTTGCGCTTTGATTTTCTTATAGAGAAGCGGCTGAGTATAACTTGGTTCATCTGTTTCATTGTGACCATATTTGCGATAACAGAATAAATCAACAATCACATCATCATTGAACTTTTGACGATATTCAAATGCAAACATGGCTGCAATGCGTACTGCCTCAGGATCATCTCCATTCACATGAATGATTGGAACTTGAAGCATCTTTGCAATATCACTTGCATAGGGAGTGGATCTTCCATCATCAGGTGATGTTGTGAATCCAATTTGATTATTGATAATCACATGGATTGTTCCACCGGTTTTATAACCTGCAAGGCGGGATAAATTCAATGTTTCAGGTACTACGCCTTGACCGGCAAAGGCTGCATCTCCATGCACAAGAATTGGCAAATGTGAATTACAGTCAGTATCCCCGATGAAATCATCCAATGCTCTTGCTATACCTTCCACTACAGGATTCACTGCTTCCAAGTGACTTGGATTCGGCGCTAGCATGACGCTTACTTGTTCGCCAGTCCTGGAAGTATACATTCCTGTTGCACCTAGATGATATTTCACATCACCTGAACCTTCAAATGAATTCGGGTTATAATTGCCTTCAAATTCATCGAAGATCTTATCATATGGTTTATTCAAAATATTTGCAAGCACATTCAAGCGACCCCGATGAGCCATACCAATCACAACACCTTTGATGGAGTCTTTGGAAGATAATTCCAAAGTCTTCTCGAGAAATGTGATTGTTGTCTCACCACCCTCCAGTGAGAAACGCTTCGAGCCAAGATACTTTGTATGTAAATATTGTTCGAATTGTTCTGCTTTTGTGAGATGCCTATAAATATGCAGGCGCTGTTCTTTCGAAAATTGATAAGAAAAGCGAGTAGGTTCCACCCATTTCTGAATGAAGCGGTCTTTTACGGGATCTTGAACATGCATATATTCAATTCCCAATTTACCGCAGTAGGTGTCATGAAGAATATCAATGATGTCACGAAGCGTCGCGCGATTGATTCCACCGATTCCTCCCGTGTCAAACTCACGATCCAAATCCCATATGGTAAAACCATAAGCTGCAGGATCCAATTCAGGATAATAATAGGCCTGTAAACCAAGTGGATTCACATCTGCAAGGAAATGACCTCGGACCCTGTATGCATTGATAAGCTGAGCAACACGAGATTCTTTATCGAGTGATTCGAGTTCATCCTGTGACAAAAACGGATTGATGCGATTGTCTTTCTGCCAATGCACCGGCTCGAATGGAATATGAAGATTGGCAAATATCTGTTCATAGAAATGTTCTTCGCCAAGAACTAATCTACGAAGATATGCCAAGAATTCTCCAGATTCAGCTCCTTGAATGATGCGATGATCATATGTACTTGTAACAGTCAATACTTTGCTGATTGCAAGCGTTGACAGAACATCAGGCATCACCGCTTGAAATTCCGCCGGATAATCGATTGATCCAGTGGCAATGATGAGTCCTTGGCCTTCCATTAGTCTTGGAACCGAAGAAAGAGTGCCGATCGTACCCGGATTCGTCAATGAAATGGATGCTCCGGATAAGTCATCAACTGTAAGTTTATTATTTCTCGCTTTTGTGATTAATCCATCATACTCGGCGCAAAAATCCGTGAATGTCATTTGTTGTGCATTCTTGATGCTAGGAACCACCAACATACGGATGCCATCTTTGCGAGTGACATCAACAGCAAGACCAATATTGATGGATGCTCTTTTGATTCTATGAGGAATGCCATCAATCACAGAGAATGTATCATTCATAGACGGATATTTTACAAGTGCTTTCACCAAAGCCCAAGCAAGAATATGCGTGTAGGATACTTTTTTCTTATTGTTTTTTTCTAAATGTCTATTAATTAATCTACGATTCTCTTCCAATGCCTTTACTGGAATAACACGAAAAGATGTCGCGGTTGGTACATTCAGAGATTGCGACATATTTGCTGCAATGCGCATTCCTATGCTTGAGAGTTTTTCAGGAATATCTGAAGAAGAAAGGTGAATTGAGGTTTCTTTGGGTGTATTGTTTTGAATCACTTCTTTTTTTGATTCAGGCTTGACGGGTATGGATTCTGACATGACTTCAATCATGTCTTCTTGAGAGGAAAAATCCTTATTCCCCATCGATTGTATAGTTGCATCTTTTCTTGACTGGAAATAAGCTCGCCATTCTTCTCCAACGGAATTTGGATCATGAAGGAAATCGGCATACAAATCATCAATATATGCACTATTGGGAGTTAGCATGAAGCACTCAACTGATAGTTAAATCAAATCAGAGGTGAAACCACAATCTCCAATGATGATTGTTCATCACCTGGAGGGATTTCGTTCAGCAGTGTATTCCTTCCTCTCTGAGTGCCCGGGGCGGGACTCGAACCCGCACGTACGTTGCCATACTCAAGATTTTAAGTCTTGTGCGTCTGCCATTTCGCCACCCGGGCATTAGGATTGCAAAATTAGTGTTTTTTAGCCAATATCATCATGGAAAATACTGAAAGTTGAAAGGTTTTTTCTTTGGTTTTGAGGGTTCAGCCTTTTACCGTAAATTCCCGATGCAGTAATTGTCACCACAGTATTCAGTATAAATGTTGATATCATGGATAAAACAGTACATATCATTGGCTTTCCAATGGATCTTGGTTCAGGCAGAAGAGGTGTTGACATGGGGCCATCAGCTCTGCGTATTGCAGGTCTAACAGAGAAGATACAATCATTGGGGTATAGTGTGATAGATGAGGGCGATATTCCCGTTGCAAATCAAGAGACTTGCGAGATTTACAGTGAAAAGTTAAAATTCCTTCCAGCAATCAAACAAGCCAATGAATTATTGGCCCAAAAAGTTGAATCTATATTGGATAATAATGGATTTCCTCTCATCATTGGTGGGGATCATGCCATGGGAATTGGTACAATAGCCGGTATTTCGGGTCATTGTAAAAAACATGGCAAAACACTTGGTGTATTATGGATTGATGCACATGCAGATATGAATACTCCCGAAACCACTCCCTCAGGAAATATCCATGGAATGCCTTTAGCGGTTTCCATGGGATATGGAGCAGAAGAACT
This sequence comes from Ignavibacteria bacterium, assembly GCA_947491315.1. Classification (GTDB taxonomy): domain Bacteria; phylum Bacteroidota; class Ignavibacteria; order Kapaibacteriales; family UBA961; genus UBA961. The sequence goes on from CANLII010000002.1 coordinate 26,473, forward strand.
TGTGAATTTGCATTATCCCGGACAAAAAATTAAACCGGAACATCTTATTATCATTGGTGCTCGATCCATTGATCCAGGAGAAAGAGATTTTATTCGAGAAGTCGGAGTTACAACTCATACAATGGTTTCAATTGACAAAAATGGAATGTATGATATTGTCATGCGAACTCTCGAAAGAATGAGATCGACAGTAGATCATCTTCATATCAGTTTTGATCTCGATAGCGTGGATCCAAGTGTTGCAAAAGGAGTGGGTACTCCCGTTCCAGGCGGGCTGTCTTATCGTGAAGCTCACTTGCTTATGGAAATGGCAGCTGAAAGCGGTCTCGTTTCTTCCTTTGAAGTGAGCGAAGTTAATCCAATTCTTGATGATAAGAATGCAAGCGCAGTATTTGCAACAGATATCGTTGCATCATGTATGGGTAAGCGTATATTATAATCACCATTCACAAGGAGTTTATCATGATATTCACCATCACAGCCAGACATTTCAAAGCCTGGCCAGAATTGCAAGAAACTCTTCAAACGAAGGCCGATTACTTTGCAAAAGCTCATCCACAAGTGACCAGCACTGAAGTTATTTTGTCTGAAGAACATGATAAAGAAGTGGAATTCATTGTGCATGTCAATAATCATGTGTTAAGCGCAAAAGATATAGGTATTGACTTCGATAAGGCAATTCATTCAGCAACTGATAAAATGATTGCCCAATTACGAAAATTAAAAGAAAAACAATCTGATTATCGCAGAATGTAAATTGGAATTTCCATGAGTCTATTAGAACATCTCAATCCCATTTCAAAAGAAATGATACATGTCAGAATGCTATTGAATGCACCTGTTCAATGGACACAATTGACAGGTGATGTGGGATTGGATAATACAATTTCCGACAAAAGCCTGCACAGACCACAATTGGCTCTAGCCGGATTTGTCGGTTTATTTACTTATCATAGAGTACAAGTCTTTGGTAATACAGAGATTTACTACTTGCATTCATTGAGTCGTGAAGAAAGAATTCAATCATTCTTACGACTTGCCGAATTTGCAATTCCGTGTATTATTGTAACAAATAACAATGAATTAGACTCTGAGCTATTAGATATTGCCAAAGAAAAGAACATAGCAATTTTTGGAACACCATTCGATACAACGAAAGCAATTGCATTATTGTCAGATTTCTTGGATGATCAATTTGCCGAGCAAGCCGTTGTACATGGCTCATTCGTTGATATTTATGGTGTAGGCGTTTTATTACATGGAAGAAGCGGTATCGGAAAAAGTGAGATTGCTTTGGATTTGATTGAAAGAGGTCATCGACTCGTGGCTGATGATGTGATCATGCTCACCAAAAAGCGCGAAAACATCCTTATGGGTACCGGTACTTCTCTCGTAAAACATTTCATGGAAATACGAGGACTCGGTATAATCAATGTCGAAAAGATGTTCGGCATCCGTGCAATTCGCTTTCAGAAAAGATTGGAAATCGTCGTTGAATTGGAAGAATGGAATAAAGATGGCAATTATACAAGAACAGGATTAGATGAAGAACCTTATTCATTATTAAATGTTCCTGTATCTCGCGTAATTCTTCCTATCTTTCCCGGAAAAAATGTCACAGTGATTGCTGAAGTGATTGCGCTCAATTACTTACTAAAAACCTATGGTTATAATGCGGCACATGTCTTTGCAGATACTTTGCAAGATGAAATTCGCAGGAAAACAGGTGAGGTATCTTCCGATCATGATGATAGATTGATTTCATATTTCCAAAGTGATATCGAATAAAGAACAGTATTCTACCCTTTTTGCCTCGGCAACATGAACATAATTACTACCCCAATCATCATTGCACTTTTGTGCTTTGTTTCTTTTAATGTTATTGCCCAACCAGCTTGCGATAAGGATCGATCTTGCATTGGAAGAGCAGTGCAATTGACGGAAACTTCCGGAAGAGGAGCACATTTCATTGAAGTGAACGGTTATTCGATTCCAAATAAGCAGCAAACAGCATTGACAGTTGAAATGTGGGTCAAAGTCAATAGAGTATCAAATACAAATCAATTTTTGGGTGGTTTATGGGGACCCGGTTTCGACAATAATGATGTATGGCAATTATATATCAATCAGAGTAATGACCTCGTATTTGAGGTCAATGGTGATGGAACAAAATTGCGCGGAAATGATAATACAAAAACTTCCGTTCCATTTGCTTCCAACTTCAATACATGGACTCATATCGCCGCGGTATTTGATGGGAATACAAACTCAGTGTCGATATATGTCAATAGCGTTTTAATGGCAGGTCCTCAAAGCAATCCAAGTTATCCTGCTCGATATCTTCGTCCACCTGAAAAGCAAGGATTAAAGCTTCTATTTGGTAGTATCAATGGATTATCTGACAATACTTCTTCCAATAGAACATTCCGTGGACAAATGGATGAGATTCGATTGTGGAACAAAGTGTTAACTCCACAAGAAATATACTGCAATATGTCCAAGTCTTTGGCATGGAATACACCGAATCTATCACTCTATTATCGTTGCAATGAAGCAGATGGCGTGGTATATATTTGTGATGCTACCGGTAAGAATCTCACGGGCACTATGCTAAGTGGGGCCAAATGCGTGGCTTCCGATAGAACTTTGCAACAGAAAGTGACAGTATTCCCCGCTTCAATAACAGATGAACTCAAGTGTGAATTCAGAAAGTCCTATACTTTCACCATTACAGATACTTCTGTTTGTGGTAGCGGTGCAACATTCATCATGGATAATACTGATAAAGGCGCATTCACGATTTCTCCCACATCAGCTACTTTGCAACCGGGGCAACCGGTAAATATCACGGTTACTGTTCAATCTAATGTGGTTGGTGCAATAGTCGCTGATCTTAAAATTAGACCAACAAATACATGTGGAAGAGAAATTGTTGTACCAATAAGATTGAATCGTTCCACTGAACTCAAATATCCACGAACTCCCATCAATTTTGACACATTGTATATTGGATGTCCTCAGCAACCCTGGAAAGACACCATATATAGGATTTGCAACTATACAGACTCATTGCAAAACCCAAGAAATGTCACCATCAATAATGCCACAAGCAAATTACCGAATCGTTTCAGCATTGTTTCGCCTACCTTGCCATATACCCTAAAGCCGGGTGAATGCATTGATTTGACCGTTCGATTCAAAGTATATCCGAATGATACTTCAACCAATTTCTTTGATACTCTCACAATCACCTCTACAGACAGATGTCCTCCCGGAGTCATTACTGTTCCAATGCGCGGAGTGATACGGGAAGTCTTAACGATCACCAATGAGGCAGGCACAAGAAGAGTTGATTCCATTCGCTGGGGAGTTGAATGTATCAACACACTTTCAAATCCAAGCATGTGGGTTTGGAAGAATCTGACTTCAAGACAAGTAACGATTGACACAATCATTGTACCTCAAGGATTCACCGGGAGAAAACTCGGAAACAAACCTGTTCTGAATCCAAATACAGGATATTCCGCGAATTATTTTCGATTCTTTCCGCAAAAATCAGGCAGATACAATGATTCCGCAATCATACGATATACGCTTCGTGGAATCAATTGCACATTTGAAAAGAAAGTGTATTTATCCGGCACCGGCTATGAAGCAAAAGTACGATGGACTGCTCGCATCATTGATTCCGGTGATTGCATTGTAGGACAACAAAAACGCATCGTGGCATCAATCAAAAATGAGGCTGTGGATCCACTCAATATTTCATTCTACTTTGAAGTGGGCGAAGTATTCTTCTTCCCCGGAGGTAGATCTTTCAGTATTGCACCGGGTGAAACAAAAAATGTGCAAATAGATTTCAAGCCTCTGAAAGACTCCCAATATGTAGACAAACTCTGTTTGTTTGAAACACGATGTTTCACAACCGATTGCATTCAGGTAAAAGGGCGAGGCATACTCGAAACATTCAAGTTTGATCCAATCATGATGCGAACAGAAAATGTATTGGGTTGCGGTGAACAATTGGACACGCTTGACATATTGAACATTGCGCAATTCGATCAGAAAGTGCAGAACTTTTCACTTGTCGATCCATCCGGCAAATTTTCAATTGTTTCTCCACCGAATTTAGTTTCACTCGATACTGTTATTCCGAAGTCGGGAGCATTGCGAATTGTTTTCAAGTATGCTCCCAATGATATCACAATAGATAGAGCCGATCGTGCATTCTTGAATTATGTTTCGAATACAGTGAAATGGTCTGCTCCACTCTATGGAACATCAGCCAATCCTAAATTATTCATCACGCCTCTCACAACATTTGGCACTATTGAAGTAAGCGATACAATATCACAAACAGTACTTGTTGAGAATGTCTCATTCTTACCGGTGCGACTTGATTCTCTGACTCTTCCTCCTGGATTCACAATTATATCTTTGAGCAAATCCATTCCCACTGTCATGAATCCACGAGATTCAATTCTCGTAAAAGTGAGATTCCAACCAGATACCACAATGACCTATACCGGTATTTTGAAGGCATACTCGGAATCACCTTGTCCGATAACAGAACAAGGCACTTTGACAGGAAGAGGAATCATTATTCCTTTGGATGTTCCAATCGCTCTCATGAATTGGGGATATACAAAACCATGTGATTGCATAGAGCGAAGATTGCCTTTGGTGAATAAATCGATAGTGCATGGAATGACCGTTGATTCACTCATCATCGACAGTACAGGAATACCGAATGGTACGCCTCAGTTCTGGTCCTGGACTTCCACATATTCACCATCAGGTACATTGCCATTTGTCATTCCAAAAGACATGACCGATACCGTCAAAGTACTCTTTTGTCCAAGGACACCTGCAGAAGACAAGTTCATAAATTGTGCGGCTCAAATCCGCATCAAGGCCAGAGGCGAAGGTTGGAAGCGTGAAAATTTTAAAGTGATTTTGGCAGGTAAGAGAGCCTTGACATATAAACCTGAACCGATTGCACTGACATTTCCTCCGACTCCCGTTGATACAATGCTCAATCCATTATATGGTAGAGTGACTATTCCCTCTTTTGACAAGAATCCTGATCAATTTCCAATTGTCATAGATTCGATTTCATTCACACCGGATGAAAGAGTTTTTTCTGCATTGAAATTTGATGGTACCCCATTTGAACAAGTCACCATGAGAAGCGGCGACACTCTGATATTCAGACTCAATTTCAAACCTCGTGCTCCAAGATTGTATCAAGCGAGAGTTGTATTGCATGTCAGTCAACCTTGCAGGGATCTGGATACAACCATATTGGTAACAGGACTCGGCCAAGCAAATCCATTTGGTATGTCACTGACATTTGACAATGCACGCATATTGCGCGATACTTTTCCTGGCACTCAATGTGACACCGTACGCATTCCCGTTTATGCATCAAGAGACATACCCGCTGAACTCATTGATATACATTGTGGATTGGAATATGACACAAATCAAATTGAATGCATTGGCATAGAATCTTCCTATCTGAACAAGGATTGTGATGATAATTACCCACCTTCAACATCAATAAAGTCTTATACAAGAGGAACCTTGATCAAAGTCAAGAATTTCTGCAAGGTTGATTCCATCGCACCAATTTTCACGGCTTTGTTCATTTCTAAAACCCAGAAAAGAGCTTCATTGCCAATCATTATTGATAGTCTGTATTTTGATACTGAGAAAGTGATTCTTTATCGTATATATGCTGAGCCGGATACAGGTCAAGTTGTGATCAAACAATCATCTCTCAAAGCATTGAATACCATCAATTATGACAGCGTTCGCATTCTCGATTGTGTTGATACCAACTTGACATTATTGAACGATGGCGATATACCCATCAAATTGAGTTCAATCATGCGCTTGCCTATTGGTATGCAGTTTATTTCCTCAAATCCACCATTGGACTCATTATTCTATCCTAATGATACAATTCAATGCATGATTCGATTCTGCCCAAGATCTTCGAATACTATGACATCGACAATTGACGCGATTTCCTCATTCCCATGTTTGGTGAAAGATACAAGCACGATTTCCGGGACAGGATATGCTCCTGATATTGAAGTTCCATTCTCCTTGGGAGCCTTAATTGGTGTAACTGATTCAGTGACAGGCATTCTTGGTGATAAAGTATCTTTACCTATTTTGATTGGTGAGGATTTCGCAACTGTTTACAGACAAATAAAGTATTATCTGCAATCAGTATCATTTACATTGCAATTACGATATAATCCTCATGCATTGAAATTTGAATCAATCACAGTATCTGATTCATCCAAAATCATCGTTCAACCAATTCCTGGTGCAATTGTCATCAAAGCATTGAAACTTGATTCAGTTTTGAAGGGCGAAATTGCAAAAGTACATTTCACGATTGCAGTACCTGATTCTGCCAATTCCGATCTCTATCTTGAACCGATAATTGTCACTACGGATTCACTGCCTTTCGTTGATATCATTCCACTATTGGAATCAGCCAAATGCGTGATTTCACCAAAATGTGACATTCACACATTGAAATATGATGCTAATATGCCCAGTCTTTTGGCACATGCACCGAATCCGGCAAATACTATAGCAAATATCCGGTTTACATTACCTATAGATGCTTCCTATACCTTATCATTATACTCTTCAGAAGGTCGTTTTCTCAAAGTGATTTCAAGTACAAATACCCCAATTTCAAAGGGTGAGCATATTATTTCTTTGGATGTTTCAACTCTTGAAAATGGCGTGTATTTCTATGTATTGGAGTCAGGAGAATATTCATCTACAAGAAAATTACATGTAATCAAATGATGTGTTTAGGGAAACATGACCAAGCTTATTCAGGCGAATTGTCTATTTTTGCCTTATTCCAATTTCATTGAATTCACGTATGTTTCAAGTTGTTCAATACCAAAAAAATGGCGAAATGACATTGGCTGAGGTTCCTGCCCCTATTTGTAAAAAGGGTGGCATTCTTGTCAGAACTTCGGCATCTCTCATAAGTGCAGGGACTGAAAGAACTTCTGTTGTGGGTGGTCAAGCCTCACTTCTAGAGAGAGCAAAGAAACAACCCGAACAAGTGAAGCTTGTATTGGATACCGTTAAAAGAGACGGTATCATGGCAACCATTGATCGCGTACAGACCAAGCTTGACTCCTATAAAACACTTGGCTATAGCGCTTCGGGAGTCGTCATTGAATCACAATGTGAGGAATTCTCTCCCGGCGATCGTGTTTCTTGTGCAGGCGCACAGTATGCCCATCATGCAGAATTCATCAGCGTACCTAAAAATCTAGCCGTAAAAATTCCCGATTCCGTTTCTTTTATTGATGCCTCCTATACAACTCTTGGCGCGATTGCACTTCAAGGCATTCGCCAAGCTGATTTGCGTTTAGGTGAAACCGTAGCTGTTATTGGATTGGGCTTGCTTGGACAATTAACCGTTCAAATGCTTAAGGCATCCGGATGCAGAGTGATTGGTTTGGATGTGAATCCCGATGTCTTTGAACTAGCCAAGAAAAGTGGTTGCGATATTGTTCTTCCGAGTAATTCAGAATCAATTTCCACCATTCTTTCGTATACACGCGGCATTGGTACAGATGCTGTCATCATCACAGCAAGCACGGATTCTGAAGCTCCATTGCACTTATCGCTTTCCTTAGCAAGAAAAAAGAGTCCAATTGTCATCGTAGGTGCAGTTCCAATGAATGTGCCCCGCTCTCCTTTTTATGAGAAAGAATTGGATTTACGCATTTCATGTTCTTATGGACCCGGCAGATATGATCCACTTTATGAAGAACAAGGAATAGATTATCCCGCAGGCTATGTTCGTTGGACAGAACAAAGAAATATGCAGGCATTCATTGATTTAATAGATCAACAATCCGTGAATGTCGGAATGCTAACCACGCATACTTTTGCCATTCAGCATGCATTGCAGGCATATGACATCATTTCTGGAAAAAATCCCGAACCACATATGGGAATAGCTCTAACATATACAGATGATGCCAAACACGAAACAATGATTCCTGTGCATGCTAAAAGTATATCAAAAACCGGTACAAAACTCGGGTTTATTGGTGCAGGAAGTTTTGCGCAAGCTCAACTCTTGCCACCTTTACGATCCATGAATGTTCAGTGTATTGGTGTGACCACTTCTAATCCTGCAAATGCTTTGTCTGTTGCAAAACATTTTGGATTTGCTTTCAGTGGCACGAATTCAGATGAAATCATATCACATTCTGAAACGGATATGATTTTCTGTGCAACCCGACATGATTCTCATGCTCAGTATGTATTATCATCCATTCAAGCTCAAAAACCGATTTTTGTTGAGAAACCTCTCTGTATCGATAGAACTGAACTTGAAGCGATTCGTAATGCCGTTCATTCCACAAATGGTCGGGTAATGGTTGGCTTTAATCGCCGCTTTTCAAAGCCATTCAAAGATATCAAGCAATTCTTTGGCGAATGTACTTCTCCGCTTTCTATCATGTATCGCATAAATGCTGGAGCCATCCCTCTTTCTAGTTGGATACAAGATCCCAAACAAGGAGGAAGAATCATCGGTGAGGCATGTCATTTCATCGACACAATGGTATACTTAACCGGCGCAAAACCCGTGGAAGTATTTGCAAAAGCATTGTCACATGATAGCAGACATATTGCACATCACGATTCAGCTCATATCATGATTCGTTTCTCCAATGGAAGCATTGGCACCATTCTCTATCTCGCAAATGGAGATGCTTCAATAGAAAAAGAATATTGCGAAGTTTTCGCTGAAGGAAAATCAGCTATCATGAAGAATTTTACTTCTGTTGCATTTGCTTCCGGCAAAAAAACTAAGAATGTTTCCTATGATGGAAAGAAGGGTCATGCCGAAGAAGTAAAGTCCTTCGTACATGCCGTGCAATCAGGAAATCCGATGCCAATCTCCTTTCAAGAAATCATGGATGTATCCGAAGCAAGCATAGCAGCGGTAGAATCAATGAATACCGGGTCAATCATCACAATTTCATAATCACCATGCCATCCCAAAAAAAGATACCTGCTCTCATTACTTCGAAAGCAGTAACAAAAGATCAACGCATTTTTTTTCTTCGAAACATGCTCATGGCTCGCGAATTTGATTTGGCCATGCAAAGATTGAATAGACAAGGTAGAGCATTCGGAGGAGTTTATTCTCAAATAGGAAATGAAGCCACCAGCGTAGGAAGTGCTTCTGCGCTCGGTCCGAATGATATACTATTCCCGATGCATAGAAATATCGGTGGACATTTCGTATTTGGTCAAGAACTTGACGTGCTCATGAAAGCATTTCTTGCTCGTGATGGAAGCTTGATGCGGGGCACTGATGGAACCGGACATTATGCCGATCCTGCGAAAAGAATTTATGGTAATATTTCTCATCTGGGTGCGATGATTCCCGTTGCGGCAGGATTCACGATGGCTGCAAAATTGCGTGGTGAATCATGCGTGGCAATGACATATATCGGTGATGGCGGAGCACAAACTGGAGAATTCCATGAAGGAATGAATTTTGCATCCGTGAAAAAACTCCCACTTATTCTCATCATTGAGAATAATCAATATGCATACTCTTCCCCCAATTCCATTGAATTTGCTTGCAAGCAATTATCAGACAGAGCTTTGGGATATGGATGTCACGGAGTCACAATCGATGGAACAGATGTTGAACTCGTCTATGACACATGTCTAGATGCAGTGAAAAGAGCAAGAAAAGGCGATGGTCCAACCATCATTGAAACTATTACGATGCGCATGCGAGGTCATGCAGAACATGATGATTTCAGCTATGTACCAAAAAGCTTATTGGAACATTGGCAAAAAATGGATCCTGTTGACAGATATATTGCACATTGCATGGCAAAAAAGGCATTAAAACAGTCTGAAATTGAGGACTTACGCAATGAGATCATACAAAGTATGCGCGATGCAATTGATGCAGTGATTGATCTTCCCTTCCCTCCCGCTGAGGAAGCATTTAAAAATGTTTTCATTGATTGATCCATGAATACTCTCCCCAAAAAAATCATGCTTCTCGGTTCAGGAGAACTTGGGAAAGAAACAATCATCAGTGCCCAAAGACTTGGTTGCCATATCATAGCAGTAGATTCCTATCCGAATGCACCCGGAATGCAAGTCGCTGATGAATATGAAGTGATTTCAATGCTCGATGGAGATGCTTTGGATTCAGTTGTGAGAAAGCATGCTCCTGATATCATTGTTCCTGAAATTGAAGCAATCAGAACGGAACGATTTTACGCTTATGAACAAGCAGGAATACAAGTTGTTCCTAGTGCTAAAGCAGCCAATTTCACCATGAATCGAAAAGCTATCAGAGATCTTGCATCTAAAGATCTGCAAGTAAAAACAGCTCGATATGGATATGCAACAACGCTAGAAGAAGCCGAGCAAATAGCCCATATAATGGGTTTTCCATGTGTGATCAAACCATTGATGTCTTCTTCAGGAAAAGGACAATCCACCATCAAAAAACCCGAAGACATTCAATCTTGTTGGGAATATGCATCAACAGGCGGTAGAGGTGATTCGGCAGAAGTGATCATAGAGGAATTCATTTCATTTGATTATGAGATCACCTTGCTCACCGTTACTCAGAAACATGGTCCGACAGTATTCTGTCCACCCATAGGACATCGCCAGGAAAGAGGAGATTATCAAGAAAGTTGGCAACCATGCGCAATGTCGGAGATAGCATTCAAGAAAGCATGCGAAATCGCCGAAAAAGTAACAGAGGCTTTGACTGGAGCTGGCCTTTGGGGTGTGGAATTTTTCATATCCGGTGATGAAGTCTATTTTTCTGAACTCAGCCCTCGTCCGCATGATACAGGCATGGTCACTTTGTCAGGAACACAAATATTCACGGAATTCGAATTGCATTGTCGTGCAATTCTAGGATTGCCAATACCCGCAATCACGCTTCAAAGATCTGGAGTGAGTGCTGTGATTCTACATATGAATGATGAACAATTCATACCAACATTCATAGGTATTGATAAAGCTCTCGAGATTGAAAATTCTGATATCAGGATTTTTGGCAAACCAATCACAAGAAAATATCGAAGAATGGGAATAGCATTGACTTGGGATGTAAAAGATGCTGATATCAAGGCACTTCGAGCAAAAGCCAAAGAGATTGCTGATTGCATAACCATTCACCCACAACACTAAACTTGGAATCATATCATGGCTGTCATGACATATCTGGAAGCAATAGCCGATGCACTTCGTACCGAAATGAAAAGAGATGAATCAGTTTTCATGATTGGTCAAGATATTGGAACTTATGGTGGAGCATTCAAATTGACAAAAGGCTTTTTGGATGAATTCGGTCCCAAAAGAGTAATCGATGCACCAATTTCTGAATCCGCAATCATTGGTGCAGCAATTGGAGCATCGCTCAATGGTATGAGACCTGTCGCTGAAATGCAATTCATGGATTTTGTGACTTGTGGATTCAATCAATTGGTAAATGTTGCAGGAACAACAGCATATCGATGGGGTCTTGGTGTTCCAATGGTTGTACGCGGTCCTGCTGGTGGCGGTGTGGGAGCCAATCCATTTCATTCCAGAAATTCAGAAGCATGGTTTGTACAAGCAACCGGTTTAAAAGTCGTATGCCCAGCAACACCTGCAGATGCAAAAGGATTGCTGACTGCTTCTATCAGAGACAATAACCCTGTGATATTTTTTGAACATAAAGGATTATATCGCAAGATTAAAGGAGAAGTACCCGAAGGTGAATATATGATTCCTCTCGGAAAAGCGCGGGTGATCGTTGAGGGAAATGATGCCAGTATCATTTGTTATGGTAGCACTGTTCATATGGCATTGGAAGTTGCAGAACGCATGCAAAAAGAAGGGGTCTCGATTGAAGTCGTTGATATCAGAACATTAGTACCTTTTGACGAGGAAACCGTACTTCAATCAGTTCGCAAAACAAATCGTGTTTTGATAACACATGAAGCAGCATTAACGGGTGGTTTTGCCAGCGAGATTTCTGCTTGCATTACTGAAAAGGCATTTGATTCATTGGATGCACCCATAAAAAGGGTGGCTGCTTTTGATTCTCCAACTCCATTTGCACCAACACTTGAAAAGGCCATGCTTCCAAATGCCGATAAGATTCATGCGGAACTTCTACATCTATTATCGTACTAATAAAACTGACTTCTACATATCATGATGACCAAGTGACATCATAAAATGGCATATTTTTTGTGGTAGATTTATCAATCTTTGTTCATGAGAGTTTCCTTTGTGATTAAAAGTATGTTATTCCTTTGCATGTTTTATTTGGGATCTGACATATTGCATGCTCAAGAAAAAGGGTTGATTGAATTTGGTAATGTTCCGGATTCCATGATTGTGTTTACATCTCCAAGACCATTGATTACCAATAATGCAGAAACACTCAAATATTCTTCTTTTTGGAGTATAGAATTATTGTTTTCAGGAAATGGATTTGGTGCCGGATGTTCTTATTCAAAGCATCTATCTCCTACACTTTCTCTGACTGCACTACTTGGAATAACAGGCAATCGCAATAGTGATGAATTGGAATATATTGATCCAATGACTGGAAGGACATTCATTCCAAATAAAGTAAATAGTCTCTATTCTTTTCCACTTACCATTGGACTGCAAAAGAGATTGTTTCAAGAATCATTGTCAGAGTCTTTCAGACCATTCATTGGTGCAGGTTTGGGTTATTCAATGATTTTGCAAGTACCCTATGATCGGAATGGATTCGAACCGGATAGAGGCACATTGGCGCATGGAAGACCTGCTGGCTATTGTAGCATTGGCTCTGCATTTGGGAGCGAAGGAAGAACTAGTTTGTCCGCTTTGATACGATATTATTTTATCCCATTTGGTGGGAATGGTATTGATAGCATCAATAATTTTCCAATGAAAGATTTTGGTGGCTTGTTTATTGCATTGGGCATTGCATTTGGAAATTGAGATTATATTCACAAAGGTTTCAGAAACATGAATCATATTCCGAATTTGAATGGGAAACAATTAAGCATTGTTTTGCTTGGTTCACTCACTATTCTTACATTCATTTGGGGTGCATGCGGGAATACATCAGGAAATTCACCCGAAGAAGTTGCAAAGAGAAATAAACCACGTCAAAAGAAATCTAGAATTATCTCTGATTCAAACAAAAAAGACTCTTCAGTGCAGAAAGATTCTGTACTCAAAGCAAAGAACATTAAACAAGTGATTCCAGGTCAATCAGTGATCTACACGAAACAAGTGATCTCCAATGCAAAGAGTTTGGACTCAATTCGTAAGGCATTTCGTAAAACAGATACCGTACGGAATACAGCATATCGAGCTATTACGACAGTTAACAGAAAAGACTTGCATTATTTCAGAGTAGGTGACACTATAATAATACCAAGTATTATATCTCCGAATCTCACAGATTATTCCATTTTCCCTGAAGTCTACCCGGACGCAGAATCCATTCCAAAAATCATCATGGTTTCCAATGCCTGGCAGAGCTATGCATGCTATGAATATGGGAAATTGGTTCGTTTTGCTGCATGTAATACAGGTGAAGAACGCAAAGCAACTTTTCCCGGTAAATACGCACTGAATTGGAGATCTATATTAAGAAAGTCTTCACTCAATTCCAGTTGGATACTTCCGTATACTTGGAATTTTCATTTGCATGCTGGAAGTGCATTTCATCAATTCGATATGCCAGGCAGACCTGTTTCCCACTCTTGTATCAGACAATTCAGAGATGATGCGAGATGGCTGTTTTACTGGGGAGAAGGAGCACAAAGAGATAGCGTGAAGAGAAGGTATCTTCCCTTTTCCGGTACTCCAGTCATCATTATGGATATGTTTGATTTCACAAGAAAGAAAGGTGGTCCATGGTGGGATGTGAAAGACAATACTTTTAGAATTACTTTACCGAATGATCCTTTGAATTTTGAAGAAGCTTGGATTCCTATTTCTCAAATTCCACAAAGTGCCCGAGGCGGACTCCCAAATCGAGAGCGTTATGTTGCAGCAGAGGATACACTTCGCATGCGTGGAATCATCAGAGAAGGAATAAAGCTTAGATCATCAATACAGTATAGTAAAAGAAAAAAAACGGCTGTTACAGGCACAGTATCTGCTCCCGCGCCATTGATTAAACCGAGTAACTAACGACTTCATTGGTAGAACATGGCCGAATTGGTAAAACTTTGTTATTTTTGAAGTATCTACTTCCGAAATATTCCATTGTTAGTACATGACGCTAAGTGATTTGAATGATAGATTGAATGTGCTTTTCCCCCCCGAAACCGCATGGAGCGGAGATGCCATAGGTCTGCAAATTGATCGCTATCCAATAGATTTAGATATTCAAAGAGTCCTCATTGCTTATGAAATCAGTGAGGATATTCTATCTGAGGCCAAGCTGAAAGACATTGATTGTATTTGTGTCTTTCATCCCTTGATTTTTTCTCCATTGAAGAAAATAAGACGGTCGGATCGAATTGGTTCTTATGTGCATGATTTAATAAGATTGAATATAGGTTTGATTGTCATTCACACAAATTTTGACACTCATCCCAAAGGAACGAACGATCTTGCCGCCAAAGCCGTGGGTTTGCACCCCGATACTTTGTCACCATTGATTCCAGATAAACAGTTTGAAGGCTATGGAATGGGTGTAATTGGAAAGTTGCATCATCCGATGGAAAGTTCTGTTTTTGCGCAAAAGTGCCGTGAAGTTTTTGGTTCTCCCATTCGATATTGTTTGGGACGCAAAGAAATGATTGAATCTGTTGCTATTGTATGTGGAAGTGGTTCATCTTACTTGCAGAATGCACTTGATTTGCATGTTGATTGCTTCATTACCGCAGATGTTAAATATCATCAATTTCATGAAGCTCATGGTAATGTGATGCTTATTGATCCCGGCCATGCTGAAATGGAACAGTTTGTGGTTGAAGGTTTGAATACAATACTTCAAAACGATGAACACTTGCAAATGCAATTTATCATGTCAGAAGTGCTTACTTCACCAGTTCACCATGTATCTTAAATTTAAAAATATTGTTTATTTATATATCACCAAGAGCACATTATGATTTCACTCGCTACCATGTTGGCAACGATGTCCGATATTGATTCCACGCTCGACGATTTGAAAGAAGAACTTGGCGATTTGCCACAGCAAGTGAAAGATGCTGAAGAGTATGTTAGAGCAAAATCCAAGCATACCGAGAAAGCCACGAAAGATTTAAAAGAAATCGAATCTTTCAATAGTAATTCTGGAAATAGACTTCTCGAAATCAAAGATAAAGAAGATCAACTAGCTCAGCAGCAATTCAATGTTCGCAATAACAAAGAGTTCGATGCCATAACTAATGAAATAGAAATGCTCAGAGATGAACGAAATAAGATCTATGATGAACAAAGAACAGTTGGTGTGAAAGAAGAAAATCTCACTTCAATTTTGGAAGAAAGTAAAAAAGAATTGGAAGAAGCTCAAAAGGAATTAACCAGAAAAGAAGATGAATTGACATCAATATCTCATGGACATAATGATGAGATTCTTCAACAAACCAAACAAAGAGCTGAATTGGCCCAAGCAATTCCTGTTTCAATATTGGCAGAATATGAACGAATCAGAACTTTCCATAAAGATGCCGCGGTAAAAGTAAAGAAGAATAGCTGCTGCGGTTGCTTTAGTAAAGTTCCTCCACAAAGAATAGTTGAAATGCGTAATAAACCAGATTCTATGTTCTTATGTGAACATTGCGGACGCATTCTTCTTGGCGAATAACATTCATGTATTTTCGGGGCTGTCGGAGAAGCGCGCCGATTAATCGGTGAGGAAAGTCCGAACTCCATAGAGCAGCGTGCTTTGTAACACAAAGGCGATGATGCATTCCAATGGAATGAGAAGTCGACGGAAAGTGCAACAGAAAATATACCGCCGAAACAGTTCGGTAAGGGTGAAATGGTGAGGTAAAAGCTCACCGCATTTGTGGTGACACAAATGGCATGGTAAACCCCACGCGGAGCAAGGCAAATAAGAAAGAGTTGTCCATTGGACAGTCAGATTGCTCGTTTGACATTTCCTCTTTCGGGTATGCCGCAAGGAAATCATTGGCAACAATGATTCAAGATAAATGCTTCTCATCCTATTTGGGAAACAGAATTCGGCTTATAGACAGCTTCGATTTTCTTTTATTACTACATGCTTTGTTTACTCAATAATACAAGACCTGAATGGGTTGATATCGCCGCGGCTCATATTGACCTACTTTTGATAGATCATGCTCATTGTGAAAAGAAAGCTGCCTATAATGCACTCACTATGATTCAAAACTATCCTGATTATGAAGATATAGTCAAAGAAATGATTATTGTTCTCAAAGAAGAGTGGGATCATTTTGAAAGAGTATATGAACGCATTCGTGAAAAGGGCTTGAATCTTGTAAAAGATTCAGGGAATGAATATGCAAAACAACTTTCTAAACATATCAGAAAGCATGAACCAGAAAAAATGCTTGATTTATTGCTTGTTGATGGTTTGATTGAAGCTCGATCATGTGAAAGATTCTCTCTCCTTGCAAAGTCCGACTCCATATCTCAGGATTTACGCGATTTTTATCAAGAACTCTTTGCCAGCGAAGCCGGTCATTATCGAATATTCACCGATCTTGCCAGAAAATACTTCCCCGCCGAAACTGTAAAACAAAGAATGCATGAATTGGCAATGATTGAGGCAAAAATCATGGATACTCTCGGCCATCAACCAACAATGCATGGTTGAATAATGAATTCCCCCTCAATCATATTCATGGGTACGCCTGACTTTGCCGTACCTTCGCTTAAACTACTTCATGAACAATTAGGCGTGAAAGCTGTTGTTAGTGTACCGGACAAACCTGCCGGAAGGGGTCGTAAAATACAAAGCTCTCCGGTAAGCATCTGCGCCAATGAATTGAATATCCCGCTGTTTACCCCAACGCGATTGAAAGATCCGGAATTTGTCTCGCAAATAGCCTCACTACAACCTGATATCATTATCGTGATTGCATTCCGCATTTTGCCAAGAGAAGTGTACTCACTTGCGAAACTGGGTGCATTTAACATACATGGAAGTTTGCTTCCAAAATATCGTGGTGCAGCTCCAATACAGTGGGCAATCATCAATGGTGAAACGCATACTGGTTTAACATCCTTTTTACTCAATGATACTGTTGACACAGGAAATATCATTGATCGGTATTCTTGTCACATTCCGAATGATATGACTGCAGGCGAGCTCTTCGAAGCATTGAAAATCCCTGCTGCTAACTTAGCTCTTTCAACATGCAAAGCTTTGATCAATGATTCAGTGATTCCTGAAATTCAAAATGATTCTGATTCTACTCCTGCACCAAAATTATTCCGCGATGATTGTAGAATCAATTGGAAAAAGACATGTTCGGAGATTCATAATCTAGTGCGTGGAACAAATCCCAAACCGGGTGCTTGGACAATATTCAATAATGCTTCATTGAAAATTCTCAAAACAGAATGTACTAAAAATGATGTACCATTAGAATCAGGACAATATCTCATCACAAAGGACTCTTTTCTCGTAGGTACCGGATATGGAGTTATTACACTTTTGAAGATACAAGAAGAAGGTAAACCTCCTCTAGCTATTTCTGATTTTCTGCGTGGATATAGACATGCACGCGAAGGATATTTCATATGATGGATCCATTGGAATTTTGGACAATTTGTAATGCGAATGGAATCTTGCTCTCACGAGAACAAGTCTCTACTTTTGAGCGTTTTCACAATGAATTGATTTATTGGAATGAAAAAGTGAATCTCATTTCAAGAAAAGATATGGAGAATATTTGGGTTCGTCATTTCATGCATTCACTCAGCATCGTTAAATCGCAGTTACTATTTGATAAAGCAAAATGTCTGGATGTGGGTTGTGGTGGTGGTTTTCCCGGAATTCCTGTAGGCATCGCTCGACCCGACCTTGCGATTTCCATGATAGATTCCATTGCAAAGAAAATGAAACTAACTTCCATGTTTGCTGAACATACGGGACAAAGAAATTTCACCTCATATACTTCCAGAATGGAAGAACTTGCACAAAACAAGCAACAACTTTCACATTATGATTATGTGATTGCAAGAGCAGTTGCGCCAATTACCTCAATCATACAATGGACAAAACCCTTATTACAAAAGAATGGGAAATATGTGTTATTAAAAGGTGGTGATTTGACATTGGAAAAACAAGATGCAATCGTAGCTTTTCCCAATCTGTCCATTGAAGAAATCCAAATTCATTGGAATGGCATTGATTGGTTCACGCAAGAAGATAAAAAGATTATAGTGTGTTCATTTATCTCTTAGTCAATAATGATCAATATCAACTTGATTCCTTAAATGGTATGTCATATTCACTAGTATTGGATAACTTATCCACATACTATCTATCCATATCGATTCAGTTACATTCTTTTTAACTATCTTAATTGTCAATTACTTGCATATTTAGAGTGCATTTTGGGGGATATTTCCTACCATTCCATCAATAAGATAATTCTCAAATCGTTAATAACTAGGGTTTTCAACGAGATACCTCTGTAAAAGCAAGATAATGAAGCATTTATGATTTTTTTTCAATTTGAATAATGTTGTTTCATGAGGTATATTGTGTTTCACATCTAGCAGCAATGATGTGATAGTTTTACACACTATTAAGGGAGTAACCGATGGTAGGAATCATCAAACACATATATGGACTTTGCATTTTGTCATTGTGCATGATGCTTTTTCATGCACCGCCCATCCTTGCACAAAAGTCGCAGCCAAGTCAATCCACCAAACAAGTCCTTAAATCTGAGGGTGATCAAAAGAATACCGCAGATCTTGTCATTTTTCAAAAGTTAGAAAAAGCTAGACAGAAATACCTAAAAGCTTTGACTGCAATTGAAAATGATGACACACTATCGATTCCACGCTTATTTGAAGATGCAGTTCAGGCATTGAACTCCCTGGCAAGCTATCCCGGTATTGAATCTAATGATGATTTCGCCGACTTGGCGCAATCCATAATCGATGATTATGAGAGTTATGTTCAAATCATTGACAGTTTGCCTGAGAGCTCTTCCGCATTTATGCTCCGAAACAAAATCTACCAAGAAGTTGAGGAAATTGATCCTAATTCTCCGGCAATGTCAACATTGCAATTTGCCAGCTCCAGAGTTTCAGGAGCTCCCGGCATACCTGGCTTGACAATTCCATTGGAAATCAATGAATATGTACAGAAAAACATAACTTTTTTATCTCAAGACAAAGGTAGAAAGTTTTTCAAACGTTGGATTGAAAGAAGTAGTCGCTGGTTTCCAATGCTGAAACGCATTGCCCAAGAAGAGGACATGCCAGAAGAGATTATACATCTTTCGATGATTGAAAGCGCTTTAAATCCGAATGCTGTATCATGGGCAAAAGCTGTGGGCATGTGGCAATTCATGCAAGCTGCAGCGAGTGATTATGGTCTAAAAATGACTTCTTGGGTTGATGAAAGACGAGATCCCGAGAAATCTACCAGAGCAGCCATGAGATATCTTAAATGGCTATACAATGAATTTGGTGATTGGCATTTGGCATTGGCCGCCTATAATAGTGGTCCCAATGGTCCTGTTCGCCGTGGGATTGCACGCCTTCAGAAAGATGCCCCGACATTCTGGGATATCCGAGAATACTTGCCAAAAGAAACCAAAAACTATGTGCCTCTTTTCATAGCAACTTCAATTATTTGTTTGAATCAAGAGCAATATGGTTTTGCAAAAGATGAATTAACATTCGAGCCGGAATATTCATATGAAACATTTCCGATTGATGGTTCGGTCAGTCTTAAAACACTCGCGAAATGTTTGAATGAACCGGTTGAAAACCTGAAGAATTTGAATCCTGAATTGGTTGGACTCACCACACCTCCAGATAGTGATAAGCCCTATGATTTAAAACTTCCGATTGGAAGTAAGGAGATTTTCGTCACGAATTTCTCCAAATTAACACAAGAAGAGTTGAATCCATGGGTAATCCATTCTGTTGAAAAAGGTGAAACAATTTCCAGCATAGCCGGCCAATATGCAGTGAATACACAGGATATTATCGGAAGCAATAAGCTCCCTTCCGGTAATACAGTAAAGAAGGGTATGTCTCTCCGCATTCCTCGTGAAGCTTTGGGAACTGCAACAATTGCAAAGGTAAAAAATGATTCAATCATTGAATCAAACCCTGTTGCATCAAATAATAATACAACTCAAAGCCCGGTTATTGTAAGCAATAATCAACTCAAGGATACTATCCTTGAGCAATCCCCCAAGAAAGAAACCTCAATCAAGTCCAATCCAAATCCTATAGTTTCTGCTCCAGTGATAGCAGAAAAACAAACTGTCATTCAATCTCAGCCGATTGAATCACAAGTTCCAAGTGTGACTTCAAATGCTAAAGTTGATAATAATGCATCGCAACATGTGATTGCATCCAATCAAGTTGGAACTCAAATTGCTTCGAAGGCAGATCAAACCCAAGCCGAGCAAACGCAGAAGAATACTATTCGTGCACATGTAAAGCATATCGTCAAATCAGGCGAAACACTGTACTCTTTAGCACAGCGTTATGGCGTTCGTATGACAGATCTTCGCAATTGGAATGGAATTACATTCGATGCCAATCAATTGTCTGAAGGACAAGAATTGATAGTATCGTCCACAGCAAGTCCCAAACTCGTATATATTCAGTCAGAAAAGAACCGAGATAAATCTCCATCACTAAAAAGAGGCGGTAAACATACTGTCAAGAAAGGTGAAACTCTCGCACAAATCGCTGATGATTATGGTGTGGAACTTGAGTCTTTGCGTAAAGAAAATAACATGAAGAAATCAGGTACTGTTCAGTATGGAACAGTTCTTCGAATTCCAAGTCAAAAATACACGGATGAAAGAGCCACCAGAGCTGTTTCCAAGCGTAGAGCATCAGGTTCTAGTTTAAAAGTGCATTCACTTAAAAAAGGTGAAACTCTCTCCAAAATTGCAGCGATGTATAATGTGAGTGAAAGAGATCTTCGCTCATGGAATCCCGGAATAAAAGCAAATAAGATAGTTCGTGGACAAAAAATCAAGCTCTATGCGAAAGTCACCGGAAAAGGAAGTTCATCGGATTCGCGCAGCAAGTCTTCATCCAAACTACCAAAGCAGTATAAAGTTCGCAAAGGTGATTCAATGAAAAGCATTGCAAGTAAATTCGGCATTTCAGTTAGTCAGCTTAAAAAGAAAAATAAAAAGACAGGTGAAGGAAAACTGAAAGCCGGACAATCTTTA
Organism: Ignavibacteria bacterium; assembly: GCA_947491315.1. Taxonomy (GTDB): domain Bacteria; phylum Bacteroidota; class Ignavibacteria; order Kapaibacteriales; family UBA961; genus UBA961. Next base: position 47,916 of record CANLII010000002.1, read on the forward strand.
CGCCTGCAATAAGCTATCAGTAATTAAAATTGGTCTAACGGCGAAACATTAACTTGTTTTGCCGTTTTTTTTGAAAATGAAATTATGATTCAAAAACTCATCCACATATCATTTTTTTTCTTGTGTATCACTCTGCATGCTCAGCAATCACTGAGAACAGTAGAGAATGAAGCATTTGGACTTGGTGAAAAATTGGAGTATAAAGTAGGATATCAATCTATCAAAGCCGGTGATGCGTTTTTTCACATTCAACCGAAGTCTGTGATGTATAAACGAAGACCATGCTATGATATCCGATTCGAAGTGCGTTCACTCAAATCATTAGACTGGCTCTACCGTGTGCATGATTTGTATAGAACCATTGTTGACATCGATGGTATATATCCCTATTATTTCGAACAAAGGATCCGTGAAGGTGGATATAGCAGAGATGCTAAAGCATATTTTGACCATTCAGGTAAGAAGGCAATGATTGGAGATAAATCATTCCCCTTCCCTACATTTTCCCATGATATAGTATCAGCATTTTTCTTTGTTCGCACAATGGACTTACAAACCAAGAAGAAGGGTGATGTCATTCAAATGAAAAACTTTGTTGATGATAGTACTTATACATTGGGAGTAAAAATCCATGGTAAGCAAACCGTGACTGTTGAAGCAGGGACATTTGAATGCATTGTCATTGAACCAATGGTAACAAAAGGCGGACTCTTTAAAAGTGAAGGGAAAATTCTTATCTGGGTCACTAATGATGAGAGAAAAATCCCTGTGAAGGTAAGTACGAAAGTCCTCATAGGGGCCATTGAAGCGGAATTGACCAGATTTTCCGGAACAAGAGGACCCATCAATGCAAAAATCAAATAATGAAGGATTCATAGTAGGTTCTGATTAGTGTTTTTACCGTAAATTTGCCCATATCTTTTTATGCATATTCACTCTCTATTCGAGCAGAATTATGTCAGTCAAACAAGACACCATCACCGATACAATCGACATCACTGCAAATCTTCGCTCACTTTATGAAGAATTAGTGGGTGAATTAAAACCTGAGGTTCGAAAAATCATTGAAGAATGGGATGCGACAACTAATAATTATAGAAATGAAGAATTCACATATAAGGTTCGCAATAAAGAGATTAAAGTTGCGAATTTCATCGAATCACTAAGTCACACAAAAATCCCTAAAATTTCAATTCCTACTTTCAAGGATTGGGGCGAAATTGTCCGATGGACCATGCGAGAAAATTTTCCCGGAGAATTTCCATATACCGCAGGTGTATATCCGTTCAAGAGAACCGGTGAAGATCCAACTAGAATGTTTGCAGGCGAGGGTGGACCAGAAAGAACCAATAAGCGCTTTCATTATCTCAGTCAAGGAATGCCTGCAGCACGATTGTCAACAGCATTTGACAGCGTAACACTGTATGGAGAAGATCCTGATTTGAGACCGGATATTTATGGAAAGATTGGCAATAGTGGGGTTTCTATAGCTACACTCAATGATGCAAAAAAATTGTATTCAGGTTTTGATTTATGTGATCCCAAAACATCAGTCTCAATGACAATCAATGGTCCGGCTCCAATGCTTCTTGCATTTTTCATGAATGCCGCCATTGATCAAGAATGTGAAAAATACATTCATGAACATGGTCTAGTTGAGGAAGTAAAAGCAAAGATTGCTGGCATCTATGCAAAAGTCAATCATGAATTACCCAATTATTGCTCAGATCCTGCCACAGATAGTCATGATTTACCCGATGGGAATACAGGACTTGGATTGGTATTACTTGGAATTACTGGTGACAAAGTATTGTCCCCGGAAGTCTATGCGCAGTGTAAAGAAAGGGCATTAAAAACTGTTCGTGGTACAGTTCAAGCCGATATTCTGAAAGAAGATCAAGCTCAAAACACATGTATTTTCTCCACTGAGTTTGCGCTCAAGATGATGGGTGATATTCAAGAATATTTCATCCAAAAACAAGTACGAAACTTTTATTCCGTTTCCATAAGTGGTTATCATATAGCCGAAGCCGGTGCGAATCCAATTACGCAATTGGCTTTCACTTTGGCAAATGGATTTACATTCGTTGAGTATTATCTCTCTCGAGGAATGAATATCGATGATTTTGCACCCAATCTTTCATTCTTTTTCTCAAATGGAATCGATCCTGAATATGCAGTGATTGGCAGAGTTGCTCGCAGAATATGGGCAAAAGCCATGAAGAATATCTATGGTGGAAATGAACGCTCACAAATGCTGAAATATCATATTCAAACATCCGGTAGATCTCTTCATGCACAAGAGATTGATTTCAATGATATTCGTACTACATTGCAAGCACTCTATGCGATCTATGACAATTGCAATTCACTGCATACCAATGCCTATGATGAAGCAATCACAACTCCGACTGAAGAATCAGTAAGAAGAGCAGTGGCTATTCAGCTTATCATCAATCGCGAATTGGGCTTAGCAAATAATGAAAATCCATTGCAAGGTTCATTCATCATCGAGGAATTGACAGACCTCGTTGAAGAAGGGGTCTATGCGGAATTCGAAAGAATATCAGAAAGAGGCGGAGTTTTGGGTTCAATGGAAACCATGTATCAAAGAAATAAGATACAGGAAGAATCGCTGTATTATGAGACATTGAAACATACAGGTGAATATCCAATCATTGGTGTGAATACTTTTCTTTCCAAAAATGGTTCTCCAACCATCATTCCACAAGAAGTTATTCGATCAACCACTGAAGAAAAAGAAAAGCAAATTTCCAATGTAATCGCATTCCAGGAACATCATTCAAGTGAAGCTCAACAAATACTCAATCATTTGAAACAAGTGGCAGTTTCGGATGGAAATATTTTCGATGCCCTCATGGAAGCAGCCAAAGTATGTTCGCTTGGTCAAATGTCGAATGCTTTGTATCAAGTCGGCGGACAATATCGAAGAAATATGTAATCCATTTTTATAGAGGTTTTATCATGAAATCATTATTAACATCAGTCTTCATCATCATTGCGATGGGACTCTCACTCGGAATATCTTCTTGTTCTAATGACACCACAACAACAACTCCGACAACAGACGCTGATATCATGCCATTGAAGACAGGCAGTTATCATGTGTACAGTATCACTCGTTTGGATTCTTTGACAGGTAATCCTGACCCTTCTTCAGTAATGAATGATTCTATGGTCATTGGCACATCATCGGTCAAAGAAGGTAAAACAGCTTTTGCTTTTGATGTATTCAGAAATAATGAAAAATTAAGAACCGATCATTATTCAAAGGAAGGTCAAACTGTTTGGGGGTATTGGCAATTCATTCCTCCCGGAATTCAGTTGACAGATCTCATCAATGCAATCGTACCACAGACCAGAAGATGGTCAAAGTTTGCTGATTTCTCTGCAACTTCTCAATGGATTATAGCCGATACATCAATTACTGGTGTTTCCATTCCATTTAATGGACAGAATATCCCATTGACCTCAGTAATCACTATGAGAGGAAAGAAAGTTACAACTGCCACAGAAGTGATAAAAGGTACTTCATTCCCAAATACAACAAAGTTTGAATTGACATTAACATTGAAGCCTTCAATAACTTTGTTTGGCACTCAAATTCCTGTGGATTCGATCAATGTCAAGCAATTTGTGTGGATAGCTCAAAATGTTGGAATTGTAAAGGAAGAGTTCCCTGCACTTGACTTAAGAGTTGTTGTTCCTGGTCTTGAACCAATACAATTCAAAGGTGATGGATTTGTAAGAGAATTGCTTCGATACTCAATCAAGTAATAGTTGTCATATCAAGAGAAAAGGCCATCACTTCATTGTGATGGCCTCTTTTTTTATTCAACGATATGTCCAAACAAATCAAATTCTGCGGCATCATCAATTTCAACCCAAATCATGTCTCCCGGTTTGAGTGGTTTGTCTGATCTCACATAGAGTTCATTATCAACCTCGGGTGCATCTTTTTCGGTGCGACATTGATATTCCCCATTGATTTCTTGCTCCACCATCGCGCGGACTCTCTTCCCTATCAATTCTTGATTTGCATCATGTGAAATTTGCTTTTGAATGTCCATCAGAATGGTACGGCGTTCATCTTTGACTTCTTGAGAAATTGGATCACCCAAAATATAGGCATAGGTATCGTCTTCTTGGGAATAGGTAAATACGCCCATTCTGTCCAATGCGCCCGTACTTACAAAATCACATAATTCTTGAAAATCCTCTTCTGTTTCACCGGGATAGCCAACAATGAATGTGGTGCGAAGCGTGATTCCTGGTACTGTTTCTTTGATATGGTGAATCAATTCCTCCGTAGTTTTTCTAGTGATCCCACGACGCATGGATTTCAACATTTGCGTTGAAATATGCTGCATAGGCATATCGATATACGAACAGATATTGTCTCGCTCTGCAATCACCGGCAATATTTCTTTTGGGAATTTTGATGGATACGCATACATCAATCTGATCCATTCTGCACCTGATGCATCACTTAGGGCGCGAAGAAGTGAATCCAAACTGCGCTTGCCATAGATATCAAGTCCATAACAGGTGGAATCTTGAGCCACCAGTATAAGTTCTTTCACACCTTGTTTTGTGAGAGATTGTGCTTCTCTCACCAAATCTTCAATTGGCTTGGAGCGATGTTGTCCGCGCATGAGAGGAATCGCGCAGAATGAGCATGGATTATCACATCCTTCGCTGATTTTCATATATGCATAATACTGAGGAGTTGAAATCACTCTTTCACCAAGCAAAGCATATTTCAAGTCGGGAGAAACAACTTTCAGAATATTACTATACGCTTCAGTACCGAAGAAATGATCAACTTCAGGTATTTCATTCCGTAAATCATTTCCATAGCGTTCGGACAAACAACCTGCAACGATCAATGTATCAATCTTACCCTGCTTCTTCAACTTGGCTGCTTCCAGGATAGCTGAGACACTTTCCTCTTTTGCAAGATCAATGAAACCACAGGTATTGATGATGACAGTTGATGCTTGTTCAGGATCATCCACCAAGTTCAGTTGAGCGGCTTTGAGATGACCCGACAAAACTTCCGAATCAACTGTGTTTTTACTGCATCCGAGAGTGATGACAGATACTGTGTCTTTAGACTTTTGATTTATGGACATAATTTTAATCATTATTACTAATTGAGATTGCAAAAATAACAAATTGACACCTCCTTAATGAAATCAATTACATTCAGGATTAAAAACTGTGATTCACTGTGCACAGTTTGTATTTTTGCGATGAATAATCACCTTGATACCATGAATAGTATACTTCAAACGGCGATTGATGCAGCTCAAAAAGCCGGAAAAGTCCTCAAAGAAGGATTTGGAACCGATTATACCATATCTTCAAAATCACAGTTTCATGATCTTGTGACTGAATATGATCATAAGTCTGAAGCAATCATCATTGAAACAATACGGTTTTCATTTCCACATCATCAGATTTTGACAGAAGAATCAGGTCATCATGCATCCGATGGAGACATCACTTGGATCATTGATCCACTTGATGGCACAGTCAATTTTGCTCATGGCATTCCTTTTTTCTGTGTTAGTATCGCCGCCATTCAAGGAAATGTCATACTCTGTGGTGTTATCTACTCTCCCATGACCGAAGAGTTATTTACAGCCGAAACAGGCGGAGGTGCATTTTTAAATGGACAATCTTATACAGTAACCCAGCAAACTTCACTATTGCATAGTTTTTTGGTGACTGGTTTTCCCTATTCTATCAAAGAGAATCCTCTACATTGCATTGAAAATTTTTAACATATTGTCGGTATGGGCATTCCCATTCGAAGACTTGGTTCTGCCGCTTTGGATCTTGCTTATGTTGCAGTTGGTAGATTTGATGGATTTTGGGAAGTTGCTCTTCAGCCTTGGGATATGGCTGCAGGTGCATTGTTGGTGAAAGAAGCCGGCGGAATTGTGATTGATTATTCCGGTAATGATTTGAATATTATGCAATCCTCATCAATCATAGCAGGAAATATTGATATTGTCAAGGCTCTTCGAAATGAGATTGATTCGGTTAATCTGACAATTCCAAAGAGGTAATGTATATGACAAAAAAGGAAATACCATTTGAATTGATGCATGGAGCAGGAAATATTTTCATGATCATCAACAATGATACACTCAATGTATCTTTAGATGAATTATCGGAGTTTATGACCAAAGAGTATCCATTGCATTTTCCGGTGGATGGTTTGATGGCATATAGAGTATCTGATGTCAATGACTATGAATTCATCATCGATTTTCTCAATCCTGATGGCTCCCATGGTGCCATGTGCGGCAATGGCGCTCGGTGTGCAATCAAATATCATGAAGAGAATTTTGAAGAATTTCCCAATGAATCAGACAGTGTTAAATTCCTCATGGCGGGAACCATTTACAAAGGTTATTATTTGAATTTTGGAGGTTATATTTCTGTTACATTTCCCAATGAACCGATTGTAAAAGAATTGCAATTACAAACCGACAAAGGGTTGATACATGCGTTTCATGTGTATAATGGTTCGGATCATCTCATCATTGATGCCATCAATCATGGCATCAATGCAAATGATTTCTTTCAATTTGATTTTCGTTCTTTGGCCGAACCTCTCAGACATCATGCTGATCTTCCCAATGGTGCAAATGTAAATTTGGCAATGACAATGCGTGGAAATCTCATAAGATTGCGGACATTTGAGCGTGGAGTTGAGCGCGAAACAGCTGCATGTGGAACAGGTGCTCTTGCAACTGCATATGTTTACCAGAATCATAAAATGAATACAAATCTTTCTGTCTTTTTAGGAAATTATCCAATCGATATACAGGTTCAATCAGGAGATATTCTTACGGTGAAGAAGGAAAATGATTCCGAATCACTCAGTTTGATTGGACCTGCAGAGTTTCTCACGGTAGATGAAGCATTTGCAATGTATTCAGATTTTCAGCAGAGAATTCAATGATATTCATGGGCATAGATCCGGGTAGTGTCATTTGTGGCTATGGTGTCATTGAGAAAACTGGCAAGGACACATTCAAAGTACTTGAATACGGTGTTGTTGAAGCAAGAAAACACTATGAATCAATGCCTCAAAGACTGGGCATGATTTATGAGCATTTGATTCAAGTTATAGACAGAACACTTCCCGATGAAATCTCTCTTGAAGCTACATTCTATGCAAAGAATGCGCAATCATTGATTAAACTCTCGCATGCTCGAGGAGTGGCCATGCTGGCTGGAAATCAAAGAAGCGTTCCGGTTATTGAATATTCAGCAAAAGAGGTGAAGCGAGCCGTGACCGGAAATGGAAATGCAAGCAAGGAACAAGTGGGATTCATGGTAAAATCACTTTTGCATATTGATGATGACAATATGTTTTTTGATTCCACCGATGCACTTGCGGTTGCATTATGTCATGGCATGAAGCGTAGCACGCCAAAACAAAGCGCTAAATCATGGTCCCAGTTCATTCAGGAAAATCCGAACAGGATCAAAAAATGAATCATGATGCATTCATAGGTTATTTACGCGATCGATTAACTAAGCCACTTCCCGGTTGGGATTATCAGCAAAGAATGAGTCCAATCATTGCAGGAAATAGAACCAATGAACCGCGCAATATTCCTCAAGATGCCCACCAAACCGGAGTTGCGGCATTATTGTTTCCTGGAGATTTTGGCAGTGAATTGATATTCACGATTCGAAGTCAATTTGTATCGCATCATAAAGGACAAATCAGTTTTCCGGGTGGAAGAGCTGAAACACATGAATCTATCATTGAAACCGCTCTTAGAGAAACACATGAAGAATTGGGAATTGAAGAGTCCAGCATCAATGTAATAGGCAAATTATCATCTCTCTATGTACCTCCTTCGCATTCTCATATGCATGTGATAGTAGGCGAATTGAATCAAATCCCTGTTTTTCAACCAAGTCTTCAAGAAGTTGAAGAAGTGTTTTCTGTATCATTGCATGCTCTGGCTTTTCAGCATGAGATCATTCATCTACCCAAAATGAGAGCACAAGATATTGAGGTTCTCGCTCCATGTTGGCCGATTCATCCCAAAAATCATTTATGGGGTGCAACAGCAATGTGTGTGAGTGAATTGATTGGACTATACACGGACTTCATGCATGAAAACCAATAAATACGCAATATTGTCGAAGTCAGCATTAGATTCATTGAAACAATATTTCCCGAATGAGGATATATATACTCAATTAGCTCATAGACTTCTGTATGCTCATGATGCAAGCGCTTATCGGATCATTCCATTAGGTATTGTATTTCCGAGAACTACTACAGATATTCAATTCTTATATTCTTGGGCCCATGAACATCTTATCCCTTTAACCTTCAGATCAGCCGGCACTTCCCTTTCAGGTCAAGCAATCGGCGAGGGTTTGATTGCAGATTGTTCAAAGTATTGGAAAGATGTTTCTTATGATTCAGCTCAACACATAGTGAGCGTTGAACCGGGAATCATAGGTGGACATGTCAATAGACATCTTATACCTCATCACCGCAAGATAGGTCCTGATCCGGCCTCCATCAATGCCTGCATGATGGGTGGAATACTCTCCAATAATGCAAGCGGAATGTGTTGTGGAATCGAACAAAATTCCTATCACACGATTGCATCACTCAAATGCGTTTTACCCAATGGGTATATTGTTGATACTGCAGATACACAATCTTCCCGCGATTTACAGATCAATGCACCTGAAATACATGAAGGAATATTGCGAATTCGAGATGAGATCATGCAATCACCAATACTCATTGAACATATTCGGAATAAATATCGATTGAAAAATACTGTCGGATATTGTTTGAATGCCTTTATCGATGAAACAGAACCTGTCCATATCTTAAAAAAACTCTTTATTGGTTCCGAGGGAACACTTGGTTTCATAGCAAAGGCAGGACTTCATACACTTCCAATTCTCCCGCATGCTTCTACTGCAATACTGTTTTTCGATACAATTGATAGTGCCTGCAAAGCAATCCCTTTACTCGTAAAAACATCCCCTGCCGCCATGGAAATCATGGATAGAGCCGCGCTTCGTTCTATAGAATCACAAGTGGGTGCTCCCTATATCATACAATCCCTAGGAAAAGATGGAACAGGAATTCTTATTGAGTATCAATCCCATAGTCAAGAATCTCTGCTGAAAAAGTTATATGGATTTTCGGATATTCAAGAACATCTCCATTTGATTGAAATTCCCACATTCACTGATGATATCTCTTTGCGCAATCAATATTGGAAGATTCGCAAAGGCATGTTTCCATCAGTCGGAGCATCGCGCGCGAAAGGAACCGGAATCATCAATGAAGATATTGCAGTTCCCATTGAATCACTTGCAGATGCAGTCAAAGATTTGCGACTGTTATTTGCAAAGTATCACTTCCACGAGGCAATCATCTTTGGTCATGCCAAAGAAGGTAATCTTCATTTTGTGATTGCACATGCATTTGATTCAGAACAAGATATTAAGGCATTCGGTGATTTCATGCAAGACTTGGCAAATGTGATCATAGACACATATAAAGGTTCATTGAAAGCTGAGCATGGAACCGGGAGAAATATTGCTCCCTTTGTTTCCCATGAATGGGGTAATGAAGCATATGCCTTAATGAAGCGAATCAAGCAATTATTCGATCCCCATGGAATCATGAATCCGGGAGTTATCATATCTGATGATCCTACATGTCATGTACAGCATGTAAAACCATTTCCCATTGTGCATGATATCATCGATTCTTGCATTGAATGTGGTTATTGTGAATCGCATTGTCCCACACATCAGTATACCCTATCACCAAGGCAACGCATCATTTTGGATAGAGAAATAGCTCTTGAACAAGATCCAATCATACGAAAAGAATTATCTGATTTTGCGAGTTATGCCCAAATTGATTCTTGTGCCACAGATGGTCTCTGTTCTCTTGCATGTCCAGTACAGATTAATACCGGGCAATATATGCTTGAAAAAAGATCCATGTCACTTGATATTGATTCCAAAAACAGATATGACAAAGAAGCTCAATCAATTCAAGATAGAGACAAATCGATTCGAAGAAAAATGAAGGCAGGACATATCGCATCTCGCATCATTGGAGACAATGCATTACAAAAGATATCCATGATTGGATCTTCTCTTTTCAATACTCCTCAATGGATATCAGGACTTCCTACTTCTTGGAAAGAGACACATTATGAAAGTGATAAACCTTCCAAGATCATGTATCTACCTTCTTGCACGGCACGATTATTTGCAAAGCCAAATGTCGATTCACCGGCATTGCCGGATTTGATCATGTCTCTATCCCAAAGAGCCGGCTTGAATTTGTCAATACCAAATGATATTGCGACTCGTTGTTGCGGACTTGCATATTCTTCCAAAGGTGCGGAATCATCAGCTGATATCGCATCAAAAAACTGGTCGCATCACATTCCCAAAGATTCAATTATTCTTACAGATTCTTATTCTTGCTATTCGCATATTCGAGAAAGCATGCACATAATGGACCTGCTTTCATTTGCCGAACTGCTTATTGATACACTTCCAATCCAACAGATAGAAGGAATGGCAATTATCCATCCTCCTTGTTCTGTGCAAATGAGTCAGGCCACAGAAAGAATGAAAGCAATTACATCTACATTAGTCACTCAAGTATTCATTCCCGAATCACTTGGATGTTGCGGAATGGCGGGTGATCATGGATTTAAAGATCCCGGATTAAGCAAACATGCATGTGCTGAGATGAAAAAAGAAATCATTCAGCAGAGGAATGTCATTGGGTATTATTCTCTGAATCCAACATGTGAATTGGGTATGAAGATTGGCACTGAAAAAGAATATGTCTCTCTATTCTATCTCATTCAAAAAGCATTGAAGTCTTAATCAAGTTTCCTGCCTTGTTCTTCTGGCAAATAATCCGAGGAACAATAATCCAAGCAGAAAGAAGATAATCAAAGCAAGCAATGCTGAGCGATATGAACCACTTAATTGCAAACTGATTCCAAATAATAGTGGCCCAAGCCAACTACTCCCTCGATCGGTCAATTCATATATCCCAAAATATCGTGATTCGCTCCCCGCAGGAATAATCTTTGAGTAAATAGATCTTGCCAATGATTGACTTCCTCCAAGTACAATTGCAATCACAGCACTCAGCGCATAAAAATGAATGGAAGAACCCGGTGGAAGAAATGCATAGGCATAAATAATAATGCTCATCCAGAGAAATAAACTTAGCATCAACAAATTCAATGCAGAAGATGATTGTGCAAGTTTGCCAAACATCAAAGCGCCAAAGATAGCGATGATTTGTACCAGCAGAATCGATACTTGAAGTGTTTCAAGTGGTAATTTCAATTCTTCGCTTCCGAATTGCGCTGCCATCGAGATCACTGTTTGAATACCATCATTAAATAGTAAGAATGCAATCAAGAACAGTAAAATTCTTGGTTGATGGAGAATTTCCTTCAATCCTGCAATAGAGACCAGTAAACCCTCATTGGTCTTTTTGGGTTGAGTTTTTGGAGTTCTCAAGAATGGAATAAAGGTAAATATTCCCCACCAGATACCGGCTGATGCAAGTGATATTCTGACTGCTTGACCACCACTGATTCCAATGGAATCTTTCAGCAAATACAATCCAAGATTCAATAGCAACAGTAATCCACCGCCCGCATACCCAATCGCAAATCCCCGAGCAGAGACTTGATCTCTTGATTCCTCATCTGCAATATCATTCAGCATGGCATTATATGCCACGATTGAAGATCCATAAGCTCCATTAGCGATGATGAAAAGTAATGCTCCAACCAGTACATTTCCCGATTCAATCCAATACATGCCTATTGTTGCAAAAGCACCAATGGCCGTACATATCAAAATGACAGCTCTTTTTCCAAGCGGGCCATCGGATGCATATCCTACAATAGGAAGCAAAAGAAATTGAAGGAATACAGAACTTGAAACAGTATATGGAAACAATGATTGAGGGGCTATAGGTATGCCAAAAACATATAAAGCACCGAAAGTCGCTACCTCTGTTTGGGCAATGGAAGTAAGATATGGTCCGAAGAAAACAGTAATGACAGTCGTTGTGAATGCTGAACTTGCCCAGTCATACATATACCAAGCAAACCGTGATTGTGAGGACATGATACATTGTTCCAAAAGTCAAGATTATCAACCTCAAAATACATTTTCTTTTGTGTTTCTCTTTTTAAATTGGCATAAATCCACATATATCAGGGATTTTTTTCTTGACATTCAAGGCACACTCTTGTATGTTTGTGCGGACTGATATAGCAGCATAGTATCAGTCACCCAATTTTTACATGCATATTTCCACGGTTCACATGATCATCCCTGATTGATGGGCAATGATTCATTGTAGTTTGGAATCTTTGATGGCATTCCGTCTTTTCTCACAAACATATGATCCAACGGATTTTAATCCTGAGGCAAGAGCAGGTGCAATCAGTCAATTGATTGTCATCGGACTTGTGATTATTGCCATTTTGATACTTGCTTTGCGATGGAAATCAACCCAGAATGTGCAATCAATAGTCATCGAAGGGGCAAAAGCGCTTCGTCCTGAAGAAGTAATGGCAATGGCATCATTAACACTAGCAGATACGACAGAATCTGCATCAGCCACTCGATTGGCGCATATTCGAATGAATATTTTGAAGCATCCTTATATTAAAAATGCCATCGTTGAGAGTAATGGAATCAGAGGAATCAAGATTCAAGTGATGGAAAGAGAGCCCTATATCGCATTTCCATCGACTATGGGAAGAATAGATTATGTGGATTCAAGTGGTATCATCTTACCTTATGACAAGTTTTCGTATAATTCCGATGTTCCAATCATTTATGGTATTTATGATGGAAAAAAAATCAATAAAACCATTTTGAAGAATGTTTCAGAAATCATAGAAACTGCGAAAATGAAAGACATTGGATTGCAGGAATTACTTTCTGAAATTGAAGTCAATAGCATACAGAAAGAATACACATTCATCACCACAGATGGTGATACGGAAATCAAATTTGGTTCTGCTGATAATATTGACAGAAAATTGGAAAAACTTCGACTCTATATGTTGCATGCGGCAACCAGACAAGGACATCCACGATATGTTGACATTCGTTGGAAGAATCAAATCGTGATTGGTAAGAAGCCATTACTGGCAAGTTCAGGCAATTGATCTCTCATAGCAAGGAATGCACCCATGTCAATCAGTGAGTATAAAGCAGTCTTGGATATCGGCACAACAAAAGTGGTTGCACTGATTGCATCACATAATGTCAATAGTGGGAATTTGGATATTTTAGGTATTGGTGCTTCTGTCAATGAAGGTCTTCGCAAAGGGGTTGTGATTAATATTGACAAAACAGTTAAAGCTATCACTCAAGCCATTTCCATAGCTGAACAGCAAGCAGGTATTCAAGTTCAATCTATTACGATTGGAATTGCAGGCGATCACATCCAGTCCCTTTTGTCCAGATCAATCATTGCCATTCCAAATGCTTCTAGAGAAATTTCCCAATTTGATGTTCAGCGTATTATTGATGATGCAATGAATGTCAAACTCCCGACTGACAGACAAATTCTACACATACTTCCTCAAGAGTATATCATTGATGGTCAGGATGGTGTGACTGATCCTATCGGAATGAGTGGTGTTCGCATGGAATCAAATGTCCATGTAATTACGGCACTATTGTCCTCCATTCAAAATCTTCATAAATGCATAGAAAGAGCAAATTTGAAGGTCAATCGAATGATCATTAATCCTATCGCATCAAGCAATGCTGTTCTTGATGATGATGAAAAAGAAGTGGGGGTTGCATTGATTGATATCGGAGGTGGAACAACAGACATCGCGGTGTTCAGGGACAATGTCATTCGGCATACCGCAAGCATTCCACTAGCCGGTAATAAGATCACTGAAGATATTTCTGATGGACTTGGAATTTTGTTTAATCAAGCCGAGCGATTGAAAAGAGATTTTGGTCATGCTACGGTAGAAAGTATTTTGCATGAAGAAACCATCATGGTTCCCGGCATCAGCGGTCGTAATCCCTTGGAAATAAACAAAAGTCTCCTTGCTCGAATCATTGGTCCAAGATTAGAGGAAATTTTTGAACATTGTTTTGATGAATTAAGAAAATCCGGTTATATCCATCGTCTTCCTGCGGGAATAGTACTTACAGGTGGCTCCTCATTATTGCATGGCAATGATGATTTGGCTTCGAGAATTTTCGGCATGCCAGTGAAGTTGGGGATTCCAAATGGAATGGATTTTGGTGGATTCGGTAGTGAGATTGAACATCCCATGTTTTCAACTTCTGTCGGACTATTAATTGAACAAAAGAATATCCCAAGTACAAATGCTGAAACCCCAAAGCAAGAAATGATCCCGGAAATCAATAAAAGAAGTGAATCCACTGATAAGAATGAAAAACAATCATTCATTAAGAAGTTTTTTACCTTTTTTGATGAACTTTAATTTGACATTGCCCCGCCTATTTCCTATATTGTCGAGCATGATTTACCTTTGCAGCTGGTAAATCACCCAAGCATACTCACATTATACAAATTCTGATACCATACTTGTCATACAAGATATGCGATCTTTATTATGATAATTACTTTTTTCATAACACTTTTCCGGGGGGAAATGTGATAACTATCGATACAGATTTAACCAAATACGGAGCAAAAATCCGTGTTATTGGCGTTGGTGGTGGTGGTGGAAATGCCATTAATAGCATGATACAACGCGGATTATCCGGGGTTGATTTCATTGCAGCTAATACAGATGCCCAGGCTCTGTCCAAAAATGCAGCTTCAATCAAATTGCATGTTGGAAAAGAGTCCACAAGAGGACTTGGCGCTGGTGGCAGACCTGAGATAGGCAAGGAAGCAGCGGAAGAAAATGCTGATGAAATTCGTGAGCATTTGGCTGGTAGTGACATGATCTTTGTCACAGCCGGAATGGGTGGTGGAACAGGTACCGGTGGCGCGCCAGTTGTGGCAAGAATTGGTCGTGAACTTGGAGCATTGGTTGTTGGTATTGTCACCAACCCTTTTAATTTCGAAGCAAAGAAAAGAGCAAATATTGCTGAACAAGGAATCAATGAATTACGACAATATGTTGATGCATTGATTGTCATTCCAAATGAAAAACTTCTATCGATCATAGACCGCAATACCTCTTTCATTGAGGCATTTCAAAAGGTAGATGATGTTCTGTATAATGCTACTCGCGGTATATCCGACATTATTTCTGGGAATGGATATATCAATGTTGACTTTGCCGATGTACGCTCGATCATGAAAGACATGGGTGATGCACTCATGGGTATTGGTATAGCTTCCGGTGAACACAGAGCAATTTCCGCCGCACAAAATGCGCTCAATTCCCCATTGCTAGAGGGTGTTTCCATTTCAGGAGCACAAGGCTTGCTTGTAAATATAAGTGGTGGTTCAAGCATGACCATGCATGAAATTGGAGAAGCTGTTTCGATCATTGAGGAAAATGCCGGTAGTGATGTCAATCTCATCCATGGTATTGTCTACGATGAATCCCTTGATGATAAACTGATGATTACTGTTGTGGCAACCGGTTTCAAACGTGGACAATATATCTTGCCAAATGCATTAAATGTTCAACAGCAGAATCAAGAAAAAATCATTCCAGCACAAGTAGTGCAACAACCCACACCTGCTCCTATCATTAGAACAATTGCCGTTAATCCGCCTCAAGCTGATAATCGACAAACTAGAATTGTAGTGAAGCCGGTGAAGGTATATGGTGACATTGATGATGAGCAATCAGCTCCTCAATTGTACCAGACTGTGCAAGAAAAACAACAAGAAGAACCAGTTCAAACAAATAGGAATCAACCCGCTTTCATGCGTCGTACAGATCCGAATATTGTTAGACAAGCAAATGGTGGATCCATTAGAATCAATTCTGTAAATGATTTACCTAATGGAGTGAGAAGTAATTCTCAGCCGGTGATTATTCGAGAACCAAAATCCTCAGTGGTTGAAAAACCAGCATTTTTGCGAAAGATAATGGACTAAAAAAACGAAACCCTGATTCAATGAATCAGGGTTTTTGCTTTATAGTCCACATCGTTCGAAAATGATATCTACGCTCTTCTGCAATGTCGTTCCCTTGCCAAAAATCTCTTTCAATTCTTGTTCGGAAATTATATTTGTTACTTCTTCATCCTCAGTAAGATTCAGAAGAAGCGAAGTTTTTTCCTGCCATGTTTTCATCGCTGATCTTTGTACCAATGCATATGATTCCTCTCTGGTGAGACCTCTGCGCACAAATTCAAGAAGAATAGTTTGGGAGAATACAAGACCATATGTCTTTTCAATATTACTTTTCATTGTTTCCGGATATACCAATAACTTATCAATCATATTGATGGATAATTCCAGCATATAATCCAATGTGATCGTAGAATCCGGACATATCACGCGTTCTACACTACTATGAGAAATATCTCTTTCATGCCACAAAGCATTATTCTCCATGGCAGCCATCGCATTTCCACGCAGTAATCTTGCAAGTCCACAAATACGCTCTGAGACGATTGGATTACGCTTATGTGGCATTGCAGAACTTCCCTTTTGACCTTTTGAGAAATACTCTTCCGCTTCCAATACTTCAGATCTTTGTAGATGTCTGATTTCTGTAGCAATTTTTTCAAGGGATGAACCAATAATTGCTATAACTGAAAGAAATTCAGCGTGACGATCTCTTTGCACCACTTGAGTGGAAACCGGAGCAAATGACAGACCAAGCTTCTTGCAAACATATTCTTCAACATATGGGGAAAGATGTTCGAATGTTCCAACAGCTCCTGAAATCTTACCTGTTGCAGCATGTTTTATAGCTTGTTCAAGTCGAATAATATTACGTTTTGACTCTTCAAACCATAGAGCACATTTTAAACCAAATGTCGTGGGCTCTGCATGAATTCCATGTGTTCTCCCAACACAGACTGCATACTTAAATTCTTTTGCTTTAGCAGCAAGAACATCCTTCAAGCGATAAAGTGATGCGAGTAATGATTCACCGGATTGCTTCATTTGAACTGCAAGACATGTATCGAGAACATCACTTGAGGTCATTCCCATGTGAATGAATCGAGAACTTGGTCCAACATACTCAGCAACATTCGTTAAGAAGGCTATCACATCATGCTTTGTGGTCATCTCAATTTCAAGGACTTTTTCAACGTCAAACTGTGCCCTTTCACGGATGATGCGAACATCTTCCGCAGGAATCAATCCTAATTCAGATTGAGCTTCGCATGCAAGAATTTCAATTTCAAGCCAGATTGCATACTTGTTTTGATCTTCCCAAATATTGCCCATTTCGGGTCTGGTATAACGACTAATCATGATGATGCTTGGTGTTGTTTCAAAATAGTGAGTGCTTGTTGATATTTGGATGTAATTGCATCTACTACCTGCTCAGGTAAATGAGGAGCAGGTGCTTGTTTATTCCAATCGAGCATATCCAAATAATCTCTTAAAACTTGTTTGTCAAAATTTTCTTGTACTTGTCCCAGTGCATACGAATCCTTCAACCAATATCTTGATGAATCAGGAGTTAGCGCTTCATCTATAAGTATGAGCATACCATCCTCGTCCACACCAAACTCGAATTTGGTATCTGCCAAAATGATACCTCGTTTCAGAGCATATTCATGAGCAAAAGCATAGAGCTCAAGTGAATATTGTTTAGCTTCTACTGCTCGATCACCGCATAATATTATTGCCTGTTCGAGGGTGATATTTTCATCATGTCCTTTTTCAGCTTTGGTTGCAGGAGTAAAGATAGGTGCATTCAATTGTTCGGATTGATGCAAACCATCCGGAAGCTCAATTCCACATACAATTCCTGAAGATGCATATTCCTTCCAGCCTGAACCGGCCAAATAACCTCTAATAACGCATTCTATGGGTAATGGAGAAGTTTTCTTGACAAGCATGGAGCAGCCTTCCAATTGATCGGCAAAAGGTTTGCATATCTCAGGATAGTCTGCAGGATTGGAACTGATCACATGATTTGGGATGATATGTTTGGTCAACTCAAACCAAAAAAGAGATAATTCCGTGAGAATTTTCCCTTTTCCCGGAATGGGATCTTCCATTATGACATCGAAAGCGGAAATACGATCTGTTGCTACGATCAGGAGAGTTTTGCCAAGATCATAGACATCGCGAACCTTTCCTCTACGGAATAAGGGTAAACCTTTAAAATCGGTAAATCTGATTGCTTGTTCCATGGTACTTTTGAAAGGAATTTTGTGGGTTTTCATTCCAAATTTACTAAAATTGACTGGGCATTACTGCTTAGAGTTTTCAACATTACAACTATGTGGTTTCTCTATTGATTTCGTATCTTTGCATATTAATTTTTGGAGTTCAGCATGTCAGCCTCAAAATCACGACGCCAAATCGGGAAACAAAAGCAACAAACAGTTTCCTCTGCTTCATGGAATTTCCCTCTTCATTCATATAATTATAAGATCATCGGCTCTGGTATAATTGTTATTGCAATAGCGTATGGATTGATGTCTACTGCAATTTCGGATGATCCGACACAATGGAATAATCCTTTGGCTGTGACCATTGCTCCGGTACTTCTTGCAATTGGTTATTGCGGTATTATACCTTATGGTTTACTGGCTCGTAAGAAAGAAACCGCAGAGATTTCATCAGAATCTTAATACAACACATGAATGAGGGGCAAAGAATAACAACTGAAAAAACCATTGATGCAATGGCAGACTCTATAAAACCCGGTCAAGAAGAGCAGGTTCTTAGAGATATTCCACAAAAGATGGAGCAATTGGAGCATTCAAAAAGTAATACAATCAGGGAATTATTACATAATGTTCGTATTGCATTTTCAATGCTTAGAGACTCCGACTATTCCCTCTCATGGAAAACAAAAACTCTCTTGATAGCAGGATTGGTTTATTTCCTTCTACCCACTGATTTAACGCCTGATTTCATACCCTTGATTGGCTATATCGATGATGCCGCTGTTATGACTGCAATCTTCAAAAGGATTGCACATGAAGTGAAACACTATAAGCTGATGCGTAAAATCTAAGACTTCTCACCGGGAGTCATTTTGGTTGCTCTTAGCAAACCAATAATCCATTGTTTTAAGTCATCCACAATTGATTGATGTTTCCCAATATCTGTCATAGATGGAAGATGTTCTGAAAAGTATCGTTGATACAATGACATTTCAATAATCGTTGAAGCCAGAGCTTTTGGAAATGGATAATCAGGACTATATTCGGATAATAAATCGGCTATATGGGAAGTAGTCGATTTCAATGTGCGAAATGCACCATGATTATTGTCGGCATCCACATGTTTAGTCATGAATGTTTTTACAGATTCACCTATAACTATAGCATAAATCACTTCTCCGGGTATCTTTCCATTCTCATATGGAATATCGGGTGAAGTGCATAGTAAATCCACTATTGAATACAACTTCTCTTCATGAGATGCATTAGAGTGGATGATTATCTCGCAATGTTGATCGATCATACCCCAATACATTGCCATGATAAAAAGGAGAAATTTATGTTTGTTCTCAAAATATCTATAGATAGATGCTTCGGGGGAACCAATCGCTTTACCTAGTTTTTTGAAATTCATTTCTTCAAATCCCAGCTCTGCGATCATATAAATACCATTCTTAACAATGCTTCTTCCCAATTCGGTTTGTCTTGGGTCTTTGAGAGCAAAGTGAATGATGGATGCAAAAGCCATATCTCTTGTTCCATCTTCGAGGCAAACATCGAAGCCGTCAATCGTGCATATTCAATCTCTTCTCCTGAATTCTCAAGTGCAATTGCATGAAGGCCAAGCAAAGTTGAGGTTGATGTTGATTCTAAACATGAATCCGACAAATTCAAACCATGTTTTTGTTTCATGTCAAGAATATGAGATATAATCATTCTTCTCAATATCAATTGATAATCTTGAATCAAACGCTGAATATCGGAAGAGTGATTGTAATCGGAGTATTAGAAGGATAAAGAACACCGAAAAATGCATCGGGAGTCTTTTCAAACAACACACATAATGAAGCAGTGTCAAGGTCATGTATTGTAGATTGATCTGTCCAGTATGGAATCACGGCAGGAAAACGAATCGGACCATTGGTTTCAGTCATGGATATCGAATCAAAGACATATACCGATGAGTAGATACCCATGAGCTTGGCAGCATCTTTAAGTATAAATCCACTTGTCCAAAATGGATACTTTAAACCCGGCAAGAACTCTGTATCTAGTGATTCATTGATCACATTTGATGATTGCTCAAAAAAATCATCCACCTGATGAGGAAACATCTCTTTGTCTGTGGATGTCAGAGATTCAAGAACCGAAATAAGTGTTGATTTCATAATTGATTCAAATATCAAAAGAATGATCTGATAGTATTACTATCAAAAACAGTTCCCAAACGATCTGAACCGTGCATTATTGTTATGAATCATCCAAGTTGAGTGATAACAACTCCTATAATTGCGATAATCGCACCAAATATGAAAAATTCACTCGGAAGGGCATTAAACAGGAAATACGCCATTACTGTGGTTAAAACCGGTTGAATATTATTGAATACAGCCAGTTTGCTTGCCTCCATTTTAGTCAAGGCAATATACCATAAAGCATATCCGAGACCGCTTGTAATCACGCCTAAATAAAACAGTTGAAACCAAATCGATGAATCATATGTGGTGGGAGCTATTTCAAATGGCAATGACATAGCAATCGGAACATACAGAATCAAACCTGTGAACATGCTTATTCCCGTGGTAAATATGCCTCCATATTTCATGGCATATTTTTTACCCATTGTAGTATATACTGCCCATGAAATACTAGCCATGAGAACCATGATATTCCCAAGAAACTGTTCACTGCCAAATGCCAATCCATTTTCAAATAAGACAATGAATGTTCCAATCATCGCTATGATGATGCCAAACAGCTTCCGTTTTGTCAAGGTCTCACCCAGAAATATGACTGCAATCATCAATACGAATGCAGGTGTGAGTGCATAAGCAAGAGAAGCATTTGCCGGAGTTGTATATCGAACACCCCAAATAAACAATAACTGATTGATCGGCATATTCAAAGCACCAAGCACAAAGAAACCCAATATGTCTTCTTTCTCTATAGTTTTCATACTCTTACGGATGACCAAGAACCATACTCCATAAGCCATTACCGAAAAGAAGCCTCTGAAAAGAACAACCGTTGAAGGATGAATGAGCGAAGTGATATGTTTTGCGAATAAATGCGTGCTTGAGGCAATGATTTGTTGCAGGAGTATTAAAGGATACATGAAGGATATTCAGAAGAAATGTGTGAATTTGCATCATAGCACTAAATTTGTGCCATTCATTGATCAATTATGACCTACTATGTCAGAATCAGAGAAAGTATTCAGTTTTGATGCGAATATTTCTATTCACCCTTTTGGTGATGGTAAGATAACCGATGGACTTTGGGATGAATTCGTTCGAACATCCGATAATGGGACAATGTTCCATTTACGGAAGTTTCTCACATATCATCCCGAAGGAAGATTTGAAGATCATTCTTTGTATGTTTTGAGAAATGAGAAACTTTTCGCGGTTTTTCCGGCAATTCAACAAAAGCGTGATGGGAAATGGATGTTGAATTCACATGGGGGTGCATCTTATGGAGGATTTGTGTATCCGGCTCAATGCAATATTCGAGATGCATTTTTAATGGTTGAGCGATTGATTGAATATGCCCAAGAACATGATTTCGAGGGTATTCAACTCACTCTTCCCCCGATGATGTATGCAAAGCACTTGTCGAATTATCTTGATTTTGCACTTGTAAAACATGGATTTTCTTACCTTAAAAGAGAGATTTCTAGTCTTGTGGATTTACGAAGTCCTAAAGATATTGAAAGTGAATTTCGTCCAGAAGCAAGAACTGCATTAAATAAAGCACGCAAGTCCGGCATCGTGATCAAACAATCAAATGATTATCATGCCTATTATGATATTCTTAAAAATAATCTTCGGATGCGTCATGGAGTTCAGCCTACTCATTCACTAGAAGAATTGATGGATCTTACAGAGCGTTTTCCGGAAGACATCAAATTATGGGGTGCCTATTTGGATGATCGAATGATTGCTGGAGTCTGTACATTTGCCGCAAATGAAGAAGTGATTTTGGCATTTTACATTAGTCATGATGATGATTTTCAAGAATATAGAGCCGTGAATTTACTCTTTGCAACCATCATGGAAGAATCAGCGAAGCTCCGTTTTTCCTATTTAGATTTTGGGATTTTCACAGTGAATATGGATCCTAATTGGGGACTAGGCAGATTCAAGGAAAATTTTGGAAGTCGAGGAATTTTCAGAGATACATTCATCAAGTACTTTCATTCTTGATGCAAAAATCCGTTCTTCATATTGCACCTGAGAATTTTGCCGGCGTACCATACGATTTCATGCGCATGCACAAAGCACACGGTGATCATTCCAGACTCATTACATTGCATAAAAATCCACTTGGTTTTACCGAGGATATTTGTCTTAATTTACCCATCTCACGCTCCAGTTTAGCAAAATCATATCGATTGTCACGATCACTAGTGAAACAAAGTATAAACCGTACAAATGCAGTGTATTGGAAACCTAAATCATTCATTGATTCACTTTACTTTTCCCTTCAAACAAGATCACGCATTTCAAGTATTGAACAATTGATCAACTCAGAACAACTCGATACATTTGATATCATTCACTATGATGGCGGTTTGGATTTCACTCGTGATTCCCGTTTTGCCAAGCGTTGGAAAGCAATGGGTAAATCAATTATTACTTGCTATTATGGAAGCGATCTCAGAGCAAGAGGCATCATTCGCGAAATGGATGAAATGTCGGACTTGAAGCTAACTTCTGAATTCGATCATCTTGCAATGAAAGATGATTTGGAATATGTGTTTTATCCGTATGATTCAAGTGAATTGCCTACCATTCAACCGGAAAAAGACTTCACCAATATTCGCATCGTACATTCTCCGACAAATAGATTGTACAAAGGAACTGAGCTCATACTCTCTGTGATTGAAAAGCTTAAAAAATCTTTTACTTTTGAGTTTTTATTGCTCGAGAATCTTCCACGACATGATGTTCTTTCCATCAAATCACAATGCACAATTTCTATAGATCAAGTTGGTGGTTCCTTTGGTGGAACTGGTTATGGGAAAGCAGGAATTGAATCATTGGCGATGGGCATACCAACCATCACGAATATGACTGATGACTATGTACAGTGGCTACCTGATAATCCATTCATCGTAGCTAACACTGCAAAACAACTAGAAGAATCATTGATAGAATTGATTGAGTCCCCAAAGTTATGTCAAGTGCTTGGCGAGAAAGGAAAACAATGGGTTCATTCTCATCATTCCTATGAAAAAGTCAATGAGCATCTGAAATCACTGTATCACAAATACGGAATTCTTTGATGGGCTTCGATCTATTGAATGATTGGCAAGAATCGAAACAATTCCGACTCATTGGATGGATTGCCGTGCTCTTGCTCATCATAAAGCTTATCATGCTTTTTGGATTTCCCATCATCCCACATGCAATCGAAGATTGGTATATCGCAAAACATATCGCGGAAGGCTCAGGATATAGTCTGTCAAATGGTCCGACAGCATTAAAAACACCCGTCTATCCCCTCTTTCTTTCTTTACCTGCTTTTATAGGTGATTTTGGAAAAATCTTTGCTTCCGGTTTACAACATATTCTGTGGTTCTTTGCAACCATGTTTCTTTACAAAGCTAGTTGCATACGATTCGGCAGTGGTTTTGCTTTTGTCGCATCTCTACTTTTTGCTTTGCATCCCGCATATATATATTATCCATATGTACTAGAATCGACTGCACTGACAATTCCTCTTTTCATCATATTCTGGTATATGGCCGAATATTCGAAGCTTCAATCAGTGAATATAAAGATTCCAATGCTCATTGGTTGGCTCACAGCATTGACTCAACCGATACTTTTGCCCGGAATATTGGCTCTTCAATTGTTTTATTTTGGGAAAAGAAATAATGTCATTTCACTCATTCTAACAGCATTGGTGATTTTTACTCCTTGGACAATTCGCAATGCCATGACTTTCGATGCCTTTATCCCGACAAAATCACCAATGTGGATGAATTTCTATGAAGGCATGAAAAAAGATGTGACTACTCAGGAGCTTGCACATATTGAATCCGCAAGAAAATACATGAATGATGTTGAATTGGAACAAGAATATAAACCCATAGTTCTCAGGCAATTCTCTGAAAGCTTTCCAATGTATGGTAAGCGTTCCCTCCATCGATTAACTGAGTTTTGGTTGGTACCGGATACATATCGAGATCAGATGTGGACTCCGGCGATTATAATCTCCAGAGTACTACCACAATTGCTTCTTGGCATTGGACTTTTTCTTTCAGTCCTGATGCTTGTCAAGATGACCAACATGATTTCAATCGATACTAGGCATTTTTTGATTGTGCTCATTGGAATCTTGATATATGTGTCAATCATCTATTCTTTGACCCAAGCTGCAAATATTCGATTCAAATTGGATGTCGAATGGCTTCAGATTCTGCTCTTATTCCCGATTTTTCAAGGAATTCCAAAACTTGTTGAATTTAAGGGAACAAGTGAGTGATAGAGCATTGTTTTCTTTTGCAAGGACGGCAAAAAAAAAGTAAGTTTGCCAAGCATTTGAATCATATAAAGGACTGGATGCATGCTTGAATTATATCTCCCTCTCTTTTTGATGATTGCTGTAGGTTTCCTCTTCGGATTGACCAATATCCTAATCGCTGAATTTGTAGGACCTCGCAAAAATAAATCAAAAGAAAAACTCAGTGTCTATGAATGCGGCATGGAGCCCATCAAAAGCGCTAGAGAGCGATTCTCTGTAAAGTTTTATCTTGTCGCAATGTTATTCATTTTATTTGATATTGAAATTGTGTTCATGTATCCTTGGGCCATTCAATTCCAGGAATTGGGTATGATTGGTTTGACCGCTATGGCACTTTTCATGGTATTGCTTTTTGCGGGTTACATTTATGTCTTGAAAAAAGGAGCTTTGGAATGGCAATAGATCAATTGACGAAAGACGGATTTTTGACCACAACTGTTGATGCGGTAGTCAGTTGGGCACAAAGAAATTCATTATGGCCCATGCCGATGGGTATTTCATGTTGTGCAATTGAAATGATGTCATTTGCAGGTCCCCGTTTTGATAGTGCTCGCTTTGGTTCGGAAAAATTTGGTTTTACGCCTCGCCAAGCTGACTTATTGATTGTGGCAGGAACCGTAACATATAAAATGAGTTGGGTTGTTCGCAAAATCTGGGATCAAATGCCCGAGCCAAAATGGTGTATATCCATGGGTGTCTGTGCATCCTCAGGCGGTATGTTCAGAAGTTATTCTGTTGTGCAAGGCATCGACCAGTTCATTCCAGTGGATGCATATGTGTCAGGTTGTCCTCCACGCCCGGAAGCACTTTTGAAAGCACTCATGACAATCCAAGAACAAATTGAAAATACAAAGCCGACCATCATTGATACTCGCAAGGAAGTTAATATGGACAATGCGGTATTGATTGACTAATTGAATATGTACAATGAAGCCTGTTTCTTTTAGGAAGCAGGCTTTTTTTATGGAAAATTATATGCGAAATTTCATACTTCCATTTCTGATGATGTTTTTGTTGGCTTCATGTGAATCAGTCACATTGGAAGATCCTGCAAGTTATCCCAATTTGAAAATAACCGATATCACTATTGGCAAAGGTGCACAGCCAACATTTGGCAGTACTGTCACAGTACATTATGTTGGCACACTCACAAATGGAAAAGTATTTGATTCTTCACGAGAGAGAAACCAACCATTTTCATTTCGTATTGGTACTTCGGAAGTCATCAAAGGTTGGGATGTCGGACTATCTACTATGAAAGTTGGTGGCAAGAGAAAGCTTGAGATTCCACCGGAAATGGGTTATGGTTCAAGGTCTGTTGGTTCTATTCCTGCCAATTCCACATTGATCTTTGAAGTTGAATTATTGAATGTCTATTGATGTGACCAAAAACAGAATCCCATGGATTGTCTTTTGGATATATATCATGGGTTTCATGGTCTATGCATTTATACCTGCAGAGAGAAATTCGCATACCATGCAGGTATTTTTAGGGTTTTATGCCATTCATGCGCTTTGCGGAATTTTCCTTCTTCGCAATGGAAGTTCATTTCTCACACTCCCCCGTTTATTCTCACTGTTTCTCCTTTCAAGATTGGCAGTGTTTTTCATGTATCCATGGCTCTCTGATGATGTCTTTGGATATTTGTTCTATGGCAAAGCAAGCCTCGCAGGCGCAAATCTCTATGCCGTGAAAGCAGATGATCCGGCACTCTCATATCTCAGAGACTCAGCCTATGCATTGATGGCATTCAAACCATATCAAAATATCTATCCTCCGATTGCCACGATATTCATGTCCATTTCCGCATGGATTTCATCCTTTATTCCGTATTCATTGCAAGCAACATTGTTTGTGTGGAAAGCACTGCTCTTTTGCTCGGAATTCATTGGACTTGCCATACTGTATCATTGGCTTCGAAAACATCAATATTCATTATTACCTATTGTAATGTATCTCGCCATTCCAATGACAGCGATTGAAGGAATTGGACAAGCGCATAATGAAGTATTGCTTCTGCCTTTCATTATTGGTGCAATCATGCTGTTCAGGGATGATTCATCTTTCAAGAAAAGCATCCTCATTGGAATGCTTTGCGCGGTGTTGGGTCTATTGAAACTCTATCCAATTGTACTCATCATTCCCTTTCTATTGCATGCAAAGAAGAGTAAGAATGTCATTGCAATTTTCATTGGGACACTCTTCATGACCCTGCTTACAAGCGCTCCATGGTTTTGGGGTTTGGTGATTGGTAATTACTCAGCTATTCAGGGATATGTCTCGGTTTTGAATTTTTATCAAGGCACGTATTTCAATGGAGTGATTTTATATGGTATCAGACATATCCTGGAATTATTCAAGATCCATGAATGGTGGCTTCTGGCTCCCAAAGTGCTTACCATGTTTCGAGGAATTGGAGTGATGATTGTGAGTGCATATGCATATATCAAGAAAGAATCCCTCATAGAATCACTCTATATGATTCTTTTGGTCACGGTGCTCATTTCAGCCAAAGTACATCCGTGGTATTTCATCCCTTTGATTTTTCTTGGTTCGATCATTCAAAGACAAAGCATCATAATCATAGGATCTTTAATGATGTACACCTATGCAATGTATGCGGTGGATCCAGCACATGAATCTATGCTTTTTGAAACAGTATTGTGGTGTATTGCAGGACTAGTTCTCATTATGGAATACAGACATTCACTTCACATCTTCGATAGAGATCAAAGCAAAATTCTTACCTGATTCTTGTTGAAAAACAAATCGCTTATTGATTGGGGGCGGATAAGTCCATAATTCCTTCTTGATTCCCTGACTTGGGATTTCGATGTCTCTTTCTTTCGGAAAACCATAGAGCAAAGCGATTTTACCTCTTTGCGTCATGATGCCATCGGATTCATTGATTGTTTGAAATTCCGTAAATGCACGGTCTGCTCTTCGAAAATATTCTGTCATGGGCTCATTATATATAGTAGATGGAGTAGGATCATTCTTCTTCCACCAATCGATGATATTCTTTCGTATATCCAAATCTGTGCTTCCCGATAACTTTTCAAAATCAGCATCATTCAGGAGATATTTCATTGTTTGTCTTGCATATTCAGCGCTGATCAGTGTTTTGGGCATGTCTTCCCATAGACATGCAAAATCAAATCGGATGGAATCCTGTCTCCCTTTTTTTTCACTGTGATTGAGGATCAAAGAATATCTTCCCGGTGCAATGACATTATCGGGAAGCTGTACAATCAGAAGATTCATTCCGGGTGATTCTTTCACAATCAAAGGAATTGGCCTTGAAGTAGCTGATTCTTCAATGAATTCCGGCATAATCGTAATATCTGAACGAAGTTCAGTTCTGGTGGCAGAAACAGGTTTTATATGCTTTGCATATTCTTCATTTGCTCTTAGCCGTATGAGTGAAGCGGAATAGTTCTTGACTTTTGATGAAAGCTGGAACACAGCATATTGTTTTTTGGAAGAAAATGGAATATTGCCATTAAATATATCCGGACTGAATGCATCGGAAAAAGGGTTTTCAGAAGTGAATAAAGGATTGGGAAATTCTTGCAAAGCAATTTTTGGCATTCGAACTTTCTTGATTATCTGTCCTTTATCCATCAATGAAATCATCACGGCATATTGAGTTTTTATCACCGTGATAGCTCTCAAGCCATAAGCATAGAGTGATTCAGAATTCGTTTGTTCATAATTGGATGCAAAGACCGAATCTTTCCATTGAATGCGTGATTTGATAATTCCATTGCTGTCTTTCGATTCAATCTCAAGTGAAGGAAATGCAACATATCCACCTCTGAATGATGTGGACTTTTCAAAAAGCAATGCATCATATTGTATGCGAAACATTGCCAAAATAGTCATTGAATCTTCGGAAGAATGATGGAGCGTTCGGATTTCCGTATATAGTGGTTCTCTTTGTGATTCCAAAGTTGGATACAGTGATGAACCATTTTTCTGCACTTGCGAGATCACTGAAATCGGCAAGAGCATCATGATGAAACAAAGGAAATATTTCAGCATTGAATCACACATCATATTCATCCAGGAATGATCGTAAAATGATTGCCGCCGCTGTTTTATCAATCACGGATTTATCTTTTCTGTATGATTTTGATCGACCGGATGCAATCAATTGCTCAACTGCTCTTTTTGAACTATATGATTCATCCTGAAGTATGATGTCGATGTCTAGGGCATCAAGTAATACATGCTGATATTTCAAGATTTCTTTGATGATTGCATTGCTTTGACCTGTGAATTCAGGTGGTATGCCGATAATGATAGCGCCAATCTGCTCATACTGAGCAATCCTCAAGATTTCTTGAAGAGCATTTGCATCATTTTCAATTGTGATAAGAGGATTTGTGGTAATATGCAGCATGTCGCACACAGCTATACCAATTCTTTTCTTGCCTATATCCAAAGCAAGAAGCCTCTTCCCTTTTAAATGTTCATACATATTCATAGTTTTACGATAATTCAAATCACCACTAAGGGTTCACTAATGAAAAGCATGCGTAAACTACCATTTTTGCTTGTATTGTTGGGTCTACACTTGAATGTTGAATCAATGCAAGCGCAATTCTTTGATGCTCTCAAGAAGAAAGCTAATTCACTTTTGAAAGGCGAAAGTTCCATTGGTGGATTTACCGAGCAAGAAGCTGTTTCCGCTCTTAAAGAAGCATTGCAAAATGGCATTACCAAGGGAACAAATGAAGTATCGAAACAGGATGGATATTTTGGTAATCAATTCATCAAGATTCCTTTTCCGCAGGAAGCTCGAGATATTGAGAGTACATTGAGAAAAGTCGGTATGGGAAAGACAGTAGACAATGCTGTATTATCACTCAATAGAGCCGCAGAGGATGCAGCCACAAAAGCATTACCCATCTTTGTTGATGCAATTACATCCATGTCATTTCAGGATGCAATCGGTATTGTGAAAGGAGATAGCATTGCCGGCACTCGCTTTTTGCAACAGTCCACGACCCAGGCATTGACGAAAGCGTTTCGACCCGTCATTGAGGGCTCTCTTGAAAAAGTGGATGCAACCAAGCATTGGTCAACTGTAATGAATGCCTATAACAAGATTCCTTTTGTGAAGAGAATTAATCCTGATCTTACGCAATATGTCACTGAAAAAGCAATGGAAGGATTATTCTTCACCATTGCAAGCGAAGAAAAACTCATTCGCAAAGATCCACTTGGTCAAGCATCATCCTTATTGCGAAAAGTTTTTGGTGGAAAACCCTAAAACTCTTTTCCATTCAATAATGCCTTGGATGGCAAGAGCAAGAAATACGGCATAGAGTATAGCAGACAGATATAAGTCTTTGGAAACATAAATAAGGATATACACTGCATCTACCACTATCCATATATACCAATTTTCAAGTCTTTTTCTAGTTTGAAGAATTTGTGCAAATATGCTAAGTGAAGCAAGCATTGAGTCAATGTGAGGATAGTCGGCATTCGTTTGATTCTTGAGTATATATCCAAGAATGATTGCTATCGGGATGGTAATGAGAAGACCAACTGCTATTTCCTTGATTGTGCTTTGTTTCACTTGTAATGGGGATGAATCAGGCAGATAATTTTCGGAGCCTTTTGTCCAAGCATACCATCCATATACACTGAAAACAAGAAATACACCTTGCAATCCCATGTCGGCATAAAGTTTTGCATCGTAAAATATCACACCATAGAGCATGACATTCAATGCTGAAATCGGCCAACAAAATGGGGATCTTTTGATTGTAAGATACACACCTATTATACCGGTGAAGAAACCCAATATTTCAAGTAAAGAAGGCATTAAAAGGCATATCCCGCGCTAAGCATGACAGTACCGATGCTCCATGCATTCGTGCCTAGTAATCTCAAATTATACATTGCTTCAAATGTCAATCCATCCGGCAAATGCACTGTGAATGAGGCACCAGCCAAAGTGAAAAATTCAGCTGGATATAACTTTCTTATCTCAAAATCGGGTACATCTCTTTGCGCACCCAATGGTTGTTGAATATCGACAAAGAATTTCAGGGCTGTTTTTTCAACCGATGAGAATCCCGTTTCAGCATGAATGAAAAATCGATCATTCCAATTTTTATCACGAAGAGACAAAGAACCATGCAGTTCGATCCAACTCTTTTCGAAAGGAATACCGATTTGAAGTCCAATGATTCCTTCTTTGGATCCACCACCAAGGAATTCCTCCGCGGGATCATTTGGAATACCGGTATATGCCGGCAATCGAAACTCTCCGATAATGGTGGCATTCAATGGTCCTGAATACAATCGATAGCGTGTACCAATTCCAAACCAAGACAGAAGGGTCCTACTCAATTGTTTGCGTATCGGTCGATTCCCAATTGAATCCGTCACAAATTTCTCAGTCAGAGTATATGCAATCAATGGCATGCTTGAAAAGATGATGAACTCATCATTAAGACCATACTCTGCCTCAAGAGTCATCAGAGTACCGGAGAAATCAAATGTATAATTGCTTAATGCCAGACTATCATATACACCACTTCGCCTATTTCCATTTGCTTCGAAATAACTTGAGCCGGACATTGAGCCTGCTGAAAGCTTCACAAAACCCTTCCCTTTTCCTCCTGTCCATGCTTGTGCTTGAACTGCAAGTTGAGTAAAGAGTTGGAAGGAGATTAGGGCAAGTATGACGATTTTACTAATTTGCATTGACTTTTGCCTAGGGCTAAGTAAGTAAAGGACCAATGATACGAGATTTTTTGAATCAGCGCATAGGAATGAAACAAATTACGATCATGCTTGGGATCGTTTTCATCATTCTATTTTCAATACTTTGGATTATTGACTCATTTGTCATGCCACCTTATGTGCATGCAATCAAAGTTGTCAAGGTTCCAAATATAACTGGATTGACTTTATCAAAGGCAGACCCAATTATTCGTGATGCAAAATTGCGTGTTGCGGAAGTGAGAGATGTGTATAATGAAACAATACCCAAGGGAAGAATCATCAGTCAATTGCCTTTTGCCGGTTCAGAGGTACGCGAAGGTAGAAGATTGTATATCACTGTCAGTAGAGGCATAGAAAAGGTATTGGTTCCCTATTTGATTGGTAAAACCGATAGAGATGCTTTACTTAACTTGCTCAGCATAGGTCTGCAAGTGGGAGAAACAGTTTTTCAAGAAGATGAAGAAAAACCCTATGGAACTGTATTGAAGCAATCCATTCCAGCCGGAAGCAAGATTCCATATGGAAAGAGTATTTCATTGATTGTGAGTCAGGGTCCAACGGGTATTGATCTTGTTGCATTCACAGGCATTACTCTCAATCAGGCCAAAATTCTTGCCATGGAATATGATTTGATTTTACAGATTTTAAACAGTGAAGATAAAGATCCCAATCTCTCGGATCAAGACATCTTTATCGAACCCGATATTTCAAGATCTCCTGAATTTCTTCGGAAAGGTGAGACTGTTTGGATTACGATTCTACCCAGATAAAATTCAAATCTTTGCCATTTGTTGAATTGACTCAACAATTTCTTTCAAATTCCCATGGCGAACTCTTGCGCCGGCTGCTTGGACATGACCTCCGCCACCGAAGGACTCAGCAATGCTTCGAACTTCATGTGTGGGTTTTGAACGCAGGGACATTTTCACGGTACCATCTTCCCATTCGGTGATAAGTCCACCTATTTTTGCACCTTCAATGCTCAAAGTATAATTAACAAAGCCCTCAAGATCTTCTGAACTATAGCCCACTAATTGTTCTTTTCTCAAGAGAATCAATATCAATGCTCCATCATGAGAGATGGTGAGATTGGACAATGCCATTCCAAGTAATTGCATTGATATAAGTGATTGTGCATTCATCACTTTATCATAAATCTTTACGGGATCTGCGCCTGCATCTATCAGTGTAGCGGCCAAACGCATTACTTCAGCATTTGTACGCGAATGTCTGAATCCACCTGTATCCGTCATTATTCCTGTATATAAGCATTCAGCTGATTGAGCATTAATCTCGATATTGGATTCAAGAGCCATTCTTGCAATGATTTCACATGTGGAGGATGACTCAATAATAACATGCGAATAATCCGCTTTCAATATTGGTTTAACATGATGATCAAAGAGAAAGACTTTCCCTGTAAAGTGTTCAAAGAAAGGAAGAATATTCGGACCAAGCCTTTGAGGAGCGTTCAAATCCAAAATACACCAAGCTTCAGTGCCAGCTATGATTTCTTTGATATCGGCTTGGTCATAGAATAAGAATGCTTGATCATGAGGAAGAAATGAAAGATTCTTGGGAATGGGATGATGTTGTAAAATATGTGCATTGATGCCTTGTTCACGAAGCAAATGCAATAGCCCAAGACTGCTTCCAATAGAATCTCCATCAGGATCAATATGTGCTGAGATGAGTACTGAAGTGACAGTGCTTAGTTCTTTCCATGTATCGGCAAGTTTAGCATATAATGAATCCTTCATCAACATTATTTCCTCTCTGTTTCAGGTATGATTGCATGCTCTCTGAGTACGGATTCCAATGCATGATGTGCGGCTTCTTGTTCGGCCTGTTTTTTACTTTTTCCGGAACCTCGTCCCATTTCTTCACTATTGACATATACTGCTACAAGAAATTCTTTTTCATGGTCCGGACCCTTCGATTCAATCACAGAATATCTTGGTGCTTCTTTTCCTTCAGACTGAACAAGTTCCAATAAGATACTCTTGAAATTCGAATCTTTCATGATCATTTCATTAGTGAGCATCGGGATGAGTTTTTCAATGACAAATGTTCGTGCTTGCTGCAAGCCGGAATCAAGATAAATGGCGGCAATGATTG
This sequence comes from Ignavibacteria bacterium, assembly GCA_947491315.1. GTDB lineage: Bacteria > Bacteroidota > Ignavibacteria > Kapaibacteriales > UBA961 > UBA961. Next base: position 81,682 of record CANLII010000002.1, read on the forward strand.
CTTCCATTGCATCAGCCAGTATGGTTTCATTACCCTTTTGAAGAGATTGTTCGGCACTGAATGACAGTAAAAGAAAGCGCTCTAGCTTCAATGATCTTGCACAATGCGCCAGAGATTTTTTATTCACTAACCATGAGCGCATCTTCGTTAATTCGCCCTCATGATCTTGTTCATAGTGATAAAACAAGTATTCAGCGATGACCATACCAAGTATAGCATCACCTAAAAACTCCAATCGTTCATTTGCAATGATTGCGATTTCCGGTTGAACTTGCAGATAAGAACGATGAGTACAAGCTTGTTCAAAGTACCCGATATGATCAATTTTAATTCCAAGAGATTGTTCTAATTCTGTTTTCTTGGCTTTATTGATGAGTCCTTGAATCGGAAATTGCGGTTTCTTTGGATTGCGCTTGAAAGTGGGCAATCGAAAGAAATTTTCATAAATCTGTTGAACAATAGCAGGGGTTTTCATTGTAAATTCAATACATAAGAAAACAGGTTGAATATATGGATTCAACCTGTTTGAAATGAGTGTTTGAAGATGTTATCAACCTTCGTAGGCCTTAAAACAAATTGAAGCATTATGTCCGCCAAAGCCAAATGTATTGCTAACCGCCGCTTTGATTTGCTTTGCAATAGGTACATTCGGAACATAATTCAAATCGCAATCGGGATCAGGAGTAGTATAATTGATTGTTGGTGGAATCATTGAATGCTTCATGGCCAATACTGTTGCGATTGCCTCGATTGCACCGGCCGCACCTAATAGATGACCAGTCATGGATTTTGTTGAACTCACAGCAATGCTATGGGCATATTCACCAAACACAGTCTTGATTGCTGCTGATTCATTTTTATCATTGAATGGCGTTGATGTACCATGTGCATTGATGTAATCAATATCTGTCAATTCCAAGCCCGCATCTTGAATGCAGAGTTTCATGGAACGAACAGCACCTTCTCCACCCGGAGCAGGTTGCGTGATATGGAATGCATCATCGGTCAACCCGATTCCGGCAATTATGCCATAGATTTTCTCTGCACCGCGATTCATTGCATGTTCGAGAGTTTCAACTACCATGATACCACTTCCTTCGCCCATAACAAATCCATCCCTGCCTAGATCGAAAGGTCTGCTTGCTGTCATGGGATCATCATTACGAGTTGACAGGGCTTTCATGGAATTGAACCCGCCGATTCCCATAGGGCAAACAACTGCTTCACTACCACCAACCAACATGACATCGGCATCACCTCTTTGCATGATCATGAGTGCATCTGCAATGGAGTGGCTGGATGTTGCGCAAGCTGATACGGTTGCATAATTGGGACCTTTCAATCCAAAACGGATAGCAACATGGCCGGCGGCTATATCACTAATCAACATTGGAACGAAAAATGGGGAGATACGATCAGGATTACCATCTCTGATATACAAATTCTGTTGTTGATGATGATAAGTCCACATCCCACCAATTCCTGATCCAATGATCACGCCCGCTCTTTCTTTATTTACTTTTTCAAAGTCAATACCTGAATCTTCAACAGCCATTGCTGAAGCACTGATGGCAAATTGTGTGAAGAGATCCATTCTTTGCGTTTCTTTTCGATTGATATGCAGTAATGGATCATATTGTTTGACTTCACAAGCAAAGCGAGTGTCAAACTTTTCGGCATCGAAACGAGTAATCGGACCTGCGCCATTGGCAGCATTCATCATCCCGGTCCAAAATTCTTGTACTGTATTTCCTATCGGAGTAACGGCTCCTACTCCTGTCACCACGATGGTTGGATAATCATATCTTGACATTATGCGCTCTCACATAGAAATAAAAATAGCCACATGGAAAACAAAAGCCACATCTCCTGGAATGGATACCGGATCAGTGGCTGTTCATGAGCTTGCAAAAAGGATATTCAATGAATATCAAAGGAAAGCAACCAATCAGGAAGCGTGTGATTCCAAATATGTAATCGCATCACCGACTGTTTGAATTTTCTCAGCATCTGAATCTTCAATTGTGATATTGAATGCTCTTTCAAATTCCATGATCAATTCAACAGTATCCAAAGAATCTGCACCAAGATCATTGGTGAAGGATGCGCTAGGAGTAATTTGAGTTTCTTCAACGCCCAATTTAGTGACGATGATTTCTTTAACTTTGTCTGCTACGGCAGCCATGAGGGAACCTCAGAAATAGTATGAACAAAAAGATATTTACATTGCCAATCCGCCATCAACGGCGATAACTTGTCCTGTCACATATGTTGAGTCAGCATTCGCAAAAAATGACACAACATTAGCCACTTCTTCCGGCTTTGCGGCTCTCTTTAGAGGGATTTTATCCGCAAAAGCTTTACGCTGATCATCATTTAGCTTACCGGTCATATCTGTTTCAATATAACCAGGAGCGATGCAATTTACTAAAATATTACGAGATGCAAGTTCTTGTGCGAGGGATTTGGTCAAACCAATCATTCCTGCTTTCGAAGACGAATAATTGACTTGTCCGGCATTTCCTCTCAATCCTACAATGGAGCTCATATTGATGATTCTTCCCGAACGCTGAGACATCATGGGTCTGGCCACTGCTTTGCAACACAAAAATGCACCTTTGAGATTCGTATTCAATACATCATCCCAATCTTGCTCAGTCATGCGCATGATCAAAGTATCCTTGGTGATGCCTGCATTATTGACCAATACATCAATTCTTCCAGATTCTGACAATATTTCCTCTATTCCGGCAAGAATTGATTCATTGGAAGAGATATCCATTTTCTTAAAATGAACTTGTTTGCCTTCTTCTCGCAATGTTTGGGCAATCGCTTCTGCTTTTTCAGGACTGCTATTATATGTTCCATATACGATGAATCCATCAGAGGCCAATCTCTTCACGATTGCTTCACCAATACCTCGGGAGCCACCTGTGACCAATGCAACTTTTTGAATAGTTTCCATTTTATTCTCCTTTCCCGAGTATAGCTTTAATATCGAGAGATGTATCAATTCCGCCAATGATTAAACCCGGATCGGAAAGAGTTCTTTTCACCAATCCTTGCAAAACTTTGCCCGGTCCGATTTCTTTGAATGATGTAATGCCATGTTCATGCATCGATTGCAAACTTTGCGACCATAAAACCGGAGAAGTCAATTGATCAAGCAAGAGTTTTCGCAGTTCTATTGGATCACTAACCGGCTTACCTATAACATTAGGATAAACTGGCTTGATTGGATCATGAAAATGTACTGCATCGATTGCCTTTCCCAATTCTTCGGATGCAGAATTCATCAGTGGAGAATGAAAAGCTCCGCTCACTTGCAATTCGGTCACCATCCGAGCACCGGCTTCTTTGAACAGTGGCGCTTTGAGTCTTATATATTCTGCATCTCCCGACAATACAACTTGTCCGGGCGAATTGAAGTTTGCAGGTACAATTATTCCCTCTTCACCGGATAATTCTTGACACAATGAAATCACTGATTCATCACTCATTCCGATGATGGCGAACATGGTGCCGGGTTTTGCATTACCGGCAGAAAACATCAAAGATCCACGCAGGACAACCAATTTCATGGCATCTTCAAAAGAAAGCACGCCTGCCGCATAGAGTGCTGAATATTCACCCAAGGAATGTCCGGCAAATGCATCAGCTTGCACATGATCCTTTATCAAATCCCAAATGATGGCTTCATGAATGAAAAGTGCAGGCTGGGTATAACGAGTTTCTTTGAGTAGTTCCACAGGACCATTGAAGCATATTTCATCGAGTGCAAATCCGGCTATGTCACAAGCCTGTTTCATTCTCTCGGCTGCAGAATCACTATCCTTAACAATATCAGCGGTCATGCCAACATATTGCGATCCTTGACCGGAAAAAATACATGCCATTGAACTCATGATTTGATACCCCATGTCAAGAGAATGCTACCCCAAGTGAAACCTGCGCCAAAACTTGCCAATATCACTTTGTCACCATATTTCAATTTGCCTTCATGATGCAATTCTGAAAGACAAATCGGGATAGTACCAGCAGTAGTATTTCCATATTTATCAATATTGATGATCACTTTTGATGAATCCAGTCCCATTCTTCTTGCTGTGGCTTCTATGATGCGGAGATTTGCCTGATGTGGTACGAGCCAAGCGATATCATCGGCTATCAGGGCATTTCTTTCCATGATTTCAGAAGATACATCAGCCATTCCAACCACAGCGGATTTAAACACGGATTGTCCATCCTGAATCACATAATGCTCTTTGATTTCATCGGGATATTCCTCAAACGGAGCTTTTGCACCATCGCCATGATCACTCATATAGAGAAATTGTCCTCCCTTTCCATCCATGCGCAAAATACTGTCCTGAATCCCTATTGAATCATCATCAGTTGACTCCAATAAAGCCACTCCGCCTCCATCTCCAAAAAGTATGCATGTAGTGCGGTCTTTGAAATTCAAAATGGAACTCATTTTATCACCACCACATACCAATACTTTTTTGCAAGTACCACCTGTAATCAATCCTGCACCGGTCATGAGTCCATAGAGAAAACCTGAACATGCTGCAGAAATATCATATCCCCAAGCATTCACCATTCCTGCCTTTGCTTGAAGAGTTGCACTTGAAGACGGAAATCTATTGTCAGGAGTGATAGTAGCCACAATCACGCAGTCTATTTCCTCAGGACCAATTCCACGCTCTTTCAAACACTGTTCCACTGCCGGAAGGAGCATGTCGGAAAGATGACCTTCAGTCAAAAATCTTCTCTCGGTGATACCGGTTCGGGTTTTGATCCATTCATCATTTGTATCTACTTTGTCTTCGAAATACGAATTGGTAAATATCTCTGGTGGAACAAAATGTGCGATTGATGAAATGTAAATAGGCATATATTTCTTCTGTTTTGAGTATTTAGTCCTTCTTTTCAACCAATGCTTTTTTGATGGAACCATTCACGTCTCCGCGAATGACTTCAACGGCTCTGGTGAGCATATTTTCTATGGCAAGCGGACTTGATTTGCCATGTCCAATTATGACCACGCCATTTACTCCAAGGAGTGGGACGCCACCGTATTCTTGATAATCGAAATCTTTCAATATTTTTTTCAAAGGGATCAGCATGAACAAAACTATAAGCTTGTGAAATATGCTTTTTGCCGCATATCCCTTGATTCTTGCTTTGAGCAAACCGAGCATACTCTCTGCAAATTTCAATACTATATTTCCAATAAAACCATCGCATATGACAACATCTGCTGTGCCGGCCAATACATCTCGGCCCTCAATATTTCCGATGAAATTCATGGTACTTTCTGAGAGCAATGCATGTGTCTGTAATATTGGTTCAGTTCCTTTTGTAGCTTCTTCACCAATATTGAGCAATCCAATTTTTGGTTTGTCTATTCCTTGGACTATTCTAGAATAAACATCACCCATGATGGCATATTCATAGAGAAATCTTGGCTTGCATTCAATAGTAGCTCCAACATCAAGAAGTAAGACGGGGCGACCATGTTGCGTCGGAAGGAATGTGCCAATAGTAGGCCTGCTTACACCTTTAATTCTTCCCAAAACTACAGTTGCTGTGCTCATCACTGCACCTGTATTTCCGGCAGAAACGAATGCATCTACATGTCCCCTGGCATGAATGTCAATTCCTATAAACAATGAGGAATTTCTTTTTGATTTAATGACTGCAGTGGGATCATCTTGCATGGTGACAACTTCATCAGCATGTACGATGGAATAGACCAAATGTGGAAAAGACAATGTTTCCATTGCCTTTTTAATCTCAGATTCCTTTCCTACTAACACAAATTCAATATTCAAACCCATTTGATTGAACTTCTCAGAAGCAAGGATTGCTCCCTGAATCTCGTTCAAAGGAGCAAAGTCTCCACCCATGACATCAATTGCAATGCGAATGGGATTCATAGTAATAGGATAGAATGATGGAATCGCAAATCTTTTTGTAAAGCTTTGGCGAAATTATTCGACTGAAGCACCACTATTGATTTCAATCATCTTACGACCATTGTAGTAACCGCAAGAAGGACAAGCTGTGTGATTCAATTTCATGCTTCCGCAATGAGCGCAAGATGCTACTGTCGGTGCAACTGCTTTATAGTGTGTTCTGCGCTTGTCTCTGCGAGATTTGGAATGTCTTCTTTTAGGATTTGGCATGATTCTGCTCCGATAAAATCAATTCTTTTGAATATTCAAATGTTTTAATGCTGCGAATGGTGAGTCTTCACCATCAATTTTTTCTTCTTCTTTTGTCAAAAGGTCAGGATGCAATGTTTCAAAACTTATATCCGCATAAGCGGGAGAAACTTTTTTCATAGGTAGATGAATCACTAATTCCTGTCTGACTTCTTCTGTAATGTCTATAACTTCTTCATCATCTCTAAGTAAAATTTCATCACCATCTTCTTTGTCTGTCTGAAGATCGAACAATTGGGTATCAATCCTGAAATGCTTCATGATCGCTGCCTCAATCTTCTGGTCATAATCTTCACCGGATATATCACATGTCAATGTTGTGTTGCATGATGCATGTGCATGCAATATCAACCGTTTTCCTTGCTTTTTGATCACTCCTTCAATTTCAACAATTCCATTGAACTCAGTAAACATATCCTGAATCTCTGAGGAATCGCATGAAGAATGAAAAGCATTATCACCGTCTTCCATTCCAAGTATTGAAATTTTCAGCATGATTATGCGACTCCGCTATTTCAATGCAAAAATGCAAGAACACAAAAATAGAAAAATTTTGGCTCACATAAGGCATGCTTCCTGAGTTTGAATTCATTTTTGTTTATGATCTGCACAGAAATTGTGGATTAATCAGTGTGATTTACGCGTATTACACACTTCCTGAGTCCAAATTTTGCATGGGATAATCGTATATTTGCATTCATTCTTTTGGTTATTTTCAGCTTATCGATCAAAGCACTAATTTTAGGCGAATAATCTTAAATTATCCCATATCATTATGAGTCAGACACATGACAATTCGGTGTATTATTCCGAATATCTTCAATTGGACAAAGTACTTAAAGCACAATTTCCAGAAAGTGACAAAGCCGGCATAGAAGCACATGATGAGATGCTTTTCATCATAACTCATCAAACATTTGAGTTATGGTTCAAGCAAATAATGTTTGAATTGGATTCGGTCATTGCGATACTTTCCAAAGAATCTGTGAAGGAACATGAGATTTCTCTTTGTGTGCACAGGCTTCACAGGATGGAGTCCATTCTACGAATGAGTATGGAGCAATTTACAATACTCGAAACAATGTCTGCACTGGACTTCATGGACTTCCGTGATTTATTGCATCCGGCTAGTGGTTTTCAATCAGTTCAATTCCGTGTATTGGAAATGCGACTTGGATTGCCACAAGATAAAAGGATGAATCGTGCCTTTTTGACTGCCATGAAGGATTTTGATAAGAAGCTTGTTCAACAAGCTGAAGGAAAAGCTACACTATTCGAAGTAGTACAGTCCTGGCTTGAACATACTCCTTTTTTGGAAACGGAAGATTATCTTTTTTGGCAAGAATATAAATCAGCAGTATCAGACACATTTGCAAAAGACCGAGCCGATATTGCCAATCATGAAATATTAACGGATGAAGAACGCATTATCAGAGTGCAATCCATAGATCAAGCTGAAAGTAGTTTCAATGCTTTGTTTGATGAAAATACCTATAATGAGCTCATAGAGAAGAGTGAAAGAAGATTGTCTCACAAAGCAACTCTGGCGGCACTTTTCATACAATTGTACAGGGATTATCCTCTTCTTAATCATCCTAATGCATTACTTCAGGCAATTTGCGGATTTGATGAAACCTTATCAGTTTGGAGATATCGTCATGCTTCCATGACAATGCGTATGATAGGATCACGCATTGGAACAGGCGGGTCTAGCGGGTTTCATTATCTTGCTCATACAGCTTTGAAACAAAAAGTCTTTGGAGATATCACTTCCCTTTCAGGTATGTTGATTCCAAGACGCATTACACCGTCTTTACCCAATTCAATTTCTCAAAGATTGAAGTTCACTTTTGAAAATGAGTGATAAAGCACAATGAATCTTTTAGGCATGACTTTCATACCAAATATCATGCATGCAATGATGGATGCAATTGCACCATTGCACTGTGAGACATGCGATCAATGCATAAGTGGAAATACTCATGTTCATAGAGTATGCGATGCTTGTTTGTATATGTTTGAATGTGCCCCGAATGATGATGTTTTGTTGAATCAATTGTACACACAGAACAATAAAGACTCTTTTGTTTGTAGCATTGAAAGTCACTTTGCTTTTCATCAAGAAGCACCGATTCAACGAATAATTTATGCCATCAAATATGGAAATGCACAATACATGGCATTTGATTTCGGGAAATATCTTGCTAGAATCAAAAAGCACACCGAAGTGGACTATTATGTTCCCGTTCCTTTGCATCGCGCAAGAGTCAGAGAGAGGGGTTATAATCAGTCTTTGTTGATCGCGCAGGGCATTTCCTCAGTCACAAAAGTACCGGTCATTCATTCCTTGGAAAGATTGCATTATTCCACGACTCAAACCAAACTCTCCTCAAAAGATCGCATGCAGAATGTTCAAGGAATTTTTTCAATCAAGAATGCAGACCGAATTCGAGGCAAACGCTTAATGCTCCTAGATGATGTGATGACCACTGGTTCCACGCTTGAAGAATGCGCTCAAGTATTGCTTGAATCCGGAGCACGCTCAGTATCCGCGCTCACTTTGGCAGCAGCGACTTCAACAAGAGGAATACAATGAAAATCACCATACAAGTATTTGCCTTTTTCTTGCTACTCATCATGACTTCGTGTGATGATTCCATACTGACGACAAATGAAAATCTCCCACCCGATACAAAGATCTATGTAGATACAATTCTCAATCAACAAAATAGCAGAGTAAATGTCAGTTGGTCAGGAGATGATCCCGATGGTTTGGTGATAGGTTATGCAATTTCGTGGAATGAAAAAGATTGGTATTTCACAAGAAAGAATGATTCAATATTTGCATTGCAAGTGGAATCATCCGATACCAATTTTATTTTTTCGGTTGCATCCATAGATAATTCACTCAAGCAATATCCAAATGAAGGTGAAAAACTTGACTTTACTGACAAGAATGGGAATAATAGATTGGATAATGGTGAGATTTTCCCACTATTGGATGGTGCAATCGATCCTATTCCATCCAGACTCCAATTCCCTATCAAAAATTCTCCACCAATTATAGCTTGGGGTAATGACACATCAGCGAAGTCAGCCATAGCAGTAGCATTACCGGATACCACATTCTCATTTGCAACATTTAAGTTCTTTGTTTCTGATCAGGATGGAGATGCAACACTTGAAACTATAGAATGGTCATTGAATGATTCTTCAAAAACTGCAAAGTGGACCTCTATTCCAAAAAACACAAGACTTTTCAGTCTTAGTGCAAAAGATGGTTTACAACTGAATGCACATAATATTCTCTACTTAAGAGCAAGAGACATAGGTAAACTTCAAAGCAAAATTTTAACTTATCCAGCACCCGGTAAAACATGGTTTGTACAGGGTTCGAAAGGACCTATTCTTCTCATCAAAGATAGTGGCAATCGAGATGCGGATAACTTCTATCTCAAAGCTTTGAATGCAATGAACTCTGGTAGTTTTTCTGGCAGATTTGATGTTTTAGACATACATACCACAAAAACGACTGATGCTCCTGCAAAGACGATTCCCTCTTTTATTAGTCCAATGTTCATTGAATCATTAAAACTGTATTCAGCCGTGATTTGGTATACCGATAAAAGTCCGAGTATGTCACTTGCTCAACAATCTCTTGTAGAATATATGCGTGCAGGTGGGAAGGTATTGTTCGTCGCTGATCTTCCCGCTCCATTAAGTGAAGACATGCGTACGGAAATACGGGATTTTTCTCCGATAGATTCCATTGGCAGACAAGAGGTTTCAAGCGACCCACTGGCGATTAGAAATGGCACTGAATTTCTTGGGATTCCACATGGTTCCGTAACCTATCCGAATTTGACCAAAGAAAAAGGATCTGTTTTGGTATATCCATTATATCCAAAAGCTAATGCAAAGCCGGTGTATCGACTCCCTGAAAATCCCAAGTGGACAGGTTCTCCGATTTTGGGCGCAATGGATGATGAATCTGACATGGTATTTCTCCATCTTCCACTTCATCTAATGAATGTCAATGATCAGGCAATTCAATTGATGGAAACGATCCTTCGCAATGAGTTTTTCATCCAATGATACAGAAGTCAACATATCTCCTTGCGATTGAAACCGTGGGAAAAGTATGCGGTATAGCAATCATTGATGCCAAGAATGGCAGTCTCCAACTTGAGTATGTAATCCATGTGCCCAATATGCATGATGCGATGCTCGCCGAGTTGATTCGAAGAGCTATGAATGATTTGCACATTCAGCCTGAACACTTGCAAGTCATAGCAGTTTCCGAAGGACCAGGAAGTTTTACAGGAGTCCGTATCGGAATGTCATTTGCCAAAGGATGGTGTGCAGATGGGAAAACCGCATTGGTCTCCGTTCCAACATTTCATGCAATGTTTGATGCTGCGAAAGATTTCCTGAATATAGAGTTAGATTCTTCATTATGCATCATCATGAAATCTCATGCTGATTCTTACTTTATGCAAATGTTCGACATTATGACCGGAGAAGAGAAAACAGCCATTGCAATTATTTCATATGAACAAGCAGTCAATGGATTGGATGCATCCCATGTCTTGATCGGTGATATACATATCAGTGATTGCAATGCGAGAAGACTTCCTCATATTTCTGCTTCTCATCCGACTTTTATTGCGAAATATGGACTGAAAATGTTTCAAGAAGGAAAATTTATTTCACCACATGATGCTGATCCCGGATATCATGCGGAATTCGTTCCTACCATCAAGGGTCAACAGTCATGAGTATTCATTGGAAATGTATTCCTTTCAACGATTTGACCCCACAAGAAGTATATGCTATTCTTGGTTTGAGACAAGATGTATTTATCATTGAGCAAGCATGTATTTATCAGGATATAGATGGTATTGACTCAACTTCACATCATGTACTTGCCTCCTCAGATGATGTATTGACAGCATATTCCAGAATAATACCCATTGCTGATTCAGACTTTGTGAAATTGGGTCGAATCATCGTACATCATGATTACAGAGGAATAGCGCTTGGAAAACATTTGGTTGAATATTCCATAGCAGAAGCAATCCGACTATATTCACCAAAGCACATTCATATTTCCGCACAATCATATTTATTGCAGTTCTATGAGTCTTTTGGATTTCATTCGATCAGTGATTCTTATGATTTGGATGGCATCACACATCTCGATATGGCATTGGACATACTATCATGAAGATTCTTTCAACTTTATGTTCCGCCTTGAACGGTTTTACTGTCATTGGTTCAACAGAAAAGCTGGTAAGTTCCATAGAATATGATAGCAGAAGCTGTCAGGAATTCTCATTATTTGTTGCCATAAACGGAAGTACTATTCCTCCAGTCGATGGAAATCAATTCATTGAGGATGCGATTGCAAGAGGAGCAAAAACAATCATCACCGATATTCCTGATTGTATTGTTCCAAATGATGTTACAATCATTGGCGTGCCTGATACCCGCATTGCATTATCTAGAGTATCAAATGCATTCTATGATTTTCCTTCAAAGAAATTGCGCATTTATGGCATAACTGGTACGAATGGAAAAACATCTACGACATTTCTTTTGAAATCAATTTTTGAAGCATCAGGTGAACCAACAGGACTCATAGGAACCACCGGAAATTATATAGGTGATGAAAGAATTGCCGCCACACATACCACACCCGAATCCCCGCATCTTTGTCAATTACTGTCCATGATGGTCCGCAGAGGAATCAAAACGGTCTTCATGGAAGTCAGCTCTCATGCACTGGCATTGCATCGCGTTGAAGGAATTCGCTTCGCAGGCGCTATTTTTACGAATCTCACACATGATCATTTGGATTTTCACGGCTCGATGGAGCGATATGCACAAGCAAAAAAACATCTCTTTGACATATTGCCAAAAGAATCGATTGCAATTGCAATGGGAGATTCTCCCTATTCATATTTAATGCTCAGTGATTGCAAAGCTCGCGAGCAATATCGAGTGGGAAGATCAAATGCCTTTGATGTTTCAATTAACTTGGAAAATCATTCTTTATCCGGCACATCATATAGACTTTCATTTGCAGGTTTGGTTCCTGAGTTTTATGTTTCTACCATTGATATTGTTTCCCCTCTCATCGGAAAATTCAATGTTGAGAATACAGCGCTGGCTGCAGCATTTGCCCATCTCACAGGCATTGAGACCAATATTATTCAACATTCTCTGAGAAGTGCGGAAGGTGCACCTGGGAGAATGCAGAAATTACGACTACCAAATGGAGCATTGGTATTAGTAGATTATGCGCATACACCCGATGCATTGGAAAAATCGCTTTTAACATGCACATCATTGATCAATACCACAGGCAAAGGAAGACTAACAGTTGTGTTTGGTTGTGGCGGAGACAGAGACAATACAAAAAGACCCATCATGGGAAAGATTGCATCAGAATTGGTAGATCGCATCATCATCACAGATGATAATCCGCGACATGAAACATCCGAGAAAATCATCAATGATATCAAGTGTGGCATCAATCAATGTAATGCTCATAAAGTCATTTCTATTCCCGATAGATTACAAGCCATCAGTCATGCTTTACAGTATTCTGAAGACAAAGAAATAATTTTGATTGCCGGCAAAGGTCATGAAGAATTTCAAATCATCGGCAATGAAATCTTACCCTTCAGCGATATGAATACAGTAAAATCTCTGATAACTACGATTTTTCTTTCACAGTCAGATAGTGATGCACATGAATAATCTGTTCTTTTTCATGGCAAGCTTGATTATGGCCTGTTCACTTTTTGGATTCAATCATCAAAGATCCTATGCTATACCCTATGAAGATGACTCAGTGAAGCAGGAAACAATGCTTGAAATTCCTGATTCCCTCATTCAAGGAAAGGCATCATTTTATGGTTCTGAATTTAATGGTCGCAAAACCGCAAATGGTGAGATTTATGATGAAACGGCTTTGACTGCAGCACATCGAACTTTGCCATTTGGAACTGTTCTCCGCGTGACAAATCTTCGAAATGGATTGTCTGTCATAGTACGAATCAATGATCGCGGACCATTTCATCCGGATAGGGTAATTGATCTCTCAAAAAATGCCGCAGAAGAAATTGATCTCATAACCTATGGCGTCACAGATATCGAAGCGGAAATTCTTGAATACTAATCAAATCTCCATATGAAGACATTACTACTGACAATTTTCCTATTCATACTGTTTCAAAGTGCATCCTCACAGTATATTCCTTCCATCCTCCTACCTGGTCATCAGGAGGAGAAGCATGAGCTTTGTTCTCATGCGCATGAAATGCATCAAAAGATGAGTGAAAGACCACTGGAGTCCATCAATGAAATTGATGTATTGACATATGATGTTTTTATGGATTGGAGACTACCATTTGCCACGCCTGATTCCGTGCTTCCGAGTTATACCTATTCCGGAAAAAACGAATTGACTTTCATTCCTCTTTCAAGCAGTACAACAATCAAACTTCATGCTACTTCCATGACAATTGATTCAGTAACATTAGATGGAACGAAGCTTGCCTCCATTGCGATCATTCAGCCATCGAATGGACATTGGAGTATAAATGTTCCGAGTGCTTTATCGGTAGATACGCATTCATTGCATATTTGGTATACCTATAAAGGTGATGCGAAGAAAGGATTCTACTATTATCCCAAAGGAATGTTTGTCCGAAAATTCCAGGGACTCGATTCCAATTTTGTCGAAGAAGACCTCGCCTATGTGATGAATCAACCGGAAGATGCTCGGTATTGGATGCCATGCAATGACAGACCAGATGATAAAGCAAGAGCTCGAATCACGATTCGCGTTCCTTATGACTCCACGCTTAGTGACACTAATAATATACGCGTCACATCCAATGGAGATTTGACGGAACTTGTAATCGGTAGAATGAATGGCATTCCATCCTACAGAGATTATACATTTTATGATACCACGCTCATTCCAACATATCTCATGGTTGTGAATGCATCACGATTCGTGGACTTTACCCTTTGGGCCAAAGTCCCTAATTCGAATGATTCCATTCCGATTTACAATTATGTTTGGAAGAAGGATTTTGATGGAACAAAAACAGATGGTAGCGAATACAATGCAAAATATGCTTTGAGTTTTACGCCTAGCATGATCACCGGTTATATTCCATTATTTGGAAAGTATCCATTCAAAACATATGGACATACATCGGCTCAACCATTTTGGGCGGGTGGCATGGAACATCAGCGTATGAGTACAATCAATCGCACATGGCTAAGAGGATTCTCCAACAATGGATTGGCGCATGAAGTTATGCATCAATGGTTTGGCGATTTGGTCACATGCAAAACATGGGGTGAAATCTGGCTCAATGAAGGAGCCGGTACTTGGGGCGAAGCTTTATGGTATGAAACATGGGGAGGATATCCCGAGTATATATCCATGATGCGTTCAAAAAGAAATGATTATTTCCGCATCAATGGAAATGTCTTGCAACCACCAATTTTCGGCATTCCAATTGAAAATGTTTTCAATTATGCCACCACCTATGCAAAAGCAAGTTGGGTCTATCATATGCTTCGCACAATGCTTGGTGATGATGTATTCTATCCAGTATTACGCACATATTTTAATCGATATGCGTATGGCAATGCCAATACAGAGGAATTTAAGAACATATTCAAACAAGAAGCTCCGAATCCACCGATTGACTATGATGTATTTTTTGATCAATGGCTCATGAAAAGAGGACATCCCATCGTGAAATTTTCTACTCTCAGAGAGCATGTCAATGCGCAAAATGAGACATATATTCACTTTGTGATCAATCAAGTACAAGCAGGCAATACTATTCCGGCAATCTTTCAATTCCCTCTTTCGATTCGATTCATAGGTACAACAGATACAGTCATGTATCGCGGAATTGTCAAGAATTCAAGTCATGAAGGATTCATCAAACTTCAATCTCCCCTTGTCAAAGCAATCATTGATCCGAATTCTGATGTTTTGATGGAGACAGACACCGTTTCTGGATCATATCTCTCCATTGAAGAATCAATGCCAACCATGCAAGCATATATTCGTGGATTTGGAGATGAGCAATATCTTTCAATCAAAAGTGGAATCGAAGAGCACGTTTCCATCATGATTCATGATATTCGAGGATCCTTGATTCATTCTGACAATATATCAATAGCTTCAACTGCATTGATTGAAAAGAAACTTCCACACTTCAGTTCAGGAATGTATATTGTATCCATTCGATCCACTCAAGGAATGATCAGTTTGCGCTATCAGCTATAATCATTGAGTTCAATTTGCCAAAAGCACCTCTACATATTCCACATAGTCAATATTCAGAATATTGCTTTCATGGTATACCTGCCTCTCGCGGTATTGTGAACGGAAATGCAATCGTCATTCACAATGATTTGATTGGTGATTATCAAGAACATATCTCAATAGATCAGATACCGGATGAACTTGAGCGATTTTCTCAAGCAGTGATCAAGAGTGAACAACAATTCGAACATATCATCTCGATAAGTCGTGAGCAATTTCCTGCCATGTCTCATATTCTTGAGACATATTCCATGATTCTTATGGATGCAGACATGCATGAATCCATACGAAAGAAAATCAAGGAAGGATATTCAGCCGAAAATGCAATCTTCCATAATTTTAATGCACAGAAGCAATTCTTTCTACTAGCAAAAGATCCCATACTCAGTGAAAGAGCAGTAGATTTTGACCATGTAAGTTCACAATTACTTTCCGCATTGCGCAATAAAATCATCAGTCATCAAGTTTGTGAAGATAGCATTGTCATTGCAACATCGATTACACCCACCGATATCATGACCTTCAAGCAGCAAAATTGCAAAGGATTTGCGACGGAAATCGGAGGAATTGCATCACATGCATCAATCCTTTCTCGCTCCCTTTCGATGACCTCTGTTATTGGCATCAATGATATCGTGCATAAAGTCAAAACCGGTGATACAATCATATTGGATGGCAATAATGGCATCCTGATTGTAAATCCCACCGATGAAACATTGAGTCAATATCGTCAAAGAAGCATTGAAGAAATTCAATACCGCGCTTCATTGGGTGATCTTGCTCATATGGAATCGAAGACAGAGAAAGGAACGCATATATGCATCTCAGCAAATATCGATTCATTGACGGACATTGATGAAGCCATAGCAAATGGTGCCCAAGGAATTGGGTTGCTCAGATCAGAGTTTCAAATTGCACGATATGGAAGAATTCCCGATGAGGATACTCAAGTGGAATGGTATTCGACTTGTGCAAAAAAAGTATATCCCGAATTCTGCACAATTCGAGCATTCGACATAGGTTCAGATAAATTTGCAGAAGGTTTACCAAAGGAAGAAAATCCTGCTTTGGGAGTAAGAGGCATTCGTTTTTTACTCAAGAGGAAGGATTTATTCAAAACACAATTGAGAGCCATCATCAGGGCCTCAAAAACAAAAAATGTCAAGCTCATGTTGCCAATGATTACGAATGTATCAGAGGTGCTTCAGACAAAAGAATTACTGGAGGAGTGTAAAAGTGAATTAGATCAAGAAGGATTTCTGTATGATCCGCATTTGCCCTTTGGGATCATGATTGAAACGCCAGCATCCGCATTGGATATTGAATCCTTTTTCGAGCATTGTGAATTTTTCAGCATTGGTACGAATGATCTAACGCAGTATATTCTTGCCTCCGATAGAATCAATGAACATGTTGCCGATATCTATAATATTTTTCACCCAGTAGTATTCAAACTCATAGGTACTATAGTCAAGGATTGCAACAAAGCCGGAAAAGATATATCTCTCTGCGGAGAACTTGCAGGTTTTCCCGATGCAACCGATAGATTACTCTCATTGGGATTACAACATATCAGCATTTCCCCACCCCTGATTCCTGGTATAAAAAGAAAAGTAATCAATAACCAAATAGTCTGAATCAGACATATTTTCTATCGACTTTTCTTCTGTTTCTATATACATTCAGCACTATTCCTACAGATGCCATATTCATGACGAGTGCAGAACCACCAGCACTTAAGAATGGAAGTGGAATTCCCATTACGGGAAATGCCCCGATTGCCATACCGATATTCACCGTTGCATGATAGAAAAAGAAAATTCCCACGGATGCACTTAACATTGAACCAAATGCATTTCCCGATTGTCTTGCAATGCCAATACATTGCATGATGAGGATTGCCAACAGTCCAATGACCAAAACTCCTCCAACAAAACCAAATTCTTCGGTTGGAACGCAGAAAATAAAATCTGTCCATTGTTTAGGAATATATCGCAATTGAGTTTGCGACCCATGCAGGAATCCTTTGCCCGTTACTCCGCCGCTACCAACAGCCATAATTGATTGTATCACATGATAGCCCCTTCCCCTGGGATCATTATCAGGGTTGAGAAAAGTCTGAATACGGCTTTGCTGATGAGGTTTCAATACTCCATACACATATCGAGAGGAGAATCCAATCGCTATGAATACTAGAAGCATTGCTAATGCTTTCATGAGATCCCTTTTCAAAAACATTGGGACCGATGCACTGATGATGGATGACACAAATACCCATTCCCTTCCGATGAAACCCATGATCACCGCAATTGGAGCCCCTACTAGAAATGTGATGAGATTAATACTAGCGCCACCCCAAAACATCATGCCAAGGAGCATCACACCATAAACGGAAGCACTTCCAAAGTCAGGCTCCAACATGATGAGTCCGATTGGAATCGCAAACAACATGATCGGCATAATCAGATCGCTCCAATTGCTGAGGTCTCTACCTCTAGAGGAAATAGAGCGGGCAACAGCCAATAGCGTGGCGATTTTCCCAAATTCAGAAGGCTGAAAAGTGATAGGACCGATTGTGAGCCAACTCTTCGATCCATAGACTGTTTTTCCAATCACAATAACAGCAATCAGCAGAAGCATTGCAATGCCATAAATAATATAGGCATAGTCAAAGAGCCATCGTTCAGGCATGAACATGATTGCGACCATGACACCGCCCCCAACAATCCCGAATAATAACTGTTTGGTGAAATACTCACTCATGCCCGCATCATATGTGGCACTATAAATTGAAATCAAACCCATTGCAAAAAGTAATGTCGTCACAAGGATCAGTACCCAGTCCAACATCGCATTGGATTGTTTTGAACCCGAAGCAACAAATTCTTCGGTGAAATCATCATAGATGGATTGCATGATAGATTCTACTATTAAACGCGATTGATATATTCCACGGTGACCGAATCGCCATCCGTACTGATCTTTGTGATGCTTCCGAAAGCAATGTGGATGTCGAATGTTCTTTGATATGGAATCTCAAGCACATATGACAAAATTGCACGAATAACACTCGCATGTGTAGAGATAACGACTGTTTTATAATTCTTTGTGATGATATCCTCAAAGAAGTCTTTCACTCGCAAAATCAGTTGTGTATAAGACTCACCTTCGGGAACAGAATGAAATACAACATCGCGCATCCATTCCTGAAGCTCCACTTCATCGATCTCTTCCCATTTTTTCCTCTCCCAAACACCGAAATTCAAGTCAGATAATCGATCATCCTGCATTGCAGGCCTTTTACTGATGAACTCAGCTAGCTGGATACAACGACGGGTCGGACTCGAAAAATACACCGCATGCATTTTATCGGGCACAAGCTTCATTGTATCCGAAGCTTCTTGCAAAAAGCTTGAAGCTACAGGAATTTCAGTTTGACCATAGCAAACATTATTATCAACTGCTACGGTTGTATGTCTTAAGAAATAGAGATCCATCATTTCACCGGGAAGAATTCAATGATGTGCAAAAATACCATAATTCTTCCCTTTTCACGGAGAATCTTGGGGATTTATTGATTATTGCAGGTGCAGAAGCAATTCATTCTTTGTAGTCTTTGGTGCATTCACATGAATGCCATATAATCCTTGAGGAAAATCTTGCATCGAGAATTGGAAAAAATGACCAGACATGGCTCTTGACGCCACTACTTTGCCATGTGCATCAATCACTCGTATATCAGCATTCGCAAGATTCATTTCTGAAGTGATTGTACATATACCTTGGTTCAAAGTAATTGAGATGCCTGAATCAATTTTATCTTGAATTGAAGTCAAACCAATATCAAATATGGCAATTGTCGAATCAGATGCATATTCTCCTTTTTTATACGCATTGCAAGCCCAAAGTTTGCCATCAATTATTGCCAATCCTTCAGGTTTTCCAGCCGGTTCCAAAATTCCCAAAACATCACCACTTATGTAAGAAGCAATACGAATATCTGAAGCATATGTAGAAACAAATACTCTATTCGTTATGGTGTCAATCACAACTTCTCGAGGACCATCATAACCGGTGGTTCCGGTTGCATATCCCGGTAAAACTGTATTTGTGGCCAGATTGACTGGAATAATCTCATGAGAACCATTCATGACAGTAAGCGCTAGTTGATCCTGAATGATAAAGAAATTGCCTGTATCACCGAGATCAAAGAAATCAGTCTTGAAAGGCAATGCTGAAGATGGAGTCGGTAAGAGCCTATACAATTTGGAATTTTTTCCTCCAAATGTTCCCTCGCAAAGGATAGCAAATTCCACTTCACCTAGCAGATTTCGGAAAGGTTTAATCATTTGAGGGTTAATCCCGACTTCGGTTTCCGCAATGATTTTTTTGTCCGAAATGCTATACAGACCGAAGGTTCCATTTTGAGTGAATGAAGTTTTATGAGACATTGCAATAACCGTTTGTTCTTCACCACCCAAGTTTAGGGAAAGAATACTTATCGCAGTGATTATTGATTGTGGATTTGGAAGAGTCAATATGGTGGAATCGATCAATTGCTGTGATGTCACATCATAGACTTCAATAGAATTTCCATTGGGATTATAGAAATTCGTCTTCGTGAATGCAGGTCTGAAAGGAAGGGAGAAATATGTGTGTGTGATATCTCTGCGAGCAATAAGATTTCCAGATTGTGCGTGATACTTCAACCAAGAAGCGGGTAATTCACCATTATTGGGTTCATAGATACCATCAAAGTCGATATCATTTCCATTACAAAACACATGGACCGTATCATCAACTTGATGAATGGAAAGGGGTTGAAAACCTGTTGGAAGAAGCTTCGGCACTTGTGCTTGGAGCACGGAAGAAGTGAGAAGCAAAGCAGCGAGGATGAACTTTTTCATGAGATATTCCTTGCGATTGCCTCGAAAGAAAAGGAATTATCATGATGCCCACGCATGATGTGGAGTATATCATGCATGGCAAAGCCATAAAACCATCTCATTCGTGGAGCGCGAATGTTGTCTTAAAGACAATGATGTAAAAACACGAGGCAGGTTTCCTGACTTTCCATCAAAGATGGTTCACAGTTGCGCCACAGTACCCGATTTTCACGGGTTTCCCTATTCTCCTCTCAAAAGAGGCACCTCATGATGTAAAATGTATATCAATCAACAGATAATTGTGTCTTCTGAGATTGAATGCTTCGAAAAATACTATATCCGAATGCAATCACCAAACCTGCACACATTGTAAGAAATGCGAAAACAAGTCTTTTGGGTGAAATCTGCTTTCTGGAAGGAATGCCAGCTTCAATGATTTGTATCGCCGGAACATCTCTGACTTCTTGAATATATTCTTGAGTCCTCTGGGATTGCAAATATGCATTGATCTGCTCCATGATTTTGATATCTCGAAGCATAGTGACATAAGTCTTAGACAATGCAGGCAATCTGGAAAATGGAATGGAAAATGCATCACTTGACACACCCCCATTTTGCACTTTGGAGTATTGACTTCTCAATGAAGCAACTTTCTTTTGTAAAAGAGCAATTGCGGGCGCATCAGCTTGATATTGCTGCCCAGCAACGGATAATTCAATTTGTGCTTTTGATAATTCAGCACCGGCAGCAACTGCACTTTCCACGAGAGCTTTTGCTTGATTCTCGAGCTCCAATACTTTATTCTGCTGTTGAAACATTTGCATTGTTTCATAGGCAGAGTCAAGTGAAACACGATTTTGAAACATGAGCGTATCGATGAATATCCTTGCTCTTCTTGCAGATGTCATGCTCTTATTTTTAATTAAATCATCAATCCCAGATGAAGCTTTATTTGCAATGATGGAGGCCATGATTGCGGCTTGTCTTTTCTCAAGTGTACCGGGAAAAAATGTGCTTGTCCATTGCGCTTCTATAATAACAATCCCGCTTCTGCGAGTATCGATGTTCAGTGATTCTTGAATCGCTTCTGCTTTCTCTTCTTCTGGTATTGCGGAAAACAGAGCGAATGTATCGAGCGCTTTGGATTTCACAATAGATTCAGCGAGTGATCTCGACAAAACAATCTCAGGAGAAAGAAAACTATTTTTGGCATCTGTGCCGGGAAGCATTCCACCTAATCCGCCGGGGAGAGAACCGGACAGCAGTGAAGCCAAACCCATTCCGGAATTTTTTTGATCAGCCGGTAGCACCATGACTGTGGAGAGATATGTATGCGGTATCACATAACTCAAACCCAAGCCGATCAAAAGCGAAACGAAAGATATGATGACTATGCTTTTTAATCGCTTTTGTAGATAATGAATCAAAGTTGGAGATTCTGTTGTATTCATTGATATCACTTTGATTGTTGAGATAATGTATACAAAACCCCAACGACAGTCACAATCTGTGCGGTGATGGTCAAGGCCATGCTGAGAATCTGTGAGAAAGTCACTTTGGACTCCGGAATCTCAGGAACCAAGATTTGATCACCGGGTTGTAATTCATAATCATCATCATCAGCAATAAATTGTTCACCTCTTTGCTTCAAAATCAATGTTTCATCTTCATCTGCACGGGTGGAAAATCCACCGGCTGATTTGATATAATCTAGATAGGAAAATTGAGGATTGAATTTGATTCTTCCGGGGTTTTTCACTTTACCGAACACATTGATGAAATCTTTTTTTCTGGTGATATGGATGGAGTCCTCATGCTCTAATGGCATTTGAGAAATACCCTTTGACTGTTGCGATGAAAAATCTACAGCAATCATGCCGCGAATCTCTCTTTTCTTTTCCCGCATGAAGGCTTTTTCTCTTTCTGAAAGTGCATCTGGAGGAAGAGCCATCAATCTCCAATATTCAATGTCATACACATTATTATCATCACTTTGTCTAATCAAAAGCGAACTCTGGGGATATGCTTCTTTGGTTAATCCACCCGCTCTTTTAATCAATTCATGAATGTTCACGCTTTCCGGATCAATCGCATAGCGTCCGGGATTCATGACTTCACCTGTTACTGAAACAGTATGCGGTTCTCTCCATTCATATTTCTTACGAATTGCTATTCTGTCGCCGGATTCCAGTGGGAAGTCTGCAGCACTCGCATTGACAAACCATGTTTTGATAGTTCTATTATCTTCATTGAATCTTGAAATTTCGATGGAGTCCATTCGAGCTGTTTCGAGCATTCCACCTGCAGATATAATGGCCGTTGAAAACATTTCACCTTCTTTAAACTCGAATGTTCCGGGTTTACCAACTTCTCCGCTCACTTCATACGTCAAATTTGCAGATTGAGACGGAACAAATATCACATCCCCTCCATTCAAGAATGGATTTCTTGTTTTTTCACCTTTATAAAAGAAGTCATGTAAATCAACAGGAATTGATTGAGTTTGGGAAGATGACAATGAACGAGTGATGATAATTTTTCTCATTGATGCATCATACATCAATCCACCTGCTCTATCGATGACTTCAGATACTCTGTCTGCAGGAGTGGCTGGAATAATTCCCGGTTTTCGAATGGCACCTCTCACAAACACTTTGAATGTGCGCATTTTTCGAAGTGACAAAGAAACCGACGAAGTTTTTAGTACTTTCATCACTTCCGCACTTACCAAAGATTCCGCATCCAATAGAGATAAGCCACCAATCTTGATGGCGCCTATACCTGGTATGATGATTCTTCCATCGGGAGAAACAGGTATGTCCATATGGGATGGAATTTCCGGTTTGTATAGAATCGGCGCGATAAAAACAGTCAAAATATCATTCGGGCCAAGAATATAGTAAGCAGGATCTACCGTTGTTTCAACCAAACCAAGTGTTTCTTTAGAAAGTAGTTCTGCCTTTTCAAGTGCGGTGGTATCATACTCTCCAGGTTTCATCATTCCGGGTTTAGGCAGTTTGAATGCTCCCGTAACCTGAGCAGTGAGAATATTCCTTTGGAACAGGAATAAGAGTAAAGAAAGGAGAATGCAATACAAATATTTCATTATGATCATCGAATGCTTGGTCTTGTGAGTCGCATGGGAAGGAATTCCAAACCATTGACTGCAACTTTGGAATATGGCAAAGAATTCGTAAAAACGAACTCCGTACCAATACTTTCGGTCGTAAATATACATGGTTTTGCGCAACCTATCTCAATTCTGATGGTTTTTCCTTCTGAGTCAATTTTAATCAGTTCTTCCACACCAGGAACTGCTTTAATGGTATCTGTTTGCATCACTATCCGCTCACCATCACGAATGAGTATGCCTTTTTGGGTATAATCTAATGTGATTCCCGGCAAAGTTGAATCACCTTTGATTGTTTTTCTGAGAATAATTCTGAGTCCCTCGCCTTTCAATACAGAAGTATTCATGAGCAAACGGAAATCTGTTATTCTTGGGACAGAAAGCGCCACTCTGCCATCTTCTTTCAAGACATATCCATTTTCATAGACGATATCGACTGTTTCAAGTGGTGACATGACTTGTCCCAAACAACGAATAAAAAAACCGCTTCTCCATTCAAATGAATCGGGTGCTGGTGGCAGTAAACTATCCAAATACTCCATGCATCCGCTCAGAAGAACCATAGAAGCAGTAAATCCAATCAAGCATAAACGCATTATGTTCTTATTTGCCATAGCGCATTTCATCCTTGTAGAATATCCTGTCATACAAACCAATCCCCAAGCCGATATAATAAATGTCAAAGTCACCAAGCGTTTTGAATGTATCATTGAGTTGTGCTATATGAGAGCCCGAGGAATAACCCGCCTGCAAAAAAGCATTGATTTGTTTGCTGATGCGAAATGCCAATTTGGCTCCCATATGCACCATATTTGTGGGATAATAATTGTATTCCAAGAATGGCTCCAGAACAGCATCATTGGAGATCACATTTTGCCAATACCCTATTCTGACTGGCAATATTCCTATGCCTCCCTCTTTATTGCCAAAGAGCAAGAGATTAAAGAGTGAAGTTCCCAATGTGAATTTGTTATTCCCCAAAGGAATGAACATCGAGGCCGGAGCAAGCCGAGCGATGATACCTTTGAAGGGAGTATTCGTATTCGGATCAAAGAATGGTTTTTCAGCATTGGAAAAAACTCCCATAACACTTGCCAATCCAATCTGCCAACCAGAATGATCATGATATTTCCATTCTTTCTCAGTTTCGGGTACCCGATTGAGAAAATCAAGAAATGACGTTCCAATTCCGGCATAAGGGATATAGTTTTTAGCAATGAAGGGTATTGCCACACCGATATATGTACGAAGATTCATACCACCAATGGATCCCAGATCACCGGAAACGCTAATATTGACATATGGATCGGGAAAGAGAGAAAAACCGATTGCAGGTGTTATAGCCACATATGGAATCGTTTCTTTGATAAAGAATCGCTTTCGAATATAGATTGGCGCAATGCCAGTCAGCGTATTATTGGATCTATTGTCGCCAATGATCTTTTCATAATAATGCGTTCCCAATGTCCAGTCAGGATCATCATTGAACCAGCGGAGTCTTTTCTCCATGATTCCAATACGATAGATCGCGCCGGAGAAGATATTGCTTGTCGATGGAGCTCTTTTATTATCATAGTCGCGATTGAAATATCCAAATACTCCGAACAATCCTCCATTAAGAGAATTTTGCATGGATCCACCGCCAACGATTCCAATAGTTTCTAGTAGTCCAATGCGAATGAAATTGGGATAATCTCTCGTTGTGGAAGAATCAACCTGCATCACATCTCTTCTCATTTCAACGATACGCGAAGTTGGATATACTATGCCATTGTCTCTTTGACCGGGAGCATTTCTAACGGCATCAATGATTGCTGTATCGCGCAAAGTTCTGGTATAAATATCCTTCTCTGTTCTTGTGATCATCTCATCTATTCCACCCATATTGGTGAGACTTGAGCATCCAAACAATAGAAGCGAAGTGATTGCTATGAGAATTGTTTTAAAGAAGGTATGGTTCATAAGATGGTTCTCTATCATGCTATTGTGCATTGCAATGTCAAAAAATCATCAAAGTCAGCTACAATGATATCTCCGGAATACAATGGACCAACACCTTCGGGAGTTCCCGAAAGGATGCAATCACCAGCTTTGAGATGAAATATGGAATGACAAAATGCTATGAGTTCTTCGAATGTTCTTTCCATATTATCTGTATCGCCTCTTTGTCGAAGTTCACCATTGATGGAAAGCGAAAATATGAAATGCGGATATGTTGAAAATGGAAGTATTGTCGAAACGGGAGCTGATCCTGCAAAACCTTTACTTATTGCCCATGGCTCACCTTTTTCTTTGGCAATCTTTTGAATATCCCGCAAAGTCAAATCCAAGGCAATTCCATAACCTGCAATATACTTTTCGAATCCACTTTGTAATCCAATTGGTAAGTCATGACCAATCACAATGGCAATTTCTACCTCATGATGCATTTCTTTGGAAAATGAAGGACATGTCAGCACAGCATTTTCAAATGGAATATAGGCAGTGGAGGGTTTTAAAAACACAAGAGGTGTATCAGGCACAGATGCACCCATTTCTTTTGCATGTGCTGAGTAATTCCTTCCGATGCAGTAGAAAGTTCCAATTGGAATTTCTGCTCCATCTTTCATGGTGAAACTTGTTGGGCTTTGTATATGCATCATTCAAATTCCTGATTCTTGTCTTGCAATTTTTTGGGTATTGTATTTTCTTCTATCAATTCCTTTGAATCCGACATTTCTGAGGAATCCGCCGGAGTGAATCCAAAACGTTTCAATCGATATTGCATGCCGGGTTTAGAATACACTTTCTGCATCATTCTACCCCAGATTGGAGCGGCAGCTTTCCCACCCTGACCATACCATCCGGTGAATTTGATGCGCCTATCATCGAATCCGACCCAAACTCCAGCGGCCAATTGAGGAGTGAGTCCAACAAACCAGGCATCTGCATAGTCATTGGTCGTACCAGTTTTGCCGGCAGCATCATAAGAGAAAAATGATCGAATGGAAGATGCCGTGCCACCGGTTACGACACCACGCATCATTTTCACCATAGCTTTGGCGATATCAGGTCTAAGAGCATCAACCAAATTGATATGTCTGCTTCGCTGATATATGACCTTTCCTCTCTTGTCCTCAATTCTTTGAATGTACACGGGATCAATACTGATGCCGTGATTGAGAAAAGTACCAAATGCTGAGGTCATCTCAAGCGGGGTAACTTCTTCTGCACCTAAAGCAAGTGTTGGGAAAGCATCCAATTCAGACTTGATTCCCATTCTATGAGCAAGAGCAATGACTTCAGAAGGAGAAGTATGCTCGGTTATCAATCGTGCGGCAACGGTATTGATGGAATAGCGTAATCCTCCCGCAAGTGAAATGGGTCCACTGGAAGAACCACTTGGACTCCAAACTCCACCGGAAGGTAATGTATAAGAAAAAGGACCGCTTTCAATGACCGATTCAGGAGTAAGTCCATTGATCATTGCACTTGCATAAACAAATGGTTTGAATGAAGAACCCGGTTGTCTTTTGATTTGAACAGCATGATTCAATGTATATCTTGAATCACCGGCCAAAGCGAGTCCTTCTGGTGAAGATCCAACCATTGCCACGATATGTCCGGTCATGGGATCAATGACATTCACTCCGGTTTGAATGGTAGTGGCTTTGAGTTTTACGGAATCAATGAATTTCTGATTCTTCATTGCTCCTTGCATCATTTGTTCTTTCTTTGCGGGATCTGATACACTCAGATATTCCGGTTTTTCCATGACGGCTTGTCTGATGAGTGAATTGAGCAATTTTTGTTTTCCTTTCCAGCTCCAATTCTTTCGAAATGTCTCCTGAAATCCCGAGAGATGTTCTTGCACCGCTTCATTTGCCGCTTGCTGAATGCGCGAATCAAGCGTAGTGAATATCACCAAGCCATCACGATAAAGATTGTTTTCCTGCAAAGTGAATTGATCATCCTTTTCCAAGGCCTGGCGAATCATCTCAACAAAATGCGGAGCAATTGATTCCTCTTTCATGCCGAGTCTTCCTCTGTTCAAAAAGATAGGCTGTATAAGAGATGAATAATATTGATCTTCTTCCAAATACCCCATGTCCGCCATCATTGACAGAACAAGATTTCTTCTATTCAGGGCTTTCTCATAATTTCCAATAGCTGAGTAATTTTCGGGTCCTTTCAACAATGCAATTAAATAAGCACATTCTGCCGTGGAAAGTTGGAGTGGACTTTTCTTGAAATATAATTCTGATGCCACTTGAATTCCATAAGCACCTTTACCGAAATACACTGTATTGCAATACAATTCAAGAATTTCTTTTTTTGTGTAGGTTTGCTCAATTTTTACAGCAGTAATAGCTTCTTTAATCTTTCTTGCAATGCTAACTTCTCGATTCAGGAATAGATTTCTTGCAAGCTGTTGTGATAAAGTCGAAGCACCTTCCTTTGCTCTGAATACAATGATATTTTTCACGAAAGCTTTGGCAATGCGCATGGGATGAATGCCCCAATGATCAAAAAAAGCACGATCCTCGGTGGCAATCAATGCATTGATCACATCTTTGGGTATACTATCATATGGGATATTTGAGCGTTTTTTGATGAAAAACATATCAAGAATCTTTCCATCAGAACTCAATACTTTTGTTGCCAATTCCTGCGGTGGATTCTCAAGTTGATCAAATGATGGCAGTTCATCAATAATAAACGCATGTATATAGAATGCCAGCCCCAATAGTAAGAAGAGGATTACCCCGATGCTGATCAAAAGTGTTTTTTTTACAGTCATATTCATTTATCCGACATGATGCTAAGGGCCCGAAAATAATGACAAAACTACAAAAAAGCAGTGACAGACTCCATAGTCTGTATAAGGCAGAACATGGACTTTCCTTGGTGAATCTTTGGATTACCGCTAACTTTACGAAGTTAATCTATCAATCGCGCATAAATCCATGGCATTTCCCTGTATAAGAGGCCATCATATTCATGATGGTTTATTGAATTCCGACAGCATCATCATTGACCTGGGCGGACATAAAGGCGAATTCAGTTCGATCATCAGTGAACGATATCATTGCATGTGTCATGTGATTGAAGCCATGCCTGAATTATATGCATCCATCAAACAAACCAAGAATATTCGCACATATCACTATGCAGCTTCAGATTCCGATGGAGTGATGTCTTTTCACCTTTCTGAAAATCCGGAGTCGAATTCACTTATTCGAAAAACCGAGGAGCATGCCAAAACCATTGAAGTGCCAACCATTTCAATGTCTTCACTCCTTCAAAAACATGATATCCCAAGAATTGATGCATTGAAGATGGATATAGAAGGTGCTGAAATCGCGGTATTCAGAGGTATGTCCGATGAGCTTCTTCGCTCAATAAAGCAGATAACTGTCGAATTTCATGATTTTATACCTGAAATGAACATGGAACAAGATGTTCTGGATGTGATTTCAAGACTCGAATCACTTGGATTTGCCTGCATCGTGTTTTCTCGACATACCCATTTCGATGTACTGTTTCTCAATACGAGAAATGTATCTCATGTGGATATATTCATGGCAAGAATGACAAAATATATACATGGAATCGGAAGAGTGATCAACAGAAATTTGGGTTTGAATAAAGATCACTAATTCGGCAACTATTGTATTTTCAATGCTTTAGATATATGTGAGGACTATTTTGAAAATGCGGGAACATGGTCGTATGTGATGGTGTTAATGAGATGTGAAAGTTTCTCGATACCCATCCCGCTTTCACCACAACAACAAAGCCCCAAATTTGGGGCTTTTTTTATGCTATTGGGGGTTTATCCAAGAGAATTAAACCTTCGGTTCGATCTCGATGATAACCGATTTCCCAGTCATTTTTGAACAGAATCACTTCTCGATCAGCATCATCAAAGGCAAATGTCAAAGTTGCACTCATGGGTTTCACATCACCACCAAGCCAGCGCATTCTGGTGAATGGTAATCTATCTAATTTCACCTTTTCATTGTATTCCGACTCCATTCGAGCCTGAAATACTTGTAATTGAAGTTCACCAACCGCGGCTATAAGCGGAGTTGGAGAATGATGTGCATCGCTGAAAATTTGTACGACGCCTTCCTCTCCCAATTGCTCAATTCCTTTACGGAAACTCTTACTGAATGATCCTGAAACAGGAAACAATTTTGCAAAAATCTCGGGAGCAAATCTCGGAAACTGTGGAATTGTGAAATCAGGTCCGGTTGTGAGTACATCACCCACGAGGAATGTTCCGGGATTTGAAAGACCAATCACATCACCCGGATATGCCACATCGATGATATCTCTGTCTTGTCCAAAAATCTGAAAAGGATAATTAATTTTTACTTCCTTTCCGCTTCTAGGATGCTTTGCCGTCATGCCTCTCTCAAAAATCCCACTCACGATTCTAAAGAATGAAATGCGATCTCTGTGAGACTTATTCATATTCGCTTGCATTTTATAAACAAAGCCCGAAAAATACGAACTGTCTGGTGCTATAAGTCCTGCAGAAGAACCCATACCTTGAGGAGATGGAGCCAAGTCAATCAAATATTGAAGAAAGTTTTCAATACCAAAATTCGTGATGGCACTTCCAAAAAAGACCGGTGTAATGATTTCCTGCAAAAATGCTTCATGCTCAAATGGAGGAAGTGCGGCTTCCACCAGTTCGATTTCTTCAAGAAACTTTGCATGTGCATGTTCGCCAATCAATGCTTTGAAACTCGGATCATGTATGCCTTTTGTGCTTACAGGTGCTCTGTGTTTATTACCCTCAGTTTTTTCAAACAAATGCAATACACCGGAAGATCTTTCATATACACCACGGAAACTGGGTCCATCTCCAATTGGATATGTGAGCGGCACTACAGTAATACCAAGTACTTTCTCAACATTATCCATTAATTCAAATGGAGAAAGTGCTGGTCGATCCATTTTATTAATGAATGTAATGATGGGAATGCCACGATCTCTACATACTTTGAATAACTTCACTGTTTGTTCCTCAACACCTTTGGCGGCATCAAGAAGCATAATTGCACAATCTACTGCCATGAGCGTGCGATAGGTGTCTTCAGAAAAGTCTTGGTGACCAGGAGTATCAAGGATATTGAGCAAGATCCCATCATATTCAACTCGCATCGCGCTTGAAGAAACAGAAATTCCACGCTCTTGTTCAATACTCAT
The DNA here is from genome assembly GCA_947491315.1 of Ignavibacteria bacterium. Lineage (GTDB taxonomy): Bacteria > Bacteroidota > Ignavibacteria > Kapaibacteriales > UBA961 > UBA961. The sequence goes on from CANLII010000002.1 coordinate 112,495, forward strand.
CCAATCGGATGTAGTGGATCTATGTTTTCCTCCGGTCACAGCACCCGCACTACGAATTGCTCCTGAGTATAGGAGTAATTTTTCGGTCAATGTGGTTTTTCCCGCATCCGGATGCGAGATGATGGCTATTGTTCTTCGCCTTTGAATTTCACTTTGTAATTCTGACATGATTCCTTCTCATTGTGCCAATAAAGCATCGATTTTCATTGAAGTTTGATCAATGAATGTTTGTTCATCTGCAAGTCCTACTTCCATGAATCGACCAATCCCATTTTTGTCAAGAATAAACTTGGAGGGAATGCCGGTCACGCCATAGCCTTTGACCATCTCATCTTTCAAGTCAAAGAAAATTGGGAATGTATAGGGATTGTTGCTGAGGAATGTTTTGACAGATGCAAATCTGTCTTCAACTCTCTCCCATACATTAACCACCGCAAAAATCACATCAGAATTACTTTTATACATATCATATAATTTTTGTAAACCGGGAAATGAACGAATACATGGACCACACCATGTTGCCCAAAAGTCAATGAAAACAACTTTTCCCTTCCATTCATCGGTTGTGATGGTTTTTCCATCGGCTGTCTTCAAAATTCCAGGAACCGGAGGGAGTGCAAGTTGATCTTCAAGAATCAATAATTTCTTTGCCTTTAATCCATTATTCTTGAGTTCTGTAACTTCCTGTTCATAGTCGCCTTTGATAAGATCCTGCTTGCTTAGATAGTCGAATAATGCTTTATGATCAGAAAGTATTTTGTCTGACATATATCCTGTTGAAATTGCCTTCGATGCCAAAGCATACGCTTCTTGTTGATTCGAAAGTGCATCAAGCAATTCAATCATGCTTTGATACACTAATGTCATTTGTGGCATGTCCAACTTATCAGCATATCCTTCCGCCACTTCTTTATAGAGTAACAGTGATTTTTCATGATTCTTCATGCGCTTATACACAAAGGCAGGTGCCAGCATTGCTTCGGCAATCATTTTTTTTCGCTCTTCGGCAAATTCACATGGTGCCAAATACTTTGGTTGCACAACAGAGGCTTCATCTTTTGCAAAGAACACAGCCCTTTCAGCCCAACGCAATGCTTCCTTCAAAGAATCCAATTCAAGAAATGCATTCGCAAGACTCAGTGAAGAAGTGGTTGGTAAAGTTGGATCGCGAAGAAAACGATTTGTTAACATTGCAAGTTTTCCATCTTTCAATTGTACGCGAAAATAGGATTCTGCAATGGTTAGAACAGAATAAGAGGAAGGGTATAGATTGATATAGCTTTCCGCATTCACAATGAATTCATCTTTTGTTTTTGAAGAAAACACTCTGTTGGCAGATGCTTCTTCAGAAAATTCATCAAGTGGATGAAGATATTCATATTGTTTTTCAACCGAATCTGCTATTTCAGGATTTCCAATTATGCGCAATGCTTGAGTCAACATCCTATTTTCCGATTCAGATTCCGTGTCGACGCGATTTCCATTCAAGAATGCAGACATTGATTTCTTCAAACTATCTCTATCAATTTGTTTTGCCATGAATGGAAGTATTCTCTGAAAGAAATTCTTTTGAAATGTTGTCAAGGAAATATCTTTGTTGTTTTGCAGTATCTCCATCGCCAATACTATATTCTGCTTTCGCGCACATTCTTCGGGGAATGATTCGGAATAAGAAATAATTCTTCTCAGTGACTGTCCTTCCGGTATTTTTCCATCTTCGTCAAGTGGCAGCAATTCCCAGTAATTTCCACTATTATTATCACTGTATTTTGCACCATCTCCAACTTTCATGAGAACGAGTGCAACATCAGTCTTAGGAACAAATTTTGCAATAAACGATAAACTGTCTTTGCTTTTTGGTATTGGAGATGCTTCCAATGCATATTGCAGGGCATATGGTTTTTTATCTTGAGCGGAATAATTGTGAATAATCGCATAGATTTTTTTTGCTTTTGCGAGAGAAGCTTTCGATGCAGTGTATTGAATCACCACAGTATCAATTCCTCGCTTGGGCATTGCAGTTTGAATCTGCATCGTGCCCGCATTGAGCATATTTGTCAATAAGAACAATGCTTGAATGAGAATAAACATAGTTTTCATGGTAAACCTAAAAATGAAATCAATGGGAGTCTTCCTTGTATCACTGCGAGAAAATCTTGCTCTGTGAGAATAGGAATATTCAATTCGCGCGCTTTATCTAATTTGGATCCTGCTTGTTCGCCCGCAATCAGACATGTAGTTTTTTTACTAACTGATCCGATCACTTTTCCGCCTCTTTTTTCTATTTCTTCGGAAGCTTCTTGTCTTGTCAGAGCAGAGAGTTCTCCGGTTAAAACAAAGCTATAACCTACAAATTCTTCAGTTCGCCTTTCCATTTCAGACTCGTCGATGTTCATACAAACACCGGCATCTTTCAAAGCATTGAGCATTATCATTTCATGTTCATCTTTGAAAAATTCAATAAGTGAATTTGTTATGGAATTACCCACTTCTTTGATTTCAAGCAATTGAGTAAGATCCGCATTTTGCAAAGCTTCAATCGAACCAAAATATTGTGCAAGAGTTTTTGACATACCTTCTCCAATATGTCGAATGCCAAGAGCAAATAGCACTTTTCTGAATGGTTGCATTTTACTTTGCTCGATGGATTCCAATAATTTTTCAACACTTTTCATGCCCCATCGATCGAGGGATAGAATGCTGTCTTTTTTTTCCTGGAGAGAGTAAATATCTGCAATAGAATGCAAAAGACCCAATTCAACGAATTGATCAATCACTTTTTCCCCCAATCCCTCAATATTCATGGCATCTCTTGAAGCAAAATGTTCAAGTCTGCGGCGAATCTGCCATGGACATTCTGGATGCATGCAGAGATAATGTACTTCACCTTCGGGATGATGTAATTCGGAATGTATAGGACATGGACATATATGTGGAAAGCTAAATATCAAAGCATCTGGATGTCTTTTCGATGCAATAAATCCGGTGATTTTGGGGATTACATCTCCACCTTTTTCTACAATGACAGTATCACCGATTCTAATATCCAATCCAAGAATAAAATCTTCATTGTGCAAGGTTGCTCTGCTGATTGTGCTTCCCGCCAAAAACACCGGCTCAAGTTCGGCTACGGGTGTCACAACTCCTGTTCTTCCAATCTGAAATGTGATATCTCGAAGCTTTGTTTCGGCTTTTAAAGCTTCATACTTATATGCGATTGCCCATTTGGGGGCTCTCGCTACTGTTCCAAGAATCCGTTGCTGAGCAATTGAATCAACTTTTATGACAATGCCATCGATGCCAAATGGAAGTTGTTCTCTCTGATGTTCCCATTCCTTCAAGAATGTAGACACAGCATCGATATCATCTACTTTTTTGCTGTATTGACTTATAGGAAAACCCATTTTTTTTAGAAGGTGCATATTTTCAGCATGAGACATATTGGTCTTGTCTGCATTTCCATCAAGATAATAACAGACAATTTTGAGTGGTCTTCTGGCTACTTCTGTTGAGTTAAGCTGTTTGAGCGTTCCTGCAGTGAGATTTCTTGGATTTGCATAGGTCTTCTCTCCGGCTTCTTCTCTGGCTTGATTCAATGCCAAGAATGCGGCATTTTCCATATAGACTTCCCCTCTGATCTCCATTTCTTGATGCAATTCTTCAAATGGAATATGCTGAATCTTGAGAGGTAATTCTTTTATGGTTTTTATGTTCGCAGTCACATCATCACCCATTTCACCATCACCACGAGTTACGGCTGTTACCAATACACCATTCCGATAATGAAGACTGATTGCAACACCATCAACTTTCAATTCGCATATATATGGGTGGTGCGGGTTATCGAGCCCTTGCATCACTCTTTCATCAAAATCACGAACTTCCTCTTCTGAATAGGTGTTTGAGAGCGATAACATCGGTTTTTTGTGCATCACTTGAACAAACTCTTTGAGTTGTGAGCCACCTATTCTTTGGGTTGGGGAATCCGGTTTGAGGAGTGTTGGATCATGTTGTTCCAAGTCTTGCAATTCTCTGAACAAAGCATCATATTCCCTATCACTCATGATTGGATGAGCTTCTACATAGTAGGCATGATCGGCTGAATTGATGATAGTGCGCAATTCTTCTGCTCGCTTTGAGGGCGATTGTTCGGTTGAATCGGCTGAAAATATGTCGAATTGACTCATGAATCCAAATGAAGAAATTGACATTGAGGTGCAAAAATACCTCTTTCATTCATAGGGACAATCATATCCCCGGAATGATCACAATCACATTGAATGTGTAATTTGCAATATGAGATATCTATTTCGCATACTGATACTTATGTTTCCGCTCCTGGCATTGCTGTCTTCTTGTACGGTGCTGCGCCCCCGTTCTCTATTCAAAGATCTGATTTGTCCTCCGCCTCCTTCACAAGATTGTTATCCCAAACGCTTCACGGGTCCGGTTTTGGATACCGCATCCCAGGGAAAAGAACGATTTATGAGAATTCGCTCGGTTGAAGGCTTGAATTCTCCCGTAATCGATGAATGGAGTGTTTCATTTCTCAAAGACTCGACCATTTGGAATACCGCATCTGCCGGTGGAAGTCAGATTTTGAGATCCATTCGATTTTATAATGAAAAGACTGTTTCAGAGATATATACCCCTGAAATGGAGGAAAATGGATCTCTTGGTTTTGTGACGGGAGATTCGGAGAAAGCAATAGCCGCCAGAGTATCAGCCGGTGCATATCCGGGAGATGCAGATATCATTGTCTCCGAACTTTCAAGAGATATAATTAAACCCCTAAATAGCATCGCAGTCTCTTCCCTTTTGCACTGGGAATCGCATCCCACTCTTTCACCTGATGGAACATTGCTGTTTTATGTGAGCGATCAAATAGCATCCATAAAAGGTACGGAAATTTATGTATCAGCAAAAGAAGGCAATGCTTGGAGTGAACCCATGAATTGCGGACATATCATCAATTCGAAGTGTGATGAATTGAGTCCTTTTGTTACGAAACAAGGCAATGTTTTGCTTTTTTCTTCATCAGGTCATGCTAATCTTGGCGGTTATGACATATTTTCTACCATGTTTGATCCGGAATCCGTTAAAAAAGCAATAAAAGTCCGAGATTCAATGGCACTTGCGAAGACATTTGAACAGCCCACAAATATAGGCGCACCCATCAATACCATTCATGATGAGTTATTTCCATCTTCCCCAAGCAATCGCATAGATACATTACTCTATTATAGTTCCAATCAATCATCCCCGGCAGATGATTTTTCCTTCGATATATTTGTCTATCATCCTGCCTATCAGTTTGACACAGTGAAGCAGACGCCTATTGTAAAATGGCAAATGACATCTCCTACACTTAAAAGAGCTGATAAATTGGACCCCAAGACTATCATCACCATTGAAGGGAGAGTTATTGACGAAGAAAGCAAAAAGCCGGTAAAGAATGCAGAAGTAACCACCACTTTATATCCAGAGAATGAAGTCATCGATCAACAAATGACTGATACCACTGGTCGATACAGAGTGAAGGTGGCTACAAACAGACCTGTCCGAATTTCAGCAGAATCAGATGAGCTCTTTGAATCGGCATTCATCACTACATTTTTGCAGTCTGACAATAATGCCTATCTGTCCGATCCGCTTCAATTGCCCAAGACCATTGCACTTCGCATCAATTTTCCTACGAATGAATTCAAGGATCCTTATCCATTTCTTTTGGATTCCAATGGGAATGAAACCCCGGTTTCATGGATAGATGCCATTGTGAAAGTGGGTATGAATTTGCAGAAATTTCAAACAAACATTGAAACTCTCTCGATAATTGGACATACTGATCAAGTTGGATCGAATGAATATAATATGAAGCTTGGTCAAAGAAGATCTGATTTCATTGTTCAACAACTTGTAAAACTTGGAGTGCCGGCCAAAATGTTGAGAGCAGAATCTCAAGGTGAGGAAGCTCTTCTGAACATTCGACCCTTCGAAAATGAAGATATCTACAACAAACGCTGTCGAAGAGTCGAATTATTCAAGTTCATCCGTTAAAAGCGTGGAAAATTCACTGATTTTCAATCCTTGAAATTCCCTAATTTTGCATACTGATCACCATCAAAAAACACGGAGTCACTCCATGAATATCCTTGTGTGTATTTCACAGGTACCTGATACCACAGCCAAAATCCAAGTATCCGGCGATGGAAAATCCATTGAAAAGACGGGTATCAAGTTCATTCTTAATCCTTATGATGAATTTGCAATTGAAGAGGGTCTTCGCTTAAGAGAGCGATTCGGAGGCACGGTAATAGCCTTGACTGTTGGTTCTGAAACCTCGAAAGAGATTCTTAGAACCGCTCTTGCAATGGGAGTCGACAAAGCCGGCATCGTAAAAACTGATGATATTCTTGATTCATATAATGTGGCAGAAAATATTGCAGGTTATGCCAAATCTATTTCACCTGATTTGGTGATTTTTGGAAGACAATCCATTGATTTTGACTCATCCGGGATGGCACCAATGGTTGCAGAAATGCTTGATCTTCCATCAATTTCCGTCGTATCATCTTGGAATATCGAAAATAATGTCATTACTGCGGAGCGAGACATCGAAGGTGGAAAAGAAGTGCTGACATGCTCAATTCCCTGCGTCATCAGTGCGCAAAAAGGTTTGAATGATCCTCGCTATCCAAAATTGCCTGATATCATGAAAGCAAAGAGTAAGCCGATTGAAGAGATTGCTTCATGTCATGGTTCTGCATTGGTGTCTTTGACATCCATGGTGCTTCCATCCTCAAAAAGAGTCGGAATGATAGTTGGTGACTCCGAAGCAGAAATTGCATCAGTAGTCACTGCACTTCATGAACAGGCAAAAGTTATTTAATTAATCCGGAAGACTTCACTCATGAAACATATAATCGTTTATATCGAACCCAAAGATGCAAGTTCACTGAAAAGAACTTCCTATGAAGCTTTAACAGCCGCGCGCTCCATCGCCGGCGATGCACAAATCACTGCTTTTGCCGTGCATGGTTCTGAGCAGGCACTTGCAACCGCAGGAAACTATGGCGTGCAATCAGTTGTGGTCGCCAAGCATGATCTCCTTTCCACCTATTCATCCACAGCCACAGCCGAAGCGCTTGCTCAATATGCTCAGTCAGTATCAGCAGATACGATTATCCTTTCAGGAAATGCTTCTGGGAAAGAAATTTCTCCGCGCTTAAGCGTAAAACTCAAAGCAGGAATTCTGCCTGATTGCATTACTCTAGAGAATGATGGCGGTACAGTGAAGGCTATAAGGCCTGTCTATGCTGGTAAGGCACATATTGCTGTGCAGTCGATATCTGATCATTCCATTATTGCGCTCAGACCAAATGTGTTTACCGCAAAGCAAGAAGGCTCAGCGAATGCAAGTATCAGTTCATTTACGCCAAACCTGGAAGCAAAACATGCAGGCGTGAAAGTTACATCATTAGTAAAAAATGAAGGAAGATTGGATGTAGCCGAGGCAGATATCATCGTGTCCGGCGGAAGAGGAATGAAGGGTCCGGAGCATTTTCCAATCATCGAACAACTGGCATCCACATTGAATGCCGCGGTTGGCGCTTCTCGTGCGGTTGTTGATGCCGGCTGGAGACCACATGGCGAGCAAGTCGGTCAAACCGGAAAAACCGTATCACCTTCTCTTTATGTAGCTTGCGGTATTTCGGGTGCAGTTCAGCATTTGGCCGGCATGAGTTCATCGAAATTCATTCTTGCCATCAATAAAGATAAGGATGCACCGATTTTCAAAGTTGCCGATTATGGCATCGTTGGTGATGTGTTTGAAGTATTACCTGTTCTTGATGCAAAGTTAAAAGCGATGTTGCATTCATGATGCGGAAATACATAGTATTGCATGGCCGTAACGATACGGACATTTTTGTCTTGGGGTCACATAAATCGGAATGAAACAATGAATGATAAAATACAGGTCGAGGTCTTGGGTTTGTCCCAAAGTCCGACTAGCAATGGATCCTATGCTTTGATCTTGAAAGAAGTTGATGGTGATCGTAGATTACCCATCGTTATTGGTGCGCCTGAAGCTGGAGCAATTGCTTATGAAATGGAAGGTGTCCATACAAGCAGGCCGATGACACATGATCTGATAAAGTCCATCATTGAAACATTAGATACAAAGGTGACCGAGATTTTCATCCATGAGATGAAAGATAGTACATTCTATGCCTCCCTCCATTTTTTTGGCATTGATTCAGTGGTTGATGCCAGACCAAGTGATGCAATTGCCATTGCTTTGCGCTTTGAAGCTCCGATGTATATCGCTTCTTCCCTTTTGGATCTTGCAGGATTTTCACTCGAAGAATATGAAGGAAAGGATGATGATGAAGATGATTCTGATGAACCGGACTTAGAAGATACCGAAGAAGAAGAAATTGATTTTTTTCTCAAGGATGGACCTCAGAAGAAACAATCAATAACTTCTTTGAGCAAAAAAGATCGCCTCGAAACTGAATTGGAGCAAGCAATCAAGGATGAAGATTATGAGAAGGCCGCTCAGCTTCGTGATGAAATTGAAGGTCTCAAATAAAAAGTGTTTTTCTCGGAACGGAATTATCGTATTTTTGAGGTCTTCATTTCACTCCTCGTGAATGAACAGAGTGGCGAGGTAGCTCAGCTGGTTAGAGCAACGGAATCATAATCCGTGGGTCGGGGGTTCAAGTCCCTCTCTCGCTACATAAGAAAAGTCTTTTGTTTTCCATGTGAAAACAAAGGACTTTTTGTTTTTAACCCCACCCCTCGGCTTCCGCTCGGGGTGCAATATCACAATAACGCCCCATCGGGGCGACATCATCATTCTTATTTTCTATCTCGGCACCGAATACACGGTCGAAGCATGATGCGGAAAATGTTCAAGTTTTGTCAAGCATGGAAGATCACCTGCATGTACGGAATTGTATTGCCAAAGGATCAGATTTCTTTGCGCTAATATGACTGAAGTCAAGGTGAATGGATCACCAATTGGTTTGCCGATTATGAGTCCCTTTGCTGCGGCTCGAAGACCACATTTCCATACATCCGGACCAAACATTTCTTTCATTCCACCTGATTTCACTTCAAATGCCTTATAGAATCGATGATTCACATCAGCAATGGCACGAGCTTGAGGCCAATATTTATCAAAGAAAGACTTACCATCTTTCACCGAGCCTTGATAGAAAAATATGGGTTGTGGTGCGAAAGGATTATTCTCCATCATCTTCTTGGCATCAATCACCATTTCTTTGGAGAAAAGGCATCCAAAATGTCTGAGAAAAACGAATAAGACAATTGAATTACCCATTTCTTCCTGTAATGTTCCGCTCGTGAGATTTATCCCCTCGACGCGAGCATCTAAGATCTTTTGATCGATTATCTGCATATGTTCCGGCTGAACAGTCGATCGTGGCATGACTTCACCTAAGATGAAAAAATACATTCAGGTGATTCAAACACATGAGTTTCAAAAATCGTTCACTGAATGGATTTTTTTTCTTCGCGGTATCTTTTGAAAGAATAAGCAATGGGGATAATCACGATGATGGTAATCCATATGAGAAATACCATGAGTATAATTTCTGCGCCAAATCCCATCAAACTCAGAAGAGCCGAGATTATCGCCATCCCAATTCCGGAATAAAACCACAAAGGCGATGTGAAGCGATGTGTATCATCCCAAACGAGTTCATTGCTGAGTGTCCAAGGAGTGCGAATACCCACAAAATAATTCTGTTTCACATTGACCATTGCCCTACCGAGAAAAGCAAAAAAGAGTGAAATGATGGAGAATATCCACTCGGGCTTGACAGTAGAGGCTTCGATGATTGAAAGAGTGGTCCAAATCATGATCATACCCAATAGACCATGCGTACCGAGTCTGATCAATTGAAGTGTTTTTATGGATTCTTTCAATTGCTCATTGTTTGGATCTATCTTCGGAATGAAGTACAAAAACAGATATAAACCCGTATTTATGAGCGGGAGCAGGAATAATCCAATATCTTTTGGAGCATAATTATCCGGCTTCCCTTCCAGATTCCAATGTATGGGTACGATGTCAGGTGCATAAGCATATGCAATGACTCCAATCAGCCATGTTGCAATGACCAAGATGATGATAATCGCTTCAAGAACTTGTGATTTTTTTTGTTTCATATTCATAACATATCCTTTAACATCATGTAAACTATGGATTTCAATCATAATGCCATCTCGTAATGGGATGAGTCTCATCAAAAGTGCGTATCTTTGTTACTTGTTTTGTTTCAAAGGCATAAATCTTCAATGAGTAATACCTCACCTCGAACAGATATTCGTAATATCGCAATAATCGCCCATGTTGATCATGGAAAAACAACATTGGTGGATCATCTTCTCAGACAATCAGGAACATTCCGAGATAATCAAATCGTCGCTGAACGCGTGATGGATTCTAATGATCTTGAAAAAGAAAGAGGGATAACCATCATGGCCAAAAATGCATCCGTTCATTGGAATGGTGTCAAAATCAATATCATTGATACTCCCGGCCACTCTGATTTCGGAGGTGAAGTTGAGCGTATTCTGAGCATGGTGGATGGCGTTTTACTTCTAGTGGATGCAGCTGAAGGACCTCTGCCTCAAACAAGATTTGTATTAAAAAAAGCGCTCGATCTAGCGCTCACTCCGATTGTCGTCATCAACAAAATCGACCGCTCGGATGCACGCGCTCCTGAAGTATTAGATGAAATTCTAGAGCTATTCATTGCACTTGGCGCAGATTATCATCAGCTGGATTTCCCAGTGATCTATGCAATCGCAAAGCAAGGAAAATCCACATTGTCTCTTGATGTAGAGCCCGAAACTTTGGCTCCATTGTTGGAAAAAATCATCGAGAAAATTCCACCACCAAAAGTTGAGGCGGATAGACCTTTCAAGATGATCATCACAGCTCTCGATTGGAGTGATTATATCGGAAGAATCGCAGTCGGTAGAATTCAAATGGGTTTTGTGAAAACCGGTGATTCAGTTCTTTTAATTAAACCCGATGGCACGGTAGAACAACAAAGGATTACCAAAATGTATGCCTTTGAAGGTGTACAAAGAAAAGAAATCACTGAAGCTGCAGCGGGTGAAATTGTTGCTCTTTCAGGTTTTGAGAATGTGCATATAGGCGATACAATTTCCGATCCATCCGATATTGAGCCATTGGCATATGTCAATATAGAAGAACCAACAATCGCTATGGAATTCAGCGTGAACAATTCTCCTTTTGCAGGTAGAGAAGGAAAACATGTTACCACTCCGAAACTGCGTGAAAGACTCTTTCGTGAACTCCGCACAAATGTTGCTCTTCGCGTTGCAGAAACCGATTTTCCGGATACATTTAAAGTATCGGGACGAGGCGAATTACAACTTGCCATTCTCATCGAAACAATGCGCAGAGAAGGATATGAGTTTGCGGTTTCAAAGCCCGAAGTATTGTTCAAGCGTGATGAAAGTGGCAAATTGCTCGAGCCGATTGAACATGTGATAGTAGATGTACCCGATACACATGTTGGAACAGTAATCGAAATTCTTGGAAGAAGAAGAGGCGAAATGGTCAATATGATGCCAACTGCCGATGTCATTCGCGCGGAGTTCTATGTACCAGCCCGCGGTCTTATCGGATTTAGAACTGAATTTCTTACATCAACAAGAGGCGCAGGTATCATTCACCATACATTCTATAATTATCAACCACATAAAGGTCAACTCGCAGGAAGAGTGAAAGGTGCTTTGGTATCTATGGAACCCGGTGTTTCTACTGCATATGCTCTTGAAATGGTTCAGGAAAGAGGCACTTTATTTGTAGCACCTGGCGTTGAAATTTACGAAGGAATGGTAGTTGGTGAAAACTCAAGAGAAGATGATCTTAGCATCAATCCATGTCGCGCCAAGCATTTGACGAATATGCGCGCAAGTGGTTCCGATGGAATCGTTAGATTGGATACCCCACGAGACATGAGTCTTGAACAATTTATCGAATTCATAGAAGATGATGAATTGCTTGAAGTTACTCCAGTGAGTTTGCGTATCAGAAAGAAGATTTTGGATTCCACAGCTCGTCAAAGAGCTGCGAAGCGTTCAAAGCAACAAGTCTGATTTACAACAATTTTTCCACAATTGCCCTGAAATATCCCTGAAGCAAACCCAAGCATATTGTTGATGCTTGATTATTGTGCTAATTTGCACATATGGGAGTTGGGGTACATGATAATTTCCCAGCCGGGCTCAAACAAACTCCCAATGAGCCGGGCATATTACTCTGAAGGATGCAATTCATGGCAGAATCCAAAGCTGATAAAGTAGCTGACAAACAGCCAACTTCAAAGATTGATGCATCGAAGCTGAAATTAGCTGAAAATGCGATCGAACAAATCGAAAAACAATTTGGGAAAGGATCTATTATGCGTTTGGCTGATGCACAGCCGATTGCAATTGATGCGATTTCCACAGGATCTATTTCCTTTGATGCATGCCTTGGAATTGGCGGTGTACCGAAAGGGCGTATCGTGGAGATTTATGGACCCGAATCATCCGGTAAAACAACCGTTTGTTTGCATATCATTGCCAATGCACAAAAGAGTGGTGGAATTGCCGCTTTTGTGGATGCCGAACATGCACTTGATACGAAATATGCCAAGAAATTGGGTGTAGATCTGGGTAATCTTCTCATTTCCCAACCCGAGTTTGGTGAACAAGCACTTGAAATTGTTGAGACACTTGTGCGTAGTAATGCGATTGATGTGGTTGTTATAGACTCTGTTGCAGCATTAACACCTCGCGTTGAAATTGAAGGTGATATGGGAGAAGCTCAAATGGGTTCTCAAGCTCGTTTGATGTCACAAGCCATGCGAAAACTCAATGCAGCGATTGGTCGTTCAAGTACCTGCGTTATCTTCACCAATCAATTGCGTAGTAAAATCGGAGTGATTTATGGTAATCCTGAAGTCACAACCGGTGGTAATGCATTAAAATATTATGCATCTGTCCGCATTGATATCAGACGCAAGGATGTGATTAAGGATGGACAGGAAATCATTGGTAATCGCGTGCGAGCAAAAATCGTGAAGAACAAAGTTGCTGCACCGTTCCGTGAAACTGAATTTGACATCCTTTATAATGAAGGAATCTCAAGGATTGGTGATCTGCTTGATGTTGCCATTGAACATGGTATAGTTGCAAAAAGCGGTTCATGGCTCACATATAAAGAAGAACGCGTGCAAGGTAGGGACAGCTTCAGAAAACTCTTGGAAGGTAATGAACCACTTCTTACCGAGATTGAATCCGAAGTAAAGAAAGCGCTGAAAATCTGATAGAACAGATATGTATTGAGCGGGACATTCTAATGAATGCTCCCGCTTTTTTATTTTGGAATCGCGACGCCCATTCTACCTTGAATCGAACGCGCTCTTTTCTTGATATAGGGAGTTGATTTTGCAGGCGACCACTTTCTCGGATTTGGCAATACAGCCGCGAGCAAAGCCGCTTCACTTTTTGTCAATTCCAAAGCCGACTTCTTGAAATATTCCTGTGATGCCGCTTCAACTCCATAGATACCATTCCCCCATTCTATGGAATTGACATAGACTTCCAATATTCTTCGCTTCCCCCAAATTGCTTCAATCAATACCGTAAAATATGCTTCCAGTGCCTTGCGCACATAATTTCTTCCAGGCCACAAAAACACATTCTTCGAAGTTTGCATGGAAATCGTGCTTGCGCCGATCAAGCGTTTTCCTTTTCTCATCGCATTTACTCTTCTAGCTCTTTTGATTGCTTTCCAATCGAATCCATCATGTTTCATGAACTTCCCATCTTCGGCACCAATGACGGCACGAAACACAAAAGGTGATATCTCATCATAACTTTTCCAATCTCGATGTATTCCCACAAATTTTCCAGAAAATATTCCCTCAATTGGACGAATCAACATCAATGGAGTGATCGGAGGATGAATCACTGTATAAATGGCAACCAGCAAAACGGAAAAAATAACTGAAGAAATCAGGATTTTTCCAATAAGAAGAAGGAATCTACCAAATGAAAACTTTTTAGTTTTTTGCATAATTTTCGAAAAGTTTTTAGTTTTAAGGGCGTTTTATCACCATTAATCTTATAAAATGTCTGAAATTAAAGAAATCGACCGTAAAATATGTGCACTTCTTCAATCTTCAGCACGCATCCAACTCAGTCAGATAGCCGAACAAGTTGGATTATCGGTTGCGTCTGTCAGTGAACATGTCAGGAAATTGGAAGAACAAGGCATCATTAAAGGTTATCATGCACAATTGAAAGCCGATGATTTTGGTTTTGATTTGACTGCCTATGTTTTTGTAGATGTTGAATCGAGCGTGTATTATGAACAATTCATTTCTGCTTGCAGAACGATGCCTGAATTACTAGAATGTCATGCAATCACCGGGAATGCTTCTCATCTATTAAAAATCAGAACAAAGAACACTGCATCACTTGAGCGTCTGTTATCTGGATTGCAACAAATACCGGGCGTAAAAAAAACTATCACAAACTTAGTCCTTTCCACGCATATCGAGTCACTCACACTTCCATTGACCACTCATTCATGAGTTATTTTTCAATTCTAATCGGTACATTTCAATGCAACTCTCAGCTAATTACGATGTTCTTGCCGCTGTAAATAATTGGAAATTACATGGTTCTCCGGAATCCATTCCTACGGATATCACGCGAATCTTTGCAGAAGATGTTCTCACTATGGATGTCTTTCGCAATAAACTCTCCAAGCCGGTTTTTAAGTCTCTTCTTTCCACCGTGGAACAGGCCGTTCCACTCGATAGATCAATCGCTGATATTGTTGCACTTGCTATGAAAGAATGGGCTTTAGAAAAAGGAGCCACACATTATACTCATTGGTTTCAACCACTTACCGGTAGTACGGCAGAAAAACATGAGAGTTTTGTTTCGCCAGATTCATCAGGTGGAGCAATCACAGAATTTTCTGGTAAAGAATTGATTCAAGGCGAGCCAGATGCATCCTCATTTCCGAGTGGTGGATTGCGAGCAACATTCGAAGCTCGTGGTTATACCGCATGGGATCCGACATCGCCTGCATTCATCATGCGACACTCAAATGGTGCTACACTGTGCATTCCAACAGCATTTGCTTCATGGACAGGAGATGCACTCGATGAAAAAACGCCATTGCTTCGCTCAATTGAAGCACTCAATAGGGCTACATTACAGGCACTTCCGCTCTTTGGCATTCAGGCAAAGAAGGTCCATTCTAGCGTTGGACTTGAACAAGAATATTTTCTCATTGATGAAGAATTCTTCTATCGCAGACCAGATCTCATGCTCTGTGGAAGAACATTGTTCGGAGCAAAACCACCTCGTGGTCAAGAACTAGAAGATCATTATTTCGGGTCTATTCCTGAGCGTGTATTAAGCTTTATGGCCGATGCGGAATATCAATTGTACAGACTCGGCGTGCCGGTTAAAACAAGACATAATGAAGTGGCACCCGGACAATATGAAATCGCTCCGCTGTATGAACATTCGAATATTGCGGCTGATCATCAGCAATTGCTCATGCAAATATTGAAAAACACCGCGCGCAGGTATGGTCTTGTCTGCATCATGCATGAAAAACCATTTGCAGGTGTGAATGGTAGCGGAAAACATACAAATTGGTCTCTAAGCACCGATACCGGCATGAATTTGCTTGATCCCGGCGATACGCCACAAGAAAATATGATTTTCCTCTTTTTCTGTTCAGCAGTTTTAAAAGCTGTTGATCAATATCAGGCGCTGCTCAGAATATGCGTATCATCTGCAGCCAATGATCATCGTTTGGGAGCAAATGAGGCACCACCTGCGATCATATCCATCTTTCTGGGTGATCAACTGAGTTCCATTTTGGAACAAATTGAAACAGGCATCGCAAATACAACTCCAGAAGCGGGTCTTTTGGGATTAGGTTCACCGGTGCTACCTCATTTGGCAAGACATGCTGGAGATCGTAATCGCACATCACCTTTTGCATTCACAGGAAATAAATTCGAATTCCGTGCCGTTGGATCTTCACAGTCATCATCCTTCCCCATCACGGTTCTAAACACGATCATTGCAGATGCAATCATGGAATTAACAGCTGAATTAGATGGCAAGATTGAGCAAGGAAAAGACTTCTCATCAGCTTTGCTAGAATTGCTTTCCGATATCATAGCCAAGCATAAGAGAATTGTATTCAATGGTGACGGATATTCTGATGAATGGAAAGAAGAAGCAGAAAGAAGAGGTTTGCTGAATCTTCCCGATACCATGAATGCCATACCGCTTTTGGATTCTGCATATCATATCGCATTGTTTGAAAAACACCATGTGCTATCCAAAAGAGAATTAGATGCTCGAGCTGAGGTGATGTTTGATCATTATTTCAAAACAATCAATATCGAAGGCGAAACAACAGAATGGATTGCTTCCACCATGATATTACCCGGGGCGATGTCCGTACTCAAGGAACAATCTGCTCTTGCAATTTCATTGAAAGAACTGTCTATTCACAGTAATGCAGTATTGACCGGCATCAAAGATCTAACAGCACTTTGTGATGAATTGCATGATGCGCTCACTGTCCTTCATACGGCAAATGCGGAACTCGGCGGTGAGTCTATTCATGAGAAAGCCCATCATGTACACAGACATGTCATTCCCGCAATGAATACAGTGCGCACATGTTCAGATAAAATAGAGCGACTTTTACCCGACGCTTTACGAGTGATGCCGAATTATCGAGAGATGCTTTTTGTAAAATAATTGAGGCCCCTTTTTGGGGCTTCTTTGTTTTCTGTGATATTCCGTAAATTGACGAGACTTTTTTTTGAACAAATTCGAATCAAATCATGAATGTTCCTCTGCTCGATCTCAAACTTCAATATGCCACGCTTCGCAGTGAAATCGAACCCAAGATTCTTTCACTCATGGAATCACAATCACTCATTCTCGGAAAAGAAGTTGAGCAATTGGAGCAGATTTCGGCTGAGTATTGCAAAACCAAATATGCACTTGGAGTTTCTAGCGGCACGGATGCATTGCTGATGGCGCTCATGGCATTGAATATCGGTCCGGGAGATCAGGTCATTCTACCCACATATTCATTTTTTGCCACTGCCGGCGTGGTCTCGCGATTGCATGCAGAACCAGTTTTTGTGGATATAGATCCTGTGACATTCATGATTGAACCCGCTCTCATTGAACTGGCAATCACAGAAAAGACAAAAGCCATCATTCCTGTTCATTTATATGGTCAAGCAGCTGATATGGATGCAATCATGAAGATTGCAAATGCTCACAATATTCCGGTGATTGAAGATTGCGCGCAAGCAATCGGCACACAGATGGCTGATGGTCGACGGGTTGGTTCAATAGGACTCATGGGATGTTTTTCCTTTTATCCCACAAAAAACCTTGGTGCATTTGGTGATGCAGGACTCATCACCACGAATGATGATGCCTTATTCGTGCATTTGCAACAAATGCGAAATCATGGTCAGATAGAGCGCTATAAACATGGCTTTGTTGGTGGTAATTTTCGCATCGATGCACTTCAGGCGGCAGTTTTGAATATAAAATTTCCACATTTGGAATCTTGGCATCAGTCAAGAAGATCGAATGCAGCATTATATGTTAGTTTATTCCAAGAATTAGGTTTATCGCAAGAACCCGGGAATACCGAATTCAATGATGCAAATCGCATATTGCTTCCCGGTATGCCCAATACTACAGAGCTTGCGCCCAATCATCATATTTTCAATCAATTTGTGATTCGAGTTCAATATCGTAATGCTTTGCGTGCTTTTTTGGCCGGGCATGGCATTGGTACGGAAGTGTATTATCCTATTCCATTTCACGAACAGCCATGTTTTCAAGAATTACCTTCCTCCGGACAGCATTTTCCTGTCTCAGATTGTGCCGCCAATGATGTATTGGCATTGCCTATATTCCCGGAATTGACCCATGATCAAATACAATATGTGGCAAAAACAATCGCAGATTTCTATGCAGACCCCTCCAATACCATGAATAAGGAGTGTCTTGATTGCAATTGTGGAAAAACGGCAAAAAGATTGTAAGTTTGCCACTCTCATATATTGAAATTGCAATTATTTACGACAAGTGATGACTGTTTCTTTTCAAAGACTTATACACTTTTGTACGCTTCCATTCTTGTTATTGGTTTTCACTGTTTCTGAGTGCGAAGCTCAGCAAACATATTCCCGATTCACAAATGAGCAGTTACGAATTTTCATGCCTTCACAAACTAGAATTGTGAGAAGTCTGGCAGGTATTTGGGAAAAAAGCGAGAATGATGGTTCATCATGGGAACAAGTTACACTTCCGATGTCGGAAACAAAAGCTGGAAAAGTACGGTTCAGAAGATCTATAAAATTCGATAAGAAGCAGTTATATATGTATAATTGGTCTCTTCATTCTTTAGGGACAAATGAAGACATCGAGTTATATCTGAATGGAAAATATGTAGGTAGATATTTTGCCGGCATGGCTCCATTTTCAATACGCTTACCTGAGTCCAAATTATTGGCCGGATTGAATCTGCTTGAAATGCAAATCACTCCTCCACCTGCCCATGCTTCCAGACATATTTTTGCTCAGAGATCCTATTCCGGAATCATTCGTGAAATGCTGTTGATTGGCAGTCAGCATGTTGCCGTTGAAGATATACAACAAAAGACATTCTTCAATGACAATCTCACTGCATGTCAATTATCAACGCAGTTGTCCATCAGATCTGGTGCAATCGAACGATTGGGCGGAGAGGACATGTATGGGGCGATATCTCTCAAGAAAATTTCATTTACCGTAAATGCCGTACTTCGTCGTTATGGAACCGATGAAGTGATTGCATCAAGTCCTGAAAAAACGATCATCATTGAGCGAGATCGAACCATCAATACAGCCTTGGATATTCGCATTAGCAATCCAGGTTTATGGTCTCCTGCAGCTCCCAATCTCTATGAGATGTCCATCCGAATTACACATAATGGTTCTGTGATTGATGATTATACAGTACCTGTTGGACTATACAAGACCAAGACAGCCAATGTGAATGGCACGCCTTCTATTCTTCTGAATAATGAGCCATTTATTCTGAAAGCAGTGGATTATTATGAGCATGTGTCGGGTCTCGGTCAAACAATGACTGCTCAGCAAATACAGAGAGACATACTTTCTCTCAAAACTTTGGGTGTGAATGCGATTCGAATCAAGTCAGGCAATCCTCACCCTTATTTTGTTCATCAATGCAATGTGAATGGTATGTTCATTTTGTCCGACCTTCCCGTATATGATTATCCATCGGGTCTGTTGGAAGATGAAGACTTTCTTGTTCGCATCACGAATATTGCTAGTCGAATGGCAATTGCTTATGACAGAAATCCTTCATTTTTTGGATATGGACTTTCTGATGGACTACAAGAAAGTTCGAAGCTAAGCAAAGCATTCACAAAAAAAATTGGTTCTCTGTTCAGATCCGTAAGTTCAAAGATTCTCTATAAATCCATTCGATTTGGAACAAAAACGATTGATGAACACTATACAGACTTATTGATAGCCCGTTCATCCACTAGATGGGAGCCCGGTGAAAGTCAATTGAAAGAAATTCTACGGTTGAAAGCATTAGCCAAAAATCAACCCTTGATCGTGCATTTAGGCAAACCTGTGCAGCCCCAAAATCTCAATGGCTTTTCTGATCCTCTCTCGGTTGAATCTCAAGCACAATATATTCGTGATGGATATCGCACAGTTCAACAAGCTTCCGTTGCAGGCATCATCATTTGGAGCTTCAATGATTTTATCACTGCCAGAGCGATCACGATTACAGATCCAGAAGATCAGAATATAAGCACAAGCGGTTTGACAGATCTCAATAGACAACCCAGATTGTCTTATGTAATGTTCAAAGCATTGTTAAATGATGAGAAAGAGCCACTATTGCGATCAGGCACCACAAATAGTGATACACCGCTCATTTTCATCTTACTCAGCTTCAGTTTAGGAATAGCATTTTTTATACTCATCAGTAAATTTCGAAGATTGAGAGAATATATGCTTCGAGCCTTGATCAGGCCGTATAATTTCTACTCAGATATCAGAGATCAAAGATTGCTATCATTGGGTCAGACATTGTCCGTAGGACTTCTTTCTTCGGCGACATTAGCAATTGTTCTTTCCACCATGCTATTTGTGTTCAGAAGTTCCTTCGGCACCGAATACTTGTATATGATTCTACTCCCAACAGGATTTTTCAGAACATTATTGAATGAGATAACATGGACTCCTGAACTTGGATTCTTCTTTTTTACATTGATTGGTATCGCCGCTCATGCAGGAGTTGCAGGAATCATTTTGTTTTCAGCTTTTATCTCTCGAACAAGATTACTCTTCATTGATGCATTTACCATTTCCGTGTGGTCTGCTCTTCCCTTCCTCCTTCTTCTACCAATTGCACTTGCTCTCTTTAAAGTATTGTCAGCAACTGGATCAGCCATGTGGCTCATGATTCTCATACTTGCTTTATTTGTGTGGTACTTTGCAAGAATGCTCAAATCAACTGCAGTTGTATTTGATATTCGCTCCCTCTATGTATATGCCGGTGGATCCGGATTATTGACTCTATTCATCGGGATCATTCTCACCTATTATTCAAGCAAAGTGAGCATATTCAATTATCTCTATTATTATTTCAGCACATTCTCATAAAAAAAAAGACCCGAAACAAGTTCGAGTCTTTGAATGAATTATTCTGATTTTCTTATTGAATGATGGTAGCTGAGTATTCTTTTCCATCTTTGGCTTTCATGCGAAGAAGATATAAACCACTTGTAAATTCACGCATCGAAATCACTGCAAGTTGCGCATCTCCACAATGATGAACCTCACGCATTGTTCCAGTGATATCATATATTTTAATTTCAGAAATTCCAATGCTGTTTGATATTTGAACGGTTTCATTCGGCATTTGCACGATATTTATTCCGCTTTGTTCATTTGATTCTTTGATGCCTGTTGCTGGATTATTGACCAAGAATCTGAGGGTATCTTGTTTTGTTTCCCCTTTTCTGTTGAAAGCAAGAGCAATTTCAGCAGAGCCTGGTTGAATCGTCACAACTGTGTCCATTGGTAAAAGAAAATCTACTTTCAAGACTCCATTCTTTTGATTGGCAAACAGTTTCATTCCTTTTTTGTCGCCCAGTTTAAACCAACGAAAATCATAGCATGATTGAACATCACAAAATTGCGTAGTGATGAGATCTTGCCATTGTTGCGGAATATCAAGAGCTGTAACTGTATATTCAATGTCTTGATTCAACATGGAAGTAGATGATATATACGCTGACATGTTCAAGTCTTCGGTATAGTCCCAAGACATGTCAACTGTACCAGGAAAAATAGAATAATAACCTTCCTGAGCTTTGATGA
This sequence comes from Ignavibacteria bacterium, assembly GCA_947491315.1. Classification (GTDB taxonomy): domain Bacteria; phylum Bacteroidota; class Ignavibacteria; order Kapaibacteriales; family UBA961; genus UBA961. The sequence continues at coordinate 134,038 of CANLII010000002.1, forward strand.
GTTGTGTTGAAGCGAAAAGCCCGAGCGACAATAGGAAAATATATACTTTCATGATTTTGTTCGATAAGTAAATAAGAATTGGACAAAACTATGATTTTTCATTGATATACATTGATAACAAATGCAGAGATTTGTTAAAAAGAATTGTGGACTTTCTATGAAAATCAGCGGTTGTACATTTGTCAGAAATGGCTTTTTACTCGGTTATCCCGTCAAAGAATCGCTTCAGTCCTTGCTTTCAATATGCGATGAAGTGGTGATTGCAGTCGGTAATTCTGAAGATGACACCCTGAAATATGTGCAATCATTGGATAATCCAAAAATTACAATCATAGAAACAAAATGGGATGATTCAATGCGAGAAGGTGGAAGAATCCTCGCGCAACAGACAAATATCGCACTCGAACAGTGCTCGGGAGATTGGATCATATATCTGCAAGCCGATGAGGTTTTGGATGAAAAGGAAATCGAATTGCTCAAAACTTCGATAGTACAGGCAGAGAAAAGACCCGAAATTGAAGGACTACTTTTCAAGTATCTTCATTTTTTTGGTGATTATGCGCATATCGGCATGGGCAGACAATGGTATCGAAAGGAGATTCGAGCATTTAAGAATACAGGTTCAATCACCTCTTGGAAAGATGCACAAGGGTTCAGGGTCCGGGAGTCTGCATCTGTGTTTAGAAAATTACGGGTATTGGACATTCCTGTTCATGTCTATCATTATGGTTGGGTACGAAATCCTTCGGCTTTTCTCCGAAAGCAAGCGGCTTTTGGAAGATTATATCATGATGATGCATGGCTGGAAGAACATCTTCCAATATCAGAAGAATTTCCAACATGTTATGAACTTGGAGATTTTACCGGTACTCACCCCGAAATCATGCGGGAAAGAATCAAAGAAGATGGATTATGGACCAAACATTTTGATCCCAAAAGAAGTTTGCCCAGACCTTTTGCAGTGGCTGTATGCGATGCATTCGAGCGACTAACAGGCAAGAGAGTATTTGAATATCGGAATTATGAGTTATTGCGATGAATCAGCGAAGAGTCTCAAGAAAAGACATCAAACATCTTCTCGAATCACCCTTCAGAAAGTTGGGTCATATACTTGCAAAAGTCGTTTTTTCACCAAAAAAGGCGATTTATCCTTTTCATGTTTCAAAGGGAACGAAGATTCTGTTTTTACGACATGATGGTTTGGGGGATATGATTTGTACTATACCAATGTTTCAAAAAATACAAGAACATTTTCCTTATGCAGAGATACATGTCATGTGTACCAATGCAAATGTATCTTTTATTGAGTGCTGTGATTTCATCGATAATGTACACATCGTTGATAAAAATATTCAAAATTCCCCTTTTTCATTCCTTGGAGTCATACGCAATATCCGTAAGAACAAGTACGATATAATTATTAATTGTTTGACATCGAAAGCATCAAAAAATGGCATACTTACATCTTTACTATCACATCCTATAACCCTTAGTAGTTCTGTCTATTTTGGCAATCAATATGAAGTATATTTTTCAGCTCAATCCAAAAAAGCTGCTTCTGAAGAATCTATGTGGGATAAAATGTTGATGCTTGCAAATGAGACCTTCGGTTTGGATATAGAAACAAGTACTGTAAATCCAATACTGCCTTCAATTCAACAACAAGTTCAAGATGCAAAAAATACAATTATGGAATTAGGTCTATCTGAAAAACCATTTATTGCTTTAAATATTTCAGTCGGACAAGCACGCAATCAATGGAATATTGAATCGTATGTTTCATTGATCAAATATATTATTCAAACAGGAAAAGAACCTTTACTCTTTGCAATACAAAAAGATTACTATCTCATTGATTTAATCCAACAACATATTCCAAGTATACAATATTATCCAATTGGTAGGCACATCTTAGAAGTTGGTGAAGCACTGACATATGCTGCTATAACTATTTCTCCAGACACGGGATTTCTTCATTTAGCGAGCGTAGCCAATTGTCCAATCATTGGTTTGTATTGTGCCCTTTCGGAAGATGTTAAAAATGAATGGGCACCTTTCCGTGTTCAAAATATCCGAATATTTTCAGAAACAGACAAAGTAAGTGATATTTCAGAACAATCAGTAATTGATGCTTTTGTAAAACTCGATGATATGATTAATCATTCATAAGTTTCCGATCCAAGGCCTGATGACGATTTCATCAATATGCGTGATTGAATCTTCATCAGTTCTTCCCTGCTCCAATGCAGAAATGATGATCTTGGCAATGGTATCCGGATCCATCATGTCATTTCCTCTATCGTTCAACATGTCTTTCGACCAAATCGGTGTGCGTGTTGCACCCGGCAGAACATCAATCACGCTGATTCCATGAGATCGTGCTTCTTCCCTGAAAGAGCGCATCATGGCAAGCGTTCCTGCTTTTGTTGCTGAATACACAGAAGCTCCATTGAATACGGTTGTTGCGGCAATGGAATGTATGCCTACAATGGTTTTCGGTCCTGTAACATTCGATAATAACTGAAATGCATATTTAACGGTATAGAATACCCCAAGAAGATTGGTGGACACCATCTCTTCTGCAATTTCATCTTTCATTTCCGCAAGATTCTCAAAATGCGCCATGCCGGCATTTGCAATAACGATGCTCAGCGAACCGAATCTTTTGCCAATTGCATCCATGCAGGCTTTTACATCTTGTACCTTTCCAATATCACCTATATAATCCATGAGAGTATTCGGAAATTGATCTGTTACATCTTCAGGAACACCTCTTCGGGAAAAGGCACAGACAATAGCTCCCTTTTGAAGGAATTGTTTTGTCAAGGAAAGTCCAATTCCTGATGAAGCACCAGTGATGAGTACTATAGAATGTTCGATTTGCATGGAGAAAAAGCGCTAAAATGAATTCAAAACAATAACTTTGCAATATACTATTTTGATGAACTCTGATGCCTGACTCCAATACATTGCATTTCACTCCCGGACCTGTTCCAATCTCTGATAGAACGGGTCAAGCGATGCATGCATTACTTTATCATAAATCTGAACAATTCACGGTTGTGCATGAAGAGTTGAAAGCATCATTACGGAAGATCATCAAGACCGATGACGATATTGTGATTGCTCCTGGCTCCGGAACAACTGGAGCTGAAATTATAATGCGTGGTTTGGTACCAAATCAATCCAAAATTCTCATGCTTGTCAATGGTCGGTTCTCCACTCGATGGACCGAATTGGGTACTGTATTTGGACATGATATTCGAACAATTACAGTTGATTGGGGTGAATCTTTTTCCGAAGAAAAACTCGAGCAATTGCTTTCTACTGAATCCTTTCATTCTATATGGATTACACATACAGAGACATCTACCGGAATCACCATTCCTCTTGAGCGTTTCTGTTCTATTATCACAAAACAGTCACCCGAAACTTTCATCATTGTTGATGCCGTGAGTAGTTTACTTCTCGAGAATATAAACATGCAGTCATTTGGCATTGATTGTCTATTCAGTGCATCTCAAAAAGCATTGGCATCACCTCCGGGGGCTTGCATCATTGCATTCAGCAGAAGAGCTTCAGAACATATACAAGACAATATTGAGCAAAGCAGAGTACAAGGAAGCATGGTGCATAATCTTCATAGTTTGATTCATGCCTCGCGTAATAATACACCTGCATTCACGCCTCCTCTACCAATTCTTTCGGCGCTCCACTCTTCTTGTACTCAGATACTTCTTCATGAAAATTATCAAACCCTATTGATGCAACAAGCAGTGAATATTAGGAATATGATTTCTGAATGGAGAGATTGCACGATGAATCTTGCATTTCATTCCAATGGGGTAAGTATTGTGCATCATAGAAAATCAGAGAAGATCATTGAATCATTGAAACAAAAAGGCATTATAGTGGCTGGTGGACAAGAACAATGGAAATCAAAAGTTGTTCGAATAGGACATATGGTTCTTTATACTGATGCAGAATTGCAACGATTGAATCATGCAATGCATGAGATATTGGAATACATTTCATGAAATTATTAATCGCCTCAAATAATACCCATAAAATCGAAGAATTAGCTGGTATTTTTGCAAGTTTTTCTTTGCCGATAGAACTCATTTCTCAGAGGTCATATTTCGGTGAAGATTCGCCTGATATAGATGAGACAGGTGCAACATTGGAAGAAAATGCATTCATCAAGGCAAAAGCTCTTTTTGAAATGACTCAAATGCCCGTGATTTCTGATGATACTGGACTCGAAGTCTATTCTCTCAATATGTCACCCGGAGTAATGAGCGCAAGATATGCCGGTGAACATGGAAATGACAAAGCGAATAGAGAAAAACTCCTCCATGAATTAACTATGCATGACAATCGCAAAGCTAGATTCCGCACTGTTCTCCATTTCATGTCGCATGATATATCTTTTTCATCTGAAGGAATTTGTGAAGGAGTTATTACCAAAGAAGAAGCTGGAGACCAAGGATTTGGTTATGATTCCATTTTCATTCCTGATGGCGAAGAACAGACATTTGCACAAATGGATTCATCAAGGAAAAATGCGATGAGTCATCGCGCAAAAGCAGGAATCCAATTAAGCACAGCATTATCAGCATTGTTATCCGGCCGACATCCACATGATTGAACAAAACAGAAATCTTCTCCTTCGTATTGTGATTGCTCTTGCTTCGAATAATATGGAGCGAGTCAATGTACATCTTCAAAAAGCGCATGAATGTACTATTCCTCATGAGGAAATTTATGAGGCTATACTACAGATTCATCTCTTTGCGGGGTATCCTGCTTCCATTGAAGGACTCAATGCTTTATATTCCATATATGGTCCGATTGATACATCAAATGAAGAATGCAATCCTGAACTTTTTGAACAGAGAGGGACACAATTATGCAAAGAGATTTATACCTCTGTCTTTGATAAAATGATGTCTAAAATGACAATCATATCACCCGATCTAGCCCGTTGGATGATACTTGACGGTTATGGTAAAACACTTTCCCGACCAAGTTTGGATATTAGATACAGAGAACTCATCAATCTTGTCATTCTTGCTTTAGGACAATGGAGACATCAATTCATATCGCATCTCAGAGGTTCATTGAATATTGGTATTTCAATGGAGGAGATTTTGGATTCCATGAACATTCTGCGAGAAGAAGGCACACTGTCATCCTATGAATTTGCATGCAATGTGCTAGCGGAGTATAAGACATTATGAGAACTCTTTTTTATGCCATTTCGGCTTTGTTCATTGCATTTTCAAACATATTTGCTCAATCCAATAAGCAAAGTTCTGATTCCATCAAGATTGACAAAAAACAACAGAATGGACAATTCGCTATTCGGCATCTACAAGAAGATGTAGAAGATATTCTGTCAGTATCTGAACTATCGAATGCATCGATTGGTATCTCTGTCATCAATCTTGAAACTGGCGAAACCTTTTACAAGAAAAATCCCAATATCTTATTGATTCCGGCTTCAACATTGAAGCTTTTTACCACTGCAGCAGGATTGGAAGTATTGGGTGCGGACTTTCATTATGCCACTCGTATATATATTGATGGTATAATCAAAGATTCTGGTGAATTGGATGGTGACATCATTATTCGCGCTTCCGGTGACCCAAGTATGAGTTTGATGTATATGAAGGATCCAAGCGTAATTTTGGATAATATTGCTCTCATACTGGATTCATTACGCATTACATCCATCAAGGGAAACATCGTTCTGGATCATGGATATTTTGACAATGAATCATTTGGTCCGGGCTGGGCAATAGATGATATACCCTATCCATATTCAGCGCCTATTTCTGCAATATCCTTTTATGACAATAAAGTTGAATTGTCATTCAAATCCGGAGTCAAAGCAGGAGATTATTCACGCCTGACAATCATTCCCGACAATTCATATCTAAGAATTGTGAATAATGTGATGACAGTTCAATCGAATACGCCTACGCTTTTGGAAACTGACTCTGATCCACGCTCAGGTGTCATTGATATTCAGGGAGCGGTTGCACTTCCCGATCCAATATCATCCACTAAAAAAACAAGTGCTGATCCTTCAACTTCTATCGGTCTCAGCATAGATGATCCCGTACAATACTTTTTACATGTGTTCAAGCAAAGACTTGAAAAAATGGGAATACGAATTCGTGGCTCACTTCTTCGAAATGAATTGATAGATGGACCAATCAATTATGTTGAGTTAAAGCAGATTTTCACTCATGTATCACCACCGATTTCTTCCATCATCAATATCATCAATACATTCAGTCATAATCTTGGAGCCGATATGCTGTTCAAGACTATGGGTAAAGAACAATTCGGCGAAGGGTCTTTTTCAAAGGGATCCGAGAGTATCAAAAAATATCTTTCCACCATTGGAATCATGCCGGAGCAATGCTCGATCGTTGATGGCTCAGGATTATCCCGGTTGAATCTGCTCAGCGCGCAACAACAAACTACATTACTGTCGAAAGTACATAGATCTGTTTATAAAGAAGTCTTCAGAGCATCACTTGCCAAACCAGGCATGCCGGGGACTTTACATAATCGCATGCTCAAATCACTTGCACAACAACAAGTAATCGCAAAAACTGGATCCATGAATAATGTATCATGTCTCTCCGGATATGCAAAAACCCGAGATGGCGAAGACTTAGCATTCTCCATTATGATCAATGGATTTACCATACCTGACGGAATTATTCGGAATATTCAAGACATGATTTGCATGCGCTTGGCAAGTTTCACTCGTAAATGATTTCAATGCTCGACAAAATACCCTATACAGACACCTTTTTCAGTGAATTGAATCCACATGCCATTCGATGCACGGCTTTGATGCGCGGTTTTCAAGTGCCAGATGCACATGCATTCACTTATTGTGAACTTGGATGCGGAACAGGTCATTCATTACTCATTTTTGCCTCTGCCAATCCTGATGCACTGTTTACCGGTATTGATTTCAATGAAGAACATATTGCATTTGCAAAAGAGAGAGTAGAAAAACTTGGCATAAAGAACTGCGTGTTTCAATGTGCTGATATCACGACTGTCGCATCGCTACCAGCCTTTGATTATATCGTCATGCATGGATTATATACATGGGTGCATGAACCCGTGAGAGAGTCTATTCATCGTATCATTGAAGGATCTTTGACTCAAAATGGACTTGCCTTAGTGAGCTATAATGCCTATCCAGGATGGCATGTATTTGAGCCTCTGCGGATGATGTTTAGGGAATATTCCTTACATCTTTCCGATAATCCCTTTTATAATGCGGAACAAGGAATAGGTTTTCTTCAATGGATGCACGAAAAGCAAAGTGAATACATGAAAGTTGTTCCATCGGCCGGACTATTCATCGAAGAATTATCCAAACATGACATGCGATATATCATTCATGAATATTATGCCGATCATTGGACACCTTTGTGGTTCAAAGAAATGAATGTAAAAATGAATGATTCAGGTTTGACATTTGCTGGACAATTGCCGTTTTTTCTGAATATCGGAGAGATCGCATTACCCGAAGGATTTGAAGAAATACTTGATATCGGTGAAGATCTCATTCAATTTGAGATGTATAAAGATCTTATACGAAATACCATGTTTCGTTGGGATATCTATGCCAAGGGTGTCAGAGATATCGAATCCCCATTTGACCATATGCATTTTGCCAGAGTGCTTTCCCAAGAGATTTCTTTGCATGACATTGCATTGCCTGGTTGCCGGGCAATAACATTGGATGATGATTCCCATCTTCGCATCATTGGTGAATTGGAATCAGGATATTCTACAGCAAGCATGATATCTTCTTCGCTCAACCTTGATCAATCAGAAGTTCAGGATGGATTGCTCAATCTCTTGATTGCTGAACAAATCAAACCCATAGCCTGCAATGCCGCATCAGATCGTGCTTTGAAAGAATATACATTGATTCTCATTGCATTCCTCGAAGAAGCTATTGGCCACGATGAACATGTGATTCCTTCTCTTCATTCAGGATCAGGAATCATCATAAACAAAGATACAGCACTCTTTCTTTTGGCTACGATTAAACATGAAGAAGATGCGATTGACTGGATTGCCGAATGGATGGAATTTCACGGCTATGGTACATTCAATATTACACGCATTCATGCAGAAGAATCATATTCAACATTCACGACAACAATTCCATTTTGGAAACGAATGCTCATCCTCTAAAAATCACGAGAATGTTTTTGTGTTAATGAATAGAACTCAAAGTAATTACATATATTTGAAAGCATTTTAATTCCGTTAATTTACTGCAGCATAAAGATCATATGGGATTCAAGATGGCAATCGTTGGAGCAACCGGTTTGGTTGGAAGAACGATACTCAAAGTATTGGAAGAAAAAAACTTCCCCGTAGATTCACTCACATTGCTTGCCTCGGAAAAATCCGCAGGAACAACAATGGAATTTCGCGGTTCGTGGCTCACCGTTCAGCAATTGAATGAGCATTCTTTTGAGTCCATAGATATTGCGCTCTTTTCGGCAGGCGGAGTACTTAGTAGTGCTTATGCACCGATTGCGGTAAATGCGGGATGTACCGTGATTGATAATTCCTCCGCCTACCGAATGGAACCCGATATACCACTTGTGGTACCAGAAGTCAATCCAGATGATGCCATGCTCCATCATGGTATCATCGCCAATCCAAATTGCTCCACCATACAATTAGTCATTGCTCTTGAACCGATTCGAAAGAAATTCGGTTTGAAACGCATGATAGTATCCACCTATCAATCTGTTTCAGGTGCCGGGCAAAAAGGTATTGATCAATTACAAGATGAATTGCTGGGTCGCATTCCTAATAATCGAATCTCATCACATCAACTTGCATTCAATACAGTTTTTCATTCCAGACCAAATGACATTCGCGGAAGTGATACCGAAGAAGAACTCAAAATGAAAAGAGAGATTCGTAGAATCTTCTCCATGCCTGAATTACCTATTGCAGTCACATGCATACGCATTCCATCAACCGGTGGACATGGCGAATCTGTCTATGTGGAACTTGAGAAACCATGGACCATAGATGATATCCATGAATGTCTTTCAGGATTTCCGGGTTTGACCGTGATTGATGATGCTGTGGCAGATGCTTTCCCAACTCCTGTCATGGCAAGCGGAAAAGACGATGTATTTGTTGGACGCATTAGAAAAGATGCAGACAATCCGGCGGGTTTACAATTATGGATTGTGGCAGACAATCTTCGAAAAGGCGCTGCCACAAATGCTGTTCAAATTGCAGAATTACTCATCAAGAAATCATCATGAAGCACATAGCACTCATTATGGCAGGCGGTTCGGGTGAACGCTTTTGGCCATTGAGCAGAAAACATCATCCCAAGCAATTGCTAACACTCTTCTCCAATCAAACTATGCTTGCCGAAGCAGTTGACAGAATTTCGCATGTCATTCCCAAAGAGCACATTTTCATCATCACCGGTGAGATTTTGAGGGATGCAATCATTCAAGCCTTGCCTAATATTCCACAAGAAAATATCATCGCCGAACCAGCTAAAAGGAATACAGCTCCATGTTTGGCACTTGGATATGCAATCATTCGCTCCAGATTTCAAGTACCTGCAAGTGAATTGACAATCGGAGTGTTTACCGCAGATCATTTCATCAGACCTGCAGAAGTATTTGCTGTAGATATACGCAAAGCTCTCAGTCATGCATCAGAACATAAAGACATTGTGACATTTGGAATACCACCATCCAGACCCGAAACGGGCTATGGGTATATTGAATCCGGTGAATCAATACATGATGGTGATTTGAAAGTTGTGCGAAGTTTCAGAGAAAAACCCAAAATGGAAGATGCCCTTGCCTATATTTCCAAAGGAGGTTTTTACTGGAATAGCGGGATGTTTTTTTACAGACTCGATACATTTGCCGAAGCCATGAATATTGCCATGCCTGATTCATTTACTGCAATGGAATCTCTCTATGATTGTTTTTTGAATGGATATCCACTTTCTTCAATGCAGATTATAGATTCATTTGGTCAATTGGAAGCGACATCCATTGATTATGGTATCATGGAAAGAATCAATAATGTGGTGGTTCTTCCCGCTTCTTTCACATGGGATGATGTAGGGTCTTGGGATGCTTTGTCCAGACTTGGAGATACAGATGCTTCAGGCAATATCATCTCCGGTAATTGTCTGGCAATCGATGTAAAAGACAGCATAGTGTGGAATGCCAATTCCGAAGTGATGCTTACAACACATTCAGTCACTGGTATGACTATCATTTCCACTCCCGATGCAATCATGGTTTGTCCAACGGATAAAGCACAAGATGTAAAATCCATAGTGACTGCATTGCGTAATCAACACAAAGAACAACTTCTCTGATTGTTATGTCAACACGCTCAACATATGTTCGCATCAATTCAGATGCACTGCGATCGAATATTCGCATCATCAGAAATAGCCTTCCTCAAGGAACTGCAATCATGGCCATGGTCAAAGCTAATGCTTATGGACATAGCATCATAGATTGTTCCAGAATTGCCCAAGAAGAAGGTATTGATTTTCTAGGAATTGCATTTGCATCCGAAGGAGTGATGATTCGTCAGGCAGGAATTACAATGCCGATCATTCTCATGACTCCACCGGAACCTGAAGAATTGGATGCTTTGATCGAATATGGAATTGAGACAATCATCTGTTCTCGAGAAACAATTTCGACATTGAATGAAAAGGCATTATCGAGAAATACCAGAATTTCTGTGCATGTCTTTATTGATACAGGAATGCATCGTGATGGAATTATGCCTGAAGAAACAGTCACGATGGTACAAACAATCCTTCAAACTCCAGGTTTGCATTGGAAAGGTATTTGTACTCATTTTGCCACAGCAGATGCAGATGATATGTCATTCATGCTTAAGCAAAAAGATCTGTTTACAGCATGTTTGAAAGAATTGGAAGTATTGAATCTGAATCCTGAATTCATTCATATTGGTAATTCAGCTGCACTCATGCGCATGCCTGAGAGTATTGGAAATCTTGCAAGGCCTGGACTTTCCATCTATGGCTATTCCCCGATAAAAGGATTATTCCCCGGTTTACAACCCATACTTTCATTGCATTCAACCGTGATGTCGATTCGCAAAGTAAAACAAGGTGAATATGTTTCTTATGGCAGATCATTCATTGCCGAAAAGGATACAATTATTGGTTCTATACCTATTGGCTATGGTGATGGTTTGTTTCGTGGATTGACCGGCAAATTGCACTGCATCATACATGGAATGAAATTTCCAATCGTGGGAAATATCTGCATGGATGAATGCATGGTTGATTTGGGTGATTCTAATATTCAGGTAGGATCATCTGTAACTTTCATCGGAAATGACAATGGTACCGAGCAAAGTGCCGAAGATTTGGCTTCTCTGCTCAATACCATTCCCTATGAAATCACAACAGCAATTTCAGCAAGAGTGCCTCGCATCATTGCATGAGCGCAGGATCCAATATCTCTTGATCCGTTCCAAATACCTCTGCTTTCTCATCATTGAATTCACCTTCCCAGCGAGCAATTACTACTGTTGCCAGACAATTACCGAGTAGATTTACAGAAGTTCTGGCCATATCCATCAATTCATCAATCCCAAAAATCATTGCCACGCCCAATGCACCAATGCCGGGTGGCAAAAAAGAAGAAAGAGTAGCCAGCAAAATGACAAGTGAAGCCCTTGGAACGGCTGCAACACCTTTCGATGTGATCATGAGTGATAACATCATCATGATTTGTTGTTCAAATGTGAAGGTGAATCCCGGAATGGTGGTGGCGGCTGCCTGAGCAACAAATACCGAAGCCATAGCCAGATACAGTGTTGTTCCATCAAGATTAAAACTGTAGCCGGTTGGCATCACAAATCCAACTATGCGCTTTGGAACACCGAGTCGCTCCATATTTTGCATTGCTTTGGGAAGAGCAGACTCACTGCTTGTGGTCACAAATGCTAGAATGAATGGTTCTCGTATCGCTTTGAGAAAAGGCTTGAGAGGTACGCGGAAAAGAAGAACCACTGCACCAAGAACGAACACTACAAAAAGGACGAGAGCTATATAGAGTGATAATACCAACATTCCCAAATTTGCAAGAACGCCCAATCCTTGATGACTTATTGTGACAGCCATTGCAGCGCCAACTCCGAATGGGGCAAACATCATGATAAATCCGGTGAACTTGAACATGATTTGCGCCAGTGAATCGCATATTGCCACTATCGGCTTTCCGCGATCTCCAATGGCAGTCAATGCCATCGCAAAGAGAATGGAAAATGCGACTATTTGCAGTACATCACCTTTGGCCATTGCATCGATGATGCTGGAAGGAAATATATGAACTATAGTTTCAATTAATGTTTTGGGATGATTTTGTGCGATGATTCCGAGTGAACCAGGATCTCCATTCAGCACTATTCCATGTCCGGGTTGTACAATATTGACCACAGCAAGTCCAAGAAATAAAGCAATCGTAGTCACAATCTCGAAATACAAAATCGACTTTGCTCCCATTCTTCCAACTTTTTTCAGGTCTCCACCACCGGCAATTCCAATAACGATTGTTGAAAAAACCAATGGAGCAATAATGGACTTGATCAAATTGAGAAAGATATCTCTCATAAATGAAAGTGAAGATGAAAACTCGGGAGCGATCCAACCGAGAAAAACCCCGAAGACAAGTCCAAAGAGAATCTGCTTGGTCAGTGATATATGCCACCAAGGTTTATTGACATGTTGTGCATGCATAATTACAGCATCCAAAAGTGAGGATTAATCATTCCAATCAGCAATGAAGACATTGGTATCGCCTGACTTTTTATTCAATCGATTTGAACAAAAGACCAGTTTTTTTCCATCGGATGTGAACATCGGGAAGCCATCAAATTCGCCGGAATAGGTGATGCGTTCCAGTCCTGTTCCATCACTATTGATCAGAAATAAATCAAAATTTCTGCCTTTTGCATCATCCATGTTTGAGCAAAATATGATGCGTCTTCCATCAGGGTGCATGAAAGGAGCAAAATTCGCGGCTCCATTATTTGTGACCCGAATAATGTTGGAACCATCAATATCCATGACATAGATATCAAGTTTTGAGGGTCGTACAAGATTTTCACGCACAAGTGCTGTATGTTTTTCAAGATCTTCTCCTATCGGCCTTGAAGCTCTGAATACGATCTTCTTGCCATCCGGACTAAAGAAAGCACCGCCATCATAGCCGGGCGCATGGGTGATTCTTCGAATATTGGTTCCATCCACATTACAGGTAAACAGTTCAATATCATCATCGATGATTGCAGTATAGACTATAGTCTTGCCATCAGGAGAAACAGTTGCCTCTGCATCATAATTATTTCCCTTAATGATTGTGGACAGAATCTTTCCTGTTGCAGTATCAGCTCTCACGATATCATATGTTGGATAGAGTGGCCACACATAACCTTTGGAAAAATCCGGAGGCGGAGGACAAATTGGATCATTATATGCCGTTGTGGCATAAATGATTGAGCCATCAGGAAGGAAATATGAGCAAGTTGTTCTACCTTGACCATTGGAAACTCTTTTCATGTGATTACCTGTAATATCCATTACATAGATTTGATCACATGATTCATCAGGGCCTCTTCTCTGAAAAACCAAAGAAGCATTATCATAGGAAAGATATGCCTCGGCATTCTCGCCTTCAAATGTGAGCATTCGAATATTCTTCAGGCGTTTTTCTTGTGGCAGATATTCATTCTCGCTGAGCGGTCTTCCTTGACCATTCAATTCGATTTGCATGAAGAGTGTTAGAACAAGTAACAATATCATTTTCAACTAAAAAAATGTTGGAAAATCCGCACAAAGATACACTTATCATAAGGAAACGACAATCAGTATTCCCTTTCTCTGATGTCCTAAATTCTGTATTTTAAGCCATGATTGATAGAATTCATCGATATTTCTTATATCTCACAATTGTGATTTCCACTATTCTTTCCTGCATGGGATGCATGGACAGCAGAGTATTATCCTCGGATGAATTACCGGGAAGCCAATTAAGGGGATCAGTGCGACTTCTCTCAGAAGACAACTCATTTGCCATAAACAAGAATTTGGTACTCGTCAAACTTGAAGGTACCGGATTTGAGACTTTAACCGATACAGCCGGTAGATGGACTTTGAATCTCATACCCAAAGGTACTTATACCATATTGTATTCCAAGCCGGGATACTCAAATGTCAAACGGTTTTCAGTGCGCTCCGATGGAGCCATGCCGGTCATAGTCAATCCAATCACCTTAGTGCAAACTCCACCATTTAGTGTTGATTCAATTTCACTTGAGATTGAAGGTGACAGCTTGGAAATACTCTGTAGAATCAATCAAATATCAGATGTTCAGCGAAGGATTATCCTCTATATTGATTCCAATGTAATTGATCCCTTACAACGCAATCGCTATGTGTTCACGGATATTGGTCTAATCATTGACCCCGGAAATTCAATCGGAAGCATTCGAATTTCATTATCACGCTTTTATGATTCAGGTTTTGTATCTGGTAAAATCATCCATTTCGCCGGCTTCTCAATCTTGCGTTTTGAAGCCACAGCTGATGAATCGTTTTTCGCAATTGACCCAATTACCAAAAAAACAATTTTCTGGAATGTGAATACAAATGGGGCAAGTGCTCAATTTACATTACCATAGAAACAAAAGCTCAAAAGAGTTGTCTTTGCAAGTATCATGAATAATCTTTCTCTACATATAGCAAGTACTACCTGGAAATTGATTGCCGGCATAATCGGCATGCTCCTCAGTTTTCATTCTCATGCTCATGGCATACAATCGAATATCATGCAGACTCAATCCATGAATATTCGCCTGAAACCATTCAAAACACTAGACGATCTACAGATACAACTTTCTCAATCAACCCTTCCCGTTTTGTCCGCATCCACATTCAATCATATACTTCCGCTGCCGCTTCGGATTCCCTATACAAGTGACCAATCCACAAGATTGCACATAAAGCCTGCTCATGAGAGATTGTCTCGCACATATACCATGAGCATTCCTGATGGGATTTCAATATCAGCAGTATTGAAAGTTCTCAAGAATGAGATTGATCTCATTGAAGTAGCAGAACCTCGATTTTCAGAACAGATATTATTCAGGCCTGATGATACATATCTAGTTCAGCAAAATTTTCTGAGCACGATTAAAGCATTTGAAGGTTGGGATTTATATCAAGGAGACTCATCGATTGTCATAGGCATCATTGACAATGGTTTTCTACAAAATCACGAAGATTTGAAGGACAATATCTCAATCAATCGTTCAGAAATCGAGAATAATGGCATTGATGATGATCAAAATGGTTTCATGGATGATTATCGAGGAGTCAATCTTGCATGGCCGAATGATGGTACACCTGCTGGTAGTACTTTTCTTGATTATGATGGACATGGAACAACTGTCGCAGGAGTGGCTTCGGCAACTTGGAACAATGCAAAAGGCATTGCAGGAGTAGGTGCCAAATGCAGATTTTTTCCAATCAAGGCCGGTAAAGAAGGTTCAGACAGAGTAGAATATGGATATGAAGGAATTCTCTATGGAATCATGCGTGGCTTCCCTGTTTTGAATTGCAGTTGGGGCTCAGCCAATTCCTATTCGGAAATCAATCAAAGCATCATTGATTTTGCAGTTGAAAGGAATGTCTTAATTGTTGCCGGATCAGGCAATGACAATAATCGCGCTCCTGTGTACCCCGCATCATATCGCGGAGTGATGTCAGTGGGAGAAACCGATATCTCAGATGCAAAATCCATGGGCTCTTCATGGGGATGGTCTATGGACATCATGGCGCCTGGATACAATGTTCGTACAACAGACAATTTCGATTTCACCTATACTACGATGAATGGTACTTCATTTGCCGCCCCAATCATAGCAGGTTGTGTTGCATTGGTACATGGAAAATATCCATTGGCTTCCATGGAAGTAATTGAAGAGCATCTAAAGGCTACGGCAGATCCGATTGATTTGGCGAATACCTTTCTTACTGGATTCCTCCCCGGAAGAGTGAATATACAGCGTGCATTGCAGGAATCACCACTCGAAAGACCATATCTCAAAGTGGATTGGAGTTTGGATGATGTTCAAAGAAAAGCAGTTGGTGATACCATACTTTTAAAATTGTTCATTAAAAATATTAGCGACAGAGATGCCAAGATGATTGTCCTTCGCTTTTCAGCGTTGGAAACATTCTTCAGACCTTTCAAACTATTGGACACCCTTAGATTTATTAATGGAATTGGAATTGGTACCACAGATTCAAGCATTGTGTTTCGAATGATCATCGAGGAAAAAAGTGATGCGGAATTCTATCATTCGTTAAAAATATTTGAGGATAATGGTCCACTTCCAACAGTACTGATTCCCATACGCCCAATTCCGGTCATAACCGACTTTGAAAGTGATCATTTGGCATTTTCAATCGGTGATTTTGGCTCATTGGGATATGTCAATGACAGAACCGTAGGTAGTGCAGGGAATGAACAATTCGATGGCTTGGGATTTATATTGAAAAATCATGGATCTATGCTTTATGATGGTGGACTAGTGGCGGGATCTTCAGGTAATATCATAACAGGTTTTCCAAGTTCTTCAGGATTTGAGCCAAGAATTCGATTTGCGCATTCCAAAGAAGGTGCATTCGCTATATTGACTGATAGTTTAAATCCAAGTGGCAATCGTATAGGTATTTCGATCAAACAAACCATTGAAAAGCTTGCTCCGAATAGTGTGACATTCAAGTTTACGCTGATAAACATGAACGATTCGCCAATATTCAATCCTGGATTTGGCATTTTTGGTGACTGGGATATTGGTAATTATGGAAGAGAAAATAGAGTTGAGCGTTTCGCAGAAGCAATTCCAAATCACATGTTGGGAAGAGCCGATGCTGAAATTTCTTGGAGAAATGGTCGTTTTGCAGGATTTCCTCATCCTTTTGTAGGGATTTTGTGTTTTGCTCCCGTGAAAGAAACTGCATTCAAGCCACAAGTTGCAGGCATGAATGCAACTGTTTTTTCGGGAACAGATCAAGAGTTCACAGCTCTCTTACAAGCAGGAAACAGTATACAGTATGGTGCAAGTGGCGATATATCAATGTTTTGCGGAGCAAAGTTCGAAAAAGCATTGCTTCCCGGCGATTCCGTGATTGCTTATATCGTCATTGGTTCAGATACTTCCCGAACTTTGCTGAAAGATCATTTGCAATCAGCAATAGAAGAAATTGAAGGACCTGTTTCGATTGATGAGTTGTCAGAGGAGACGGGCATCCTAATGTCTGAAGATGAAAGTGCAATACACTTTGAAATTTGCGGAGAAAAATATCAAGCAATTCA
This sequence comes from Ignavibacteria bacterium, assembly GCA_947491315.1. Lineage (GTDB taxonomy): Bacteria > Bacteroidota > Ignavibacteria > Kapaibacteriales > UBA961 > UBA961. Next base: position 151,521 of record CANLII010000002.1, read on the forward strand.
TACATTTTCTCTGCTTAACTTGCAAGGTCGGAATGTGTTTACTGGTCTTATAGGTGATAGCTTTATTCGTATAGAAAAAAGCTTGTTACCAAAAGGTGTTTATTTCCTCTGTCTAAATGGCGAAAATTCAAGTGTAACGCCATTTGTTTTACATCGTTAAATTTATAATTTTATAGTTAGTCGGAGTTGTAGCTTATGTCATTAAGACAAACCCTTCGTTCTTTTTGCATTGTTCTCTTTCTTTTTTCAATGTCACATATGATGGCAAGCACAAATATTCCACAAAAAGGAATATTTATCCCCAATGTGGGACAGTGGCCTGCAACTGTTCATTATATGGCTAAAACACCATCCATGAATGTATGGATAACTGAAAAAGGAATTGTTCATGACTTATATACAGTTGACCGTAATCCTCATGGATTGAAAACCAAAAAGGGTCATGCCTTTGAGATGACAATGCCCGGCGCATTGATTCCGAAGGGATTTGGAGAAGTTCAAAGTCCGACAATCGTGAATTATTTCAGAGGGAAGCATTCAAATGAATGGAGACTCAATGTCCCTACATATTCAACCGTTCGCATACCACAGGTATATGATGGGATTGATATCGTGTATTCATTTGATGGAGCAAATCCTCGTTATGATTTCCATGTACAGCCAGGAATTGATCCAGGTAAAATTATTTTGAATTTCACAGGTGCTGAAGCATCAGCTGGAAAAGACGGCGCGCTATCAATTAAGACTCGATTCGGTAGCATTGAACATGGTAAAATTCATGCATTTCAATATGATGCATCCGGTTCAAAAGTCACAGTTCCTTGTTCATTCATCAAGTCAGAAAGAGGTTTTGTTTTCTCTTTGGCATCCTATGACAAGAACAAAACATTGATCATTGATCCTCTTGTGTATAGCACATATCTTGGTAATGCCGGCGCTGATGCGATCAATGGAGTGGTCCTTGACAATGCTGGTAATGTTGTGGCAGCAGGGTCAACAGAAACAGAAGATTTACCTGTGATTACAGGTTCCTATGACACTCAGTATAATGGCGGAATTGACGGTGTAGTCATTCGTTATTCTCCACAACTTCAAAATGTTATCAGTTTGACTTATTTAGGCGGTGGTGGTGATGACATCATCAATGCTGTAGCTATTGACTTCAATGGCGGAATTTTTGTTGGTGGTGAAACCGGTTCAACTAATTTTCCATTGTCAACTTCTTGGAAAGATGCATTCAAAGCTGGAATCGACGGATTCGTAGCGAAGCTTTCTTCCAATGGTTCACAATTGGTCTATTCCAGTTATATCCCTGGGTCTTTGGATGAAAGAGTTCTTGCAATTGCTGCCAGACCAACCGGTGAATTGCTCGTTGGTGGTGTCACAAATTCATCCGATTATCCCAGAGACAATGGTGCATATCAAAATTTGAAAAAGGCATTGACTGATGGCTTTATGATGGAGTTCAGACCTTCAGGATCACTCATCAATTTTGCAAGTTTTATCGGCGGTGATGGCGATGACCGAGTAACAGGTGTTGGTTATGATCCAAGTTATAATGCAATATTCATTGCCGGTACCACAGGACAAGGAATTGCAAACGGAGCATATCCAACTATTGGAACTTGGCCGAACATAGACAATTCAAGAAGACCATGGGATAATACATTCAATCAAAAAGACGATGGATTTGTTGCCAAGTTTGGCATTTCAGGTACTCACTCAAGCGCGAACACTCAGTTTCTTGGCTATCTTGGTGGCAATGGAAATGATCGTATCACAGGACTCACGCCGCTCGATGACGGTACTGTAGTAGTATGTGGTGAAACTGATTTTGGAACCGGATTAACAACATCATTTCCAATTGTTGGTACAAACGCATCCTCAAAAGGTGGATTGGACATATTTGTGTCAAGAATTTCATCCAATGGTCGTGTACTTGTAAATTCCGGCGTCTTTGGAACTGCAGGAACTGAATCCGCAACAGCAGTTGACTTTATTCCCGGTACATCACAAATACTGCTTTCTGGCTGGACAAGTTCAAAAGATTTTAGCAGTAATAATATTGGTTCTAAAAATCCTGATGGTGGATATGGCGGTGGACCGAAAGACGGTGTAGTCATGAAACTCACCAATGATTTGTCCGAAGTCATTTACTCTTCTTATTACGGTGGTACAGGTGAAGATATCGTAAAAGCAATTGTCGAGACATCAAGAGGTGACTTCTTCTTTGGTGGAGTGACTACTTCACCCGATTTGGCAATGTTTCAAGAATCAAACAATTCTACTCCAGGCACAGGAACAAATGGGTTTCTATCTAAATATGCATTTGGCAATCTTTCGATGAGTTCACCAAGTGCTTTTACTACTGTTTGTCCCGGAAGCAATATGAATTTTGCTTGGACAAAAGAAGGTTTGATCGCTTCAGAACTGGTTTCCATTCAATTATCTTCTGATGGTGGCAATACTTGGAATACTGTTGCCAAAGATCTCACCGGTGGAAATTTTCCTTGGAAGATTCCAGATGATTATGTTGGTGGTACTGTGTACAGAGCAAGAGTTATCAATGTTGCATCAGGTCTTCGTGATATAAGTGATACAACATTCAAGATTGGTGAGCCGACTATCATCACAGAACAACCCATCGGCGATTCACTTTGCCCAGGTTCACAATTCAGGCTTGCCGTAAAAGGCAATGGCAAAGGAACATATGAATGGAGATTCAAGGGCAATATCATTCAAGGTGCTCGTGATTCCGTATTGACTATTCCTGCTGTTAAGCCGACCGATGCGGGTGATTATGTGGCCACTGTCAATACAGGTTGCAAGGCAACTCAATCACAACCGGCAAGACTCTTTGTGAAGCCCACAACAAGAGTTACAAATGAACCTCAAGGCGTCTCAATCACTTCAGGTTCTCCTCTTGAATTGAAGGTAGTTGCAGACGGCACAAAGCTTGAATATCAGTGGTATGTTGATGGCGCAAAAATCAATAATGCAACCGACTCGATGTATAGACTTCCTTCTACAAACACAGGTAATTCCGGCGATTATTTTGTAATCATTACAGGCGAATGCGGCATTGATACAAGTGCAGTTGCAAAAGTTGTGGTTAGTCCTCCAAGTTCAGTATCCGAATCTGTGAAAGAACAATCAAATGACATTCAAATCAAAGTATTTGGTCAGGATGCCAATGACATGCATTTCACCGTGAATTCTCTCAAAGCAGGAATGGCGTCCATCTCATTGATGTCAGGAACAGGTGAACTCATTCAACATGTATTTGAAGGTATGATCAATGCATCCGAAGTACATGAATATCGTTTGCCTTCAAGTTTGGCAAGCGGTTCATATTGGATCAATGTGAAGATTGGTGGCATGTCTAATTCCAAACAATGCATCATCAAACAATAATTCTTGCAATGACATTGTAAGCTCTAGCCCGTGAATAATTTTCACGGGCTTTTTTATTGTACGCTGACATAATAATGAAGATATGCCGGATTATATTCTCCACAAGAAATCCCACCTGAATATTCAGTCCTTTGATATTCTAGAATTCCCTGCTGTTGCCACATGTATTGCTGAGGAATATCTGGAAATCTTCTTGTGAGTGAGCGATACTGTGTGACGCTTCTTTGCAGCCAATACCATTCGATAAATTGCGCTCTATTCTCACTTTGAAGATTGACTAAAAATGGGTAAAAAACATTGACAAATAGTTCTGAAAAAAGGTGAGTATATATACCATTTCTTGATTGAATACTCAGTATTGTGAAATCCATTGGAATTTCTGCACCATTCATGATTGCATGAATGATTGGAGAATGGATGAACAACTGTATGATAGCGCCGAGATCTTCAGATTGCACAAAAATCCTTCTTCTTTGATTCATCCTCTTCTTCAAGAACATCATGCAATATGCAATCAATTGCTCTTTGGGATCTGATATAGAAAACTCCAGCACATGCACTTCATTACATCGTCGCATCAATCGACGGAATGCATAATCTTGCAAATCATCCAAATTAGTAAGGGAAACATATGCGACTTTTGACTGTATGGCAGAGATTTCATCGTGAGGAATAATCAGGGTTTCTTTGGCGACATGAACATTGATGTCTTGCTTACAAACAATATGCAATAGGACATCCGCATATCTTGGATCCAAATGATGTTTATGTGAAAACCAATCAGACGCAATCTTATGGAATTCACCTTTGCCAATCATCAATTCCCCATTGATCAGCATAGCCATATCCAAGAAGTCCGGACCCGGATAAGGATTTATTCGTCCCGGATTCAAGATGTGAATGGTTCTCCCTGAAACACCTTGCATCACCTGATTTGCACCAATCAACAATTCATGCAGTTTGATCTGCATTTGTCGTTCATGTAGTATATCCGATTCTTTCTTTATAGAATTTTGCCGCTTCATGTGCTTTCTCCCCAAATTGTTCGCCTGCCCCGGCATACTGGATTCCCCTTGAAACATTGATGAAGACCGGACCATTTCCATTGGCCTTCATTATTGCATCTATATCTCCACCTTGTGCTCCTATTCCAGGTATGAGCAATACCGCATCGGATGCATATTGTCTAATCAATGCAAGTTCATCCGGATGCGTTGCTCCAATCACAAATCCAATGGATGCATTTGTTTTCCATGACAATACTGTCTCAATCACATGTTGATATATTGGTTTACCATCGGAAATCAATCGCTGAAAATCAGATGATCCCGGATTTGAAGTGAGAGCCAACACAATCACCATGCGGTCTTCCCTTTCAAGGAAAGGAGCCAAAGAATCATATCCCATATATGGATTCACGGTGATCGCATCGCAATTCAAATCATCGAAGACAGCTCGAGCATAAGCCGCTGAGGTATTTCCGATATCTGCTCTTTTTGCATCAGCAATGGTAAATATCTCATGTGGAATTGCCTCAATGGTTTGCTTGAGTGCTTCCCAACCGCTTATTCCATATTGCTCATAGAAAGCGGTATTGATTTTATATGCACTTGCAAATTCACTTGTGGCATCAATGATTTGCTTATTAAAAGAAAGAATTGGAGATTCAAGTCCATGCAAATGATCGGGAATCTTTGACAATTCGGTATCCAGACCAATGCATAATCTTGAAGCAATTTCAGACTGTCTTGCGATCATTTTATCAAATGCATTCATTGTTTTATTTCACCAAGTTGAATAAATCATCAAGTTTCGGACTCAGTATGATTTCGGTTCTTCTGTTCTTTGCTCGGGCCTCTTGAGTATCAGCTTCATCAGTGGGCATAAATTCGCTTCTACCGGACGCAATGATTCGCTTGGGATCAATACCATTCTCAATGGTGAGAATCCTTGCAACTTCAGTGGAACGCAATACACTCAAATCCCAATTGTCCGCAATGCGCGCATTATTGATTGGCTTATTATCCGTATGACCTTCAATCATGATGGAAATATCGGTTTGCTGAGAGAGAACCATGGCCAATTGTGATAATGCATCCCGTCCTCTTTGATCAATAACCGTTGAACCAGATTTGAATAATAGTTGATTGGACATTTTCACATACACTTTTCCATTCTTGACTTCGATTTCAAGTCCACTGTCTTTAAAACCCAAAAGCGATTGCTCAACTCTCTCACGAAGTGCATTCATCGAAGAATCTCTTTGCTTGATAAGCGATTGCAATTCCCTGAGTTTTGATTCTCTTTCAAAGAGATCTTCTTCTGCTTTCTCCAATTGAGTCAAAAGACTCTTGATTTCTTCAGAACTCGATTTTGTGGCTTGTTCAACTTGTTGTTCAAGAGAGCGTACTTTCTCTTTACATATCCGAATTTCTTCATTCACATCAGCAATAATTGCAAGATTTCCCGCATTGCTGGATGAAACTTGATTTTTCTCATTTATCACACCTTGAAGCACTTTCTGCAAAGAATCTGTTTTTTGCACCTGAGCATCATATGTTGAGGTAGAAACACAAGAAGATGAAGAAAGAATGAACAATAATCCAAAGAACATATGCACTGTATACAGTAAATGTTTGCCGCTTTGCTTTTTCATGATAATTCTATCTAATGGATTGATTGTTGATTGTTGTAAATTTACGGATTATTCTATGAGCTTTCTAAGCAAGTATCATACTGAGTCACAGAAAAGACTCCCAATTCTTACCGCAGAACATGAATATGTCACATTCAAGTCTGGAAAAAAATCAAGCATTACCTTCATTGATTTCAGATATTCAATCAGGTAATCGAAGAGCTTTGTCCAAAGCCATTTCACTCGCAGAGAGTTCTTTGGATGAAGATCGCATCCTGACTGAACAGTTATTACAATCGATTTTACCGGTCACAGGAAAGGCCAAAAGAATCGGAATCACGGGAAGTCCGGGTGCTGGAAAATCCACATTTATTGAAACATTTGGTTTGGCATGCATCGAGAAAGGTGAGAAAGTAGCTGTATTGGCCATTGATCCGAGTAGTCAATCTCATGGCGGGAGCATTTTGGGTGACAAAGTACGGATGCCTGTATTGGCTAGATCCGAGCAAGCATATATTCGGCCTTCGCCTTCCCGATTGACATTGGGCGGAGTTTCTAATGCAACCCGTGAAGCACTTCTTTTATGCGAAGCGGCCGGATTCACTACTATTCTCATTGAAACGGTTGGTGTTGGACAATCCGAGGTTGAGGTGCGATCAATGACCGATCTTTTCTTGCTCCTAACAATGCCAATGGCTGGTGATGAAGTGCAAGGAATCAAAAGGGGAATCATGGAATTGGCAGATATCATCTTCATCAACAAATCTGATGGTGATTTGGTGTCTTTTGCAGATTTGTCCAAATCCCAAATCCAAAGCGCTCTCACGCTCATGCATTCCCCAACACAGGATTGGAATGTTCAAGCAATGACTGGATCGGGATTGCATGGCAATGGCATATCGGAATTATTGCAAAAATGTACTGATTTCTTTGAGATATCAGCCCCACATCATCATACAATAGCCGAGCGCAGAAATTTGCAGAATCAGGAATGGTTTGAGCTTGCATTTCACAGAGAACTGATACTGTGGGCAGATAAGCAAGAATCAATCAAAAAAGCCAAAATAGAGGCCATACAGCATATCACAAATGGCATAACTGTTCCAAGTATGACTGCAAGAGCAATAGTCAAGACACATCTGCATTCGGATTGAGGACAGCATCCTATTTCAAGTCAAAACGGTATCTTTGCAATCATTTTTACTCTAGATTATGTCAATGAACATTACATTTCCAGACGGAACAGTCAAGCAATTCTCCGAATATTCAACCGGTAAAGATATCGCAATGTCAATCTCAGAGGGTTTGGCAAGGAATGCACTCGGGATTTTTGTCAATGATATCCCCTATGATTTATCAAGACCAATTTCGCAAGATGCGACAATCCGGATTGTCACCTGGAATGATGATGAAGGAAAACAAATCTTCTGGCATTCCACGGCCCATCTCATGGCTGAAGCTCTTGAAGCATTATATCCCGGTGTAAAATTCGGTATTGGTCCTTCCATTGAAGCAGGTTTTTATTATGATATAGACCTTCCCAATGGTATGAAAATATCCGTGGAAGATTTACCAAAAATCGAACAGAAAATGAAAGAATTGGTGAAAGCCGATTCTCCCTTTATCCGCAAAGAGATTTCATGGGAAGATGCAATGGCATATTTCACTGAAAAAGGTGATGAATATAAATTGGAATTGCTCGATGGACTGAAAGATTCTGAAATCACTTTCTATTCTCAGGGTGGATTCACGGATCTTTGTCGTGGAACACATGTGCCATCCACAGGAACTTTGAAATATCCAAAATTACTCTCTGTAGCTGGTGCATATTGGCGCGGAGATTCCTCACGAAATCAATTGACTCGCATTTATGGAATTGCATTTCCCAAGAAAGACCAATTGGAAGAATTCATCAAGATGCGTGAAGAAGCTGAGAAAAGAGATCATCGCAAAATTGGGAAAGAACTCGAATTATTCATGATTTCTCCGATGATTGGTGGCGGCCTTCCTATATGGCTTCCCAATGGAACGGTGATTCGCAGAACTCTCGAAGATTTTCTTCGTAAAGAGCAAGTCAAGAGGGGCTATCAAGAAGTAATCACTCCCCATATTGGTCGTTTGCAATTGTATAAAACCAGTGGACATTATCCCTATTATGCAGATTCACAATTCACACCGATAGCGGTTGATGATGAAGAATATTTGCTAAAACCGATGAACTGTCCACATCATCATCAAATCTATGCTTCAAAACCACGCTCATATCGAGATCTTCCCGTTCGATTGTCTGAATTTGGAACCGTTTATCGTTATGAGCAATCAGGTGAATTGAATGGTCTGTCCAGAGTTCGTGGATTTACTCAGGATGATGCACATATTTATTGCACTGAAGATCAACTCAGACATGAAATCAAACAAGTGATAGAGATAACGCAAAAGGTTTTCACAACCTTCGGCATGGATGTAAGTACGAGATTATCCTTCAGAGATGATAACCCAGATAAATACGGTGGAGAACTCGAACATTGGGAGAGAGCGCAAAAAGAGATTAAAGATGTTGCTGATGAAATGCAATTGGAATATTTTATTGGTCTTGGAGAAGCGGCTTTTTATGGTCCGAAGATAGATTTCATCGTGCGTGATGCGATTGGAAGAAAATGGCAATTAGGCACGGTTCAAGTGGATTATGTCATGCCTGAGAGATTTCAATTGGAATATACCGGTGCGGATAATTCAAAGCATCGTCCGGTGATTATTCATCGAGCGCCCTTTGGATCAATGGAAAGATTTTTGTCCATATTGATTGAACATTATGCTGGTAATTTCCCATTCTGGATTTCACCGATTCAAATTTCCATTCTTCCAATCAGTGATGAGCAGCATGGATATGCACAAGAATTAACCGCGCTTTTTGAATCCAAAGGTTATCGCGTAAAAACAGATCTCAGAAATGAGAAGATATCTCGGAAGGTTGCAGAGAGCGAACAGAAGAAAATTCCTTATGCACTTGTGCTTGGAAAGAGAGAACAGGAATTACGACAGGTTTCTGTTCGTGAACATGGAGTGGGTGATTTAGGCGCTAAATCTCTTGAGGAAATTGAAGCATTGTTTGCTTCACTCATGATTGATTAAGTTGTTCTAACTGCCATTTTCTGCGCTATGACTTCTAGTCCACGCGTACCATCATTCTCCGGCAACATCGAAAGCACCGATTGAGCAGCGCCAATATGGGATTGAACTGCATGAATGGCATCTTCGATTATGCCATGTCTTTTAAATATGTCAATTGCCAAAGGTATCTCTTCTTTTGAGATGCCTTTGTTATTTATATAGGTATTTATGAATTCAGCATCGGGTCCTTCTTTGATGACTTCATTTGCTCTCACGATGAAATAGCTTTTCTTCCCTTCAATCAAATCCTGACCCGTTAATTTTCCGAATTCTTTGCTTTCCGACAATAAATCCAATACATCATCCTGCACTTGGAATGCAATTCCGAGATGATAGGAATATGTATTTAGCGCTGTCACTTGCAATTGAGTGGCATTGGCATAAAGTCCACCAATGACGGCAGAGAGTTCTATCAGTCTTGCAGTCTTCATTTCTATCATGGTTAAATACTCTTCCATGCTTACAATTGACTTTTGTTGAAATTCCAAGTCATGAGCTTGACCTTCGCAGACATCTATGAGACCTTGCGTAAATCTCGACATGATTTCCATGCCACGAGGTGAGTCTTTAATTTCATTGATGAGTAATCTATAGGCAATTCCCATCATGACATCGCCACTTAAAATAGCAGATGCTTCATCCCATTTCACATGTACTGTTTCTCTACCTCTTCTCAAAGGTGATCTATCCATGATATCATCATGAACCAATGTAAAATTATGGAGTATTTCCAGTGCGGCCCCGCAACCTGAGGCTTGCTCAGGATCACCACCGATGCTTTCACAAGCGAGCATGGTCAAAATTGGTCTTAGTCTTTTCCCACCGGCAGAAAATATGTATTCTATTGGATCATATAAGGTGGCAGGTCGAGCTCCACTGTATGAATCAGCAATATGTTCATCAATGAGCGCACGGAATGATGCAAGCTTATCATTAAACTGTTGGGTATGAATTGTATTTGATTCCATAGGATAGCTGTGCATGTGCTTGTTTCGGACAATTTAAATAATTTAATTTTGCAAACCCGAAAACAAATCAGCATGTTCCCACATCAGTAAAATTCAGGGGTTAATAGAAGTTCGTGCAATTCTTGAACACTTGCACATATATGTTTTGGACCAGCAGATTGTATCTCTTCTTCAGTACCATATCCATAAGCACAAGCAATCGATTGCATGGAATGTGCATGCGCTCCCTTGATATCATGCTCCTTATCACCAATCATCCAAGATTCAAATGGATTAATGGTATGTTTTTCCAATACATGACCAATAATGGAGGTTTTATCAGCTCTTGATGCATCTGCAGTAGCACCACAAATATCAATAAAATGATGATCAAGTTTCATGAATTGTAAAATTTTCCCTGCATACAAATCAGGTTTGGCAGTAGCAACAAACAATCTTGCATTCATCTCGGCGAGTGTTTGAATCAATTCTGGTATGCCTTCATAGAGTTTTTGATCATAGATTCCATGAACAGAATAATACTCTCGATAGAGTCTGACTGCTTCTTTTGTGGTATCAGCATCAAAATGACAATATGCCGGAAATGACTCCCAAAGCGGTGGACCAAGAAATTTTCGCAGCGTTTCCATTGATAAGGGATCAGCACCTAATGCATCAAGTGCATAATTGACGGAATTGATAATCCCGGGAGCCGAATCGGACAATGTGCCGTCAAGATCAAAGAGAAGCGGTTTTTTCAATTGTGAACTTCCGAAGATTGATCAAAGGCGGTAGGATCCACTGACCACAATAGTTTATTTCGGAGAAGATCAAAAAATGTACTTTCGGCATGCTTCACTATCTTCACTTGTGTAGCTGATCTTTTGATCAACACTTGATCATTCTTGCCAATCGGTATTTCAATCTGACCATCAGCAACAAGACGCGCTTCTGATCCCGAGGAATCCACTTTCACGGTAAGCTCCAAAGTGTCCGGAATGATGAGAGGTCTCATTGTGAGCGAATGCGGAGAAATCGGAGTGATGCATAATACAGAAGATGATGGTGTGATGAGGGGTCCGCCACATGACAATGAGTATGCCGTGGATCCGGTCGGCGTGGCAATGATCACTCCATCGGCACGGTAGGAAGCAATCAAATATTGCTGATGAGCAATATGCGTGGTTATGAGTCTGGATGAATCCCTTTTCTCAAATACAATTTCATTGAATGCATGAATGATTTTTCCATGCACATGTGCTTCGAGGAGTGTTCTATCCACAATGCGATAATTCCCTGATAGCACATCTTGCAATGCTCTGGGTAATTCATCCACATTGAACTCAGCCAAGAAGCCAAGTCTTCCAACATTCACACCCATGATTGGCAAATCTGAACCTGAAAACAAGCGTGCAGCAGTCAGCATCGTGCCATCACCACCGAATGCAATCACCAGATCTGCAAAGCGTTCAAAATCAATTGCTTGGAATTGCTGAACTAAGACCTGAAGATGAGCAGGAAATAGTGGAAAGATTGAGGGTTCCACACAGCATTCAGCACCTAAATCAATGAGAATCTCAGCGGCATTGATTGCTGATTGCACAGAGCCGGATCGATCAGGATTGACATATAATCCAATGGATTTCATGACAATGTGCCGGATGAATCCGGTGTTGAAGATGCCGGTGCGGAATTATCCGACACATAATTCAAACGCAGATCTCGAAGCACATTGTCAAGCAATCGAGCTTCGGTATCTGTCACATTCCCTTTTGTCTTTTCTTGTAAAACTGCCAGTAGATCGATAACGAATGATGCTTGTTCGAGATTCTTCTCGGTTTTACCAGTCATTGGATGAGCAATTTTACCTAGCGCGGTAAAACCCTCCATTTGGAACATTTGTATAATTCCAGAGAAATCTATAGTCATTTCAAACTCCAATCAAGCAAGAATATCAGATAAGGAAACCAAATAATCCGGGAGAATTTTCTTTCGTTCAAATGTCATCGGAAGCGGTGTATGATGTATCGCTCCATTGACAATACCAACCATCGAATTAGTATTACCATCTTTCATGGCTTCGACTGCGGCTTGTCCCAAACGACTTGCAAGGATGCGATCTGCAACGGATGGCTTCCCGCCTTTTTGCATCGGACCAAGTACCGACACAATGCTGTCGATATTATAGGAATCTTTCAAAATTTTCGCGAGATCGAATCCACCACCAACTTCATCACCCTCACCAATCACAATGATATAGCGCTTATTGTCATTTCTCGTGGAAATTCTTCTATACAAATCAGGGATATTGGTAATTGTTTCGGGTATGGCAATATATTCAGCACCACAACCGATACCTACATTAATAGCAATATATCCTGCCTGACTTCCCATCACTTCGATGATGAAGACATTTCCCATGGAATCCGCAGTATCACGAATTTTATCAATTGCATCAGCGGCCGTGTTTAATGCTGAATCATAACCGATGGTAGTATCGGTGCCATATACATCATTATCGATAATAGCACCAACGCCGACAACCGGAAAGTTATGTTCTTTATTCATCAAATGAAGGTATTTCAATGACCAAGGACCACCCGAGGCTATCAATCCTTCAATCCCGGCTTTTCTCATATTTTCAACGGCTTGCTTGCGAACATGTTCTTCTTCTATGGGAAGATACTTGCTTGTTTTGAGTATTGTTCCACCCGTACCAACGATATTGGCGGTATCCGCCCGGCCGAGAGTGCGAAATTGTTCTTCAATGATTCCTTTATAACCATATGAAATACCAATGACTTCAATTTTCTTGGTTTCTGCTGTTCTTATGACAGATCTGATAAGTGCATTCATGCCCGGTGCATCTGTGCCACTTGTGAGGAGTCCGATTCTTTTCATTAGCGAAAGCTCCGAAATGTGAAATGAGATTACGAGAGATCTCTAACTAGATATGCTTAATAACTTAAAATTCGTAATTTGAAGCGAACAAATCAAGGCAAAGTTCTCCTCAAGATAACTTGTCAATGTGTCATCGGAATATCATATTCATGGAATCCAAAATAAATATCATCATCAATTCCGAAAGAGCTCCCGAACCGGTCGGAGCTTATCCACATGCCAGACGAATTGGCGATATGTTGTATATTTCTGGAGTTGGTCCAAGAGAGCGTGGAAGTAAATCAATTCCTGGTGTGGAATTGGATGAACATGGCACTATTATTTCCTATGATATTACCGAGCAAACATTATCGGTTTTCAGAAATATTCGCTATGTACTTGAAGATGCAGGATCTTGCTGGGAAGATATTGTTGATGTCACGGTATTTTTGACCAATATGAAGAAAGATTTTCCGACATTCAATGCGCTCTATAAAGAGCATTTTACGCATGTACAGGCATGCAGAACGACAATCGAAATCAATGCGCTTCCCACTCCGATAGCAGTGGAATTGAAAGTATTTGCAATAGTGGGAAGTTCACAAAACAAAAAGTAAAGGGTTCACCATGAGAAAACTCATGACATTTTTTCTCGCCATGATATGTATTTCAGTGGGATTTTCCGTAGAAAACATGGCACAATCCATCATCATATCAAAAGATGGAATCAATCAAGAAGCCGATACGCTCAATTTTGGTGCAAGAACAGAGAATAATCCAAAAGTGGATTCTTTTCTTGTTGTCAATAATACGAAAGACACACTCTATATACCCTATGATCCTCTCTATTTAAACCGTGTCAATGCAATTCCTTTTGATAATTCTTTTGCAGAATTTGAACTTGACACGAATCAACAAAGGACTCGCCCATTCATAATACTACCTCAAAGCATATTTGCCATCAAAGTCAATTTCAAAGTAGATACTGCCGATAAAGGAACAGGATTCGAAGCAGATCAATCTGTGAAAAAAGGTAGAATATTCATTAATCTTTGCAAGATTCAGGATACCTCGACTATTGTTGCTTCCGACACTATCCATCTTTTTGGTGATCGCACAACCAGATTCATGAAACCGAGTAATTCGGTCATTGTATTTGATACCATGTATATCGGTGCCACAAAAAAGGGTACTCTTACTGTCTATAATGGAACAGATTCAAAAGAATTGAAACTTGATATAAAACAAAATAATATGAGCAATGTGAATATCCGTCCTTCAGATATTGGTTCATTTACATTGGCACCTAATGATAAACGAGAAATTCCAATAGAATATACTGCTAGAACTCTTGCAGATTCGCTTGTGAAGAATGCATTGACCATCACTTCAACTCCCGGTTCAAAATCTCAAAGCGAGGTATCGAATATCGACCTACAAACATTTGTGGCATTTCAGAAGTTTGAGATAGATTCCTCAGTAACTTTAAATGTTAATCTCAGTAAAAAATTAATAATACCGAATCGTAATAGTGTCTTCTTATTAGATACAGTAGCAACAGGTAGTTTTTCAAATAACTATGAAATTGCATTGAGAAATAATGGTAATATTCAATTGAATATAGATAGTGTCATTGTTTCAGGGGATACCAATGGATTCTTGTTTGATTACTCAACATTCAGAAAAGATCTTTCTCCTGATAGGCCAACCTCATTTTTCGTAATATTTAATCCTAAAAAACAACCAGGAAATTGGAGTGCAACGCTTTCATTCTATACCGATTTACGAAGAAGATTCCAGAATCAACAATTAGATTCATCACTTGAAATCATACAAGTGACAATTAATGGTATTGCAAAAGCGGCAAGGCCAGAACTAACATCGTTACCTGATACTTGTTCAATAATTTATGTCTCTCAAAAAGCTTCTGTTGAATGTAATCCCGGATGTAACAGAACCTTCATCATGAAAAATAATGGTGATGCAGAGTTAAAAATTGATTCGGTTGTGTTTGCAAATAATTCTGTTGAGTTTATTGCTGACAATCGAAAGACAACAATTAAACCTGGCGAAACTGATACCATCAAAGTATTGCTGAAACCAGGAAGTCAAGTCGGCAGTTTTACAAACACATTGATGGTGTACACCAATGCCGGAAATTTCACAAATGACATTTCTTTCACTTCTGTTTCAACATCCGCAATCATCACGATTGATACCATCGAAGCATCTCCCGGCGAAGTGATCTCGATACCAATAAAAGTGCAATCCGATCAATTGATCAGAGCCCAGTATTTTTTGGCAGATTTAGTAATTCCATATGAATCAAGAAAGGCAGTTCGTTATGAAGGATTGGACTTAAATTCATCAGCAGCCGAAAAAGCAGATCCTAAAATATTAGATACCTTGATTAAGACAAATGATACAAACAAGAGTGAGCAGTTGATTTCATTTGGATCAAAAGATGTTGAATTATATAACTTCAATTCAAGTCTCAAGACCCTCGGGACATTAAAGTTCACCTATTTTTTAAATGAATCTACCGTCACTGAAATAATCATTAATAACTATAAATTAGGTGCTGTATTTGCGTCAACAAATACACCTAAAACAAAGGTTTTGTGTGATGAATTCTTTGATGTTACATATCCTTCCAAAATCATCATCAAAGCAAAAGACAATTCATTTTGTGCGGATCAAGAGACATTGGAATCATTTTTTGCCGATATACGCAGTAAAAAAATCTCTTTTACGGCTATGATGCCGATGTCAGGAGAGAGTGTGGTGGAAATTCAACACTTCATTCCTGAATCATTGCATGCTGACATTTCATTATATGCAGTTACCGGTGAAAAGGTTGAAACCATATTCTCAGGCATTGCACCCACTGAATTAACCAAAAGACGGCATCCACTCACAAATCTACCTAGGGGTGTGTACTATTGTGAATTGAGCGCCGGGGCATTTCGCAAGACAATTCCCATTGTCATAACGCAATGATTTTTGATTATATCCATTTTTTGGCAAGGTAATTGAAATAGTGATATAATAGTGGCTTGAATTGTTGCCTAAGTGCATGTAAAACAGTAAATTTGCGCCATAATTGACCGTTGTTTCACCGAATGAGCACGCTTCTGATTCATTTGTACTGATTTTTTACGAACGGATTCTCCGGCTGTCTGCAGCATAGATCCAGAAATTCTTTCGATATGTACTGATGTTGCGTTCTTGTTTGAGTTAACATGCAATTCCAAATCTTTTCATTTCGCTTCTTCCCTATGGCTTTATGTCTGCTCATTGCAGGCATAGAAGTAGAGGCATATGCAATTAGATTTGAGCATAGTGATCTTCTACTCGCCTATGTTCGTGCTTCGATGATGATGGGTCAGCCCATTGCAGATGAACAAGATGAACTCATTTCACAAGACTCCACTTCCACTTCCCCATTGCCACTTTCTGGGATTTTTTCTCCCAAAAGACAATATCGCGGAGAATATGGGAAGGATCAATATCGCAAGGATCCACTTCCTCCCGGATATTCCATTGCATTGCAATTTGATTCAACACTTTCTGAAGTACGAAAAACTGAAAGTTTCAATGATATACCCACCACGAGTGGAAATATCATATCAATGGATGATTATCTCGCATTGAGAAGAGAGAAAGAACGGGGTCGTTTATGGGATTCTCTCGTCAGACAATATGATCTCAAAAAAGCAATGTCATCATCTGATATTGCAAGTGTGCTCAGTCAAGCAACCGGAATATCAATACCTATACCGCCAAATCCGCTTCTCAGTATTTTTGGTAAACCAGAAATCAGCATCAATGTAGCAGGTGATGTCAATGTCCGCGCAGGCTGGCAATGGGATTCACAAAAGATGGGTACAGCTTCGCCATTTGGTCAAACGCAATCAGGACCATTCTTCACGCAGGATATCAATCTGAATGTAACAGGTAGAATTGGTGACAAATTACGCCTCGGCGTGGATTGGAATACCCGTCAGCAATTTGATTTGAACAATCGTTTCAATATTGGTTTTTCTGGTAATGAAGATGATATATTCAAAAGAGTAGAATTGGGTAATGTGCAATTCCCTATTCCTTCTACACTTATTGGTGGAAGTCAGGCATTATTCGGTATTCGTACGGATTTTCAATTCGGTCCGCTGTACTTAAAGACAATTGCTTCTCAAAGAAGAGGTGAATCACGCAGGGTGAATGTATCAGGCGGTGGAACAATGCGCCAACCATTCCGCATGAATGCCTATGATTATGACAAAAAGAATTTCTTTTTGGATACTGCCTATTTTGGGATTTGGGACAATTACTATAAAGCACAGATTCCCCTTTTGCAGAATACGCCTGAATCCAGAAAAAATCGCGTGAAATTGTTAGAGGTTTATGAATCAACTGTTGATGTGCAATTGGCCGCGCAAGCAGCTGAGGGTATTGCAATCGACACGCTCTCTCCAATCAACCGAGTAGGGGCATTGGCGCAATTCTATCCCAAATCCTATGTATCTATTCCTCCCGTTGCAGGCTTCACAGAAAGAGGAAAATTTCTTAAGCTCGATCAAAGAGCATATCAATTAGATGAGAATCTTGGTCGCCTGACTATCACATCACTCAAATCGGATCGCTCCTATGCCGTGGCATATCGCATTGAGGGTGAAACAAGTGAACCCGGCGATGATTTGGACTATGGGACAATTTCCAATACCGTACAACCAACTGATACATTGATTCTAAAGCTTGTTTATCGACCCAATATGCAACCGGGATTTCCGGTGATATGGAAGAGACAGATGCGAAATATTTTCAATATCGGACAAAGTAATGTCAGTCTTGCCGATTTGAAACTCAATGTGTGGTATCTCCGAGCCAATAATGACTCTTCCGATGTACTTGAAGGTTCGAGCGATAAAGTGGTCACCATTTTGGGTGTTGACCGCGTGAATAATTCCGATGGTACTGCAAGACCCGATGGTTTATTCGATCTTGGAAGTCCTCAACAGCAGAATCAACAAAATCAAATGCAACAAACCGGTAATACGGGCATGGGTGGTACAACAACTCCCCCTTCGCAATTACCCGCGCAATATCAACAGCAAGGTTCACCATTTTTCAATCCCATTCGTGGTGAAATCATTTTCCCCGAACGCGAGCCATTCGATTCTGGTCTCGTGAAATATTTTGCAAAAGTTGGTTCCCCTCAAGCGGCCAATCGTTTTCGTTATACGCAGGTATATAAAGAAATCGTTGAGATTGCCAAGCGCGCGACCGATCGCGATCGGTTTATCATTACCGGCGAAGCAACGGGTATGATGAATACAGGTGGAGGTAAGATTTCACTCGGTGCATTCAATCTTGCACCTGGAAGCGTTCGCGTAAATCTTGATGGCGCGCCACTTAAAGAAAATGTGGACTATTATGTTGAATATTTCACAGGACAAGTGACGCTTACAAATCCACGAGCATCACTTCCCAATGCAAATCTCAGCATCGAATATGAACAGAATGATCTATTTAATCTTGCAACAAGAACTCTCGTAGGTTTGCGTGCCGACATGCAAGCATTCAAAAGAAGAAATGGTTCGGCGAATGTTGGTATGACATTCATGATGTTCGATCAGGCGATGCTGTTTGATCGCGTGCGAGTCAATGAAGAACCCGTATCAAATACCATGATTGGTTTTGACGGAAACATGAATCTCAATTTGGATTTTCTTACCAAAGCACTTGATGCGATGCCCTTTTATGATACAAAGGCACCATCATCACTCACGCTTCGTGGGGAAATTGCGGCGATGCTTCCTACGCCGAATAAACGAACATCCGATATCCCATCCGACAATGGAGCTGCGGTTGCCTATGTGGATGATTTTGAAGGTGCTCAGCGTAGTATTTCACTTGGTCTCACTCCGCAACAATGGTCGCATTGCGCAGTTCCTGATGACCCTACACTTTGGGATGATCCACTTTCAAAAACGGGTAATTTTTATAGAGCAAAGACTTTTTGGTATCAAAACTTCATTGGTGCAACTCCGCTATTGGAAGTATATCCCAATCGTGATACGAGAGGGCGTCTCACCACCATCAATGATCTCAAGATTCGATTCGAAGGAAAGGAACGCGGGATTTACAATCGCAATCCACAATTCATCGACAAATTGAACCCAACCTATGATTCACTGTTTCATGATCAATATCTTGCGAATATTCAGCCAAGAGTTTGGGGTGGAATTCAGAGATTATTTTCAACCTTCAATACAAACTTTGACACCGAGAATATAGATTTCTTAGAGATGGTTGTTCAATTTGGTCCTGACATCAAAGAGACCGAAACTGAGATGTGGGTAGACATTGGACAAATCAGTGAAGACATCATTCCAAACAATACATTGAATACCGAGGACGGCATCACACAGGCCAGTCCGATTCCGAATAATATCATTGATATTGGAGAAGATGTTGGTATTGATGGTTTGAGTGATGAACAAGAAAAAAGTTCTGCAAATACGAATGAATCATATCCATTTCCATTGAATCAAGAAGCAGACCCGGCTCGTGACAACTATTTCTTTGATTTTGCAGCAAGCAGAGATCGTCAAGGACCGGAGCAATTCAAGTTTTATAATAATTTTGAGAATAATGCTCAGTTATCTGAATCGGGTCAATTCCCCGATCGCGAAATTCTGAACAATAATAATGGCCAGACAATCATGCTGGACAATAGTTATTACAGTTATAAAATCAATTTGGACCGCGACCCCAGAAGAAATCCGCAGATCATTGGTACTGGAAATGCGAATAATCCCACTGAAAAGCAATGGTTTTTTTATCGTATTCCACTGCGTAGACCAACGCGAGTGGTAGGAAATCCAACATTTGCAAATCTTCAGTATATCCGTATTTGGTTTAAAGGTCAACCCATCACCGTGAATATTGCCGAATGGAAATTTACCGGTGGACAATGGATTCGCAATAGTGGATTACAACCGAATGTCACACCCGAAGACAGCATCTTGAGCGTACAATTCGTGAATGTGGAAGAGAATAGTCGCCTTCCTGATTTGTACACTTTGCCACCGGGCGTTCAAAGACCAAGACAAATCAATAATCCAGATCCTCTGCAGGATGTTCGTTTGAATGAGCAATCGCTTTCAATAAGTGTGAAAAATCTGCCATCGGGTCAAGATCGCATGGCTGTTCGACTTATGCGAAATCTGGATGTGTTTTATTATAAGAAAATGAAATTCTTCCTACATGGCGATGGTTCTATGCCGGCACTCATTCCTTTTGGTGCGGCATCAAAAGGGCAAGCATTTATTCGATTCGGAATAGATTCGGCAAATTACTATGAAGTGCGTCGACCTATCATTCAAGGTTGGAGAGACATTGAAGTCGAAGTTGCCAAATTAACAGCACTCAAAGAAAAGCGCTCTCAGCAAGCCGCAACTTTGCAAATACAGGAAGATATCACGACTCGTTTCATTGATTCTTCCACACAATTCGATCCCGGATTTTCCATTCCGATTGAAACACAATATGTGATTAAGGGGAATCCAATTCTCACGCGTATTCAATTCATAGGATTCGGGATTGCCAATCCGACTTCAGGTTCATTCCCTGAAGATCTATCAACAACCATGTGGGTGAATGAACTTCGACTCATCGACCCGGAAAGTTCCGTTGACTGGGCCGGGATCGGTTCCGCAGAACTCAAATTGGCGGATTTGGGTACTATCAATGCCACATATAATCAAACAAATCCGAATTTTCACAGACTCGAAGAACGATTCGGGAATCGTAATCAAACCCTGAACTGGAATGTGCAGATGCAAGGTACGCTCGAAAAGCTCTTGCCAAAAGAACTCAAGGAAATGCGTATTCCGATTTCCTATTCACATGGTGAAGTTGTAGAGACACCAATCTTTGCCGCACAAAATGATGTGGGAATAGAGCAGGCGGCACAAGCGGCTTATAATGCCGAATTAACAAGAACAAAAGGTAATATCAGCGAGGCTAATCGCGTGAGTGATTCAGTGCGTCGTCGCTCTCAAACCATACGCGTGCAAGATGCATGGGCAATCACAGGATTCAGATTCGGCATACCGATCGATCATTGGCTCATCAAAGAAACCATCAATAAAATCAATATCAGTTATGATTATTCACAGACCTTCGAGCGCTCCCCCGTTGCGGAAGAACGCTTCAGATGGAATTGGAGAATGAAAGCTGATTATAATGTGCAATTCCCTTCTTCAATATCTGCAAAACCAATTTCTTGGATCGGAGACATTCCAATTCTTGGGGCATATAAAGATTGGAAAATCTTCTTCCTGCCTTCAAGTTTTTCGACTTCCGTGCAATTTCAGAGATCAAGAGCAACGGAAAAGTCTCGTTTTTTGACATTTCCAAGTCCAGTCATCAGAGATTTTGCCGCCACAAGACAAGCTCAATTCTCATGGAGATTTTCCGAAAATGGCTTGCTGAGTCCGATTCTAGACTATTCATTCACGACAGGTGCAACGCTTGTTCCGCTTGAACTTGATGAAAATGGTCTTCAAAGAGAAGGCAGCGACTTATTTCGAAGGGTCATTGGCCAAGGAAATGGACTACTCAATTTCGGCACGAATACGAATCATAATCAAGTTGTCACAATAAATTTCAAACCTCGTTTTCCGGACATTGGAGGTTTGCATAATTTCTTTGACAATACGGGTTCATTCTCAACAACCTATACATGGCGCAATCCACTTCAACAGGATACGACTGTTCGAGATGCTGTGAAGCAGGCATCATTCCAGAATACGATTCGCCTCACTTCAAATCTTAGATTGAAGAGTATGACCGATAAATGGTGGGGTATATCCGCGCAGAAAGGTTCTGACTCCACAAGTGGATTTTTGGGGACGGTCGGAAGAATTTTTAAAACGATATTCTTTGATTATGAAACGCTCACATTGAATTTCAGACAAGAGAATTCAGCAATCAATCAAGGTGTCCTGGGCGAAACGGGTATGTCGAATTTCTGGCGTAGTGCCGTTGGACTCGATGAAACACAGGATTTTGGTCCAAGCACCGCTTATCAGCTTGGTTTGGTGCCTCAACCACATGGAGGATTTCGATTGATTCCATCAGGCTCATTTCCATTTTTCAAAGTAGAAACCTTTGATGGAAAAAGGCCGAAGAATTCAATTTTGCCTGATAATTTCTTTCAAAAATCAGAATTAGAATTCCGTACGAATCGTCCTCTTTGGACTGGTGCTACGCTTGACATTAATTGGAAATCAGGTTTTGGATTTAACAAAAATCAATTAGATTCAACCGACATTGAGGGTAATTCAAGATTCACGAATATCGTGGTGACCTCGAATTTCAATCGCACATATCTTTCATTGCCAAAATTCTTGATGTTTGCTCCTTTGAATAATTCTATTGAGCGAGTCATTGACTTATACAATGAGCGCAAACCCGGAATCATAGCTCAGTTCCCCACTGATACTTTACGACAAAATCAAGCATTACGCGATGCAGTATCTGAATCATTCGAAAAAGGACTCGAAACTCGCATCTTCGCTTTCCTTCCTGATGCATTACAAAAGATTTTACCTGCAATGAATTGGACATTGCGTTGGGATGGAGTTGAAAAACTTCCAATCTTTGCCGGTCTTGCAAAACGCGTGACACTTGAGCATGCATATAAATCCACCTATCAAGAAAGTACGACGAATACTGATAATGGCATCATTCCGGGATCACAACAGATTCAATCCGGATTCGAACCTTTGATCGGCATGCAATTGACATTCGATGAATCCAAATTGAAAGGATTACTGACAGGATCTTTACGATTCACCACAAAATCGAATTATTCTTTGCAACCCACATCATCCATTATACAAGGTGAATCCATCACGGATTTAACCATGCAAGCAAATTATAATCGTAGAGGATTCAAGACTTCATTCTTTGGTTTGACATTCGACAATGAACTTGAATTTGCATTTCTGGCTACATTCAAGAGATCTCTCAGAAGCACATACAATCTATTACAATTGTCAGATCAGGAAGGTCAACGATTGGATGGAAATACGCAGATCATTCTTGAACCATCTGCGAGATACGGCATTTCACAAAGAGTGACCGCAAGACTGTTCATGCGCTATGAAACCACGATCAATGAAGGTGCTGCAGCACCAGGTTTCAGTCGATATCAATTCGGTTTGGATATCCGCATTTCGGTTTCGGGAGGACGATAAAGGGATGATGAGATTCTTAAAAATAGTAGAACATTTCATCAGAAGAAAAATAAACAATTCAGATAAAGTATTCCATGGACATTTAATTCAAAATATCAATGATGCTATACCTTTAGCTCCTGATTGTAAAATTGCCATACTGAGAATAGATAAGTTTGGTGATATGATTGTCACTCTTCCAATCATAAGAGAAATTCGAAAAAATTTTCCTAATGCCACTATAGATATTATACTTGGAAAATCAAATAAGAATTTGACTTCAAATGCTTTGATGTATGCCAACTCAGTTCTGTATTATGATAAAACGTTGTTTGGTTTGATAAAACTTCTCCATCGTATACGAAAATCAAAGTATGACATCTGCATAGATCCCCTAGATAATCCAAGTATTACATCCGGAAATATCTGCTACTTTTCCAATGCAAGGGCTAAGGTTGGTTTATATAAAAGCAATGCAAGGAAGTATACTCACTGCATAATTCCAAAAGATAGAATGCAAGTACATATCGTTGAAAGAACAGCGCAAGTACTATTGGCTTTTGGCATTGACCCTGAAGTTACTACTTTGGATTGTGAATTCCCTTTGGAAGCCTCAATCAAAGAACAGACTATCAACATATTGAGGGATACTATTGATCTTCATACACCTGTGATTGCGGTTAATACCACAGGAAGTGTTTCAAGCAGAACGATGAGCGAACATTTTGCATTAAGACTGTATGAAGAACTGATTGTGAAAGCACAAATGCTAAATGCACAAGTACTTTTTTTTGGCCCTGAATCAGAAAAAGAAAAACTGCAATCGCTTCAAAAAAGTACAGGATGTCTCATTGCCCCCTTTTCTCATTCATTCAATGAATATGCTGCGATGTTGAAATGTGCTTCATTAATAATCTCCCCTGATACTTCTGCAGTTCATCTGGCTGCTTCATGGAAAAGGCCTATAATTTGCTTGTTCTGTAAAGATAATACAGGAACAGCCTTGTGGACACCTTACAAAACGCTTCATGAAACAGTTGTTTCATCTACATATTCAATCAATGATATTGAGATTTCCATCATTATTGATAGTGTCAATAACATATGTACTTCAACTCCGCTACTTTCCGCAGAAGAAGCACTACATTCTTGAGTGTTTCAATACATCGGTATTCTTCTTTCTTCATACTCATGATGAGCATAAACAGCGGCGCCAAGAATCATTGAATGGATTTCTTTAGGGATTTCACCGGACCAATATTTTGACACAAATGCAGTTGAATACTCGCCTGTTCTGAATGGCTCGGAATGTAATGTGAATTGGCAGAATGGTATTGTTGTGCGGAGTCCTGCCAAATGATATGATTTCAAAGCATCTAGTGTTTTTTCGATTGCTTCTTGTCTATCCTTTCCATGACAAATCAATTTCGCAACCATTGAATCATAATTCACAGATACCTCAAATCCGGCAAATAAAGCGGTATCATTCCGAATTCCCTCGCCTTCGGGTAACTCAACATAATGTGCGATGCCGGTTTCAGGCAAGAAATCATTATAGACATCTTCGGCACAAATGCGACATTCAATGGCATGTCCTTTCGGCTCGAGATCTTGTTGATAGATTGCAAGTTTTTCACCGAATGCAATGCGTAATTGTTGCTCAACCAAATCTATGCCTGTCACCATTTCCGTAATGGGATGCTCAACCTGCAAACGCGTATTTACTTCCATGAAGTAGAAATTTCCAAATGCATCAAGCAAGAATTCCAATGTTCCAGCATTGGTATATCCTGATGTTGCAACAAGTCTTGCCGCGGCTTCACCCATTTTTGCTCTGATTTCAGGAGTTACCGCAGTTGACGGTGATTCTTCCACCACTTTCTGATGTCTTCTTTGCACAGAACATTCTCTTTCCGGGAAATAGAGTATTGTTCCATATTGATCTGCCAAGATTTGAATTTCAATATGTCTTGGAGATACGATGAATTTCTCGATGAACACTCTATCATCACCGAATGATGCCAGTGCCTCACCTTGTGCTGCTTGCAATCCGGCCAAAAGTCCACTTGGTTCTTCAATTAGTCTCATTCCTTTACCACCACCACCTGCAGCAGCTTTCAATAGAACCGGATATCCAATGTTTTCTGCGATGATTGCAATCTTTTCAGGATCAGAAATTGCCCCATCCGAACCTGGTGAAATAGGAACTTGTGCTTTGATAGCCAATGCTCTTGCTTCTGTCTTGTCTCCAAGTGCATGAATCGCTTCAGGAGAAGGACCGATGAAAATCAAACCAGCATCTGTAACAGCTTTTGCGAATTGTGCATTTTCGGATAAGAATCCATATCCTGGATGTATTGCCTGAGCACCTGTTTTCAAAGCAGCATCAATGATTTTATCAATCACCAGATAGCTTTCTCGCGGCGTTGCTCCGCCAATATTAACAGCTTCATCTGCCATTTGCACATGCATTGCATTGGCATCCGGAAGAGAATACACTGCAACTGTGGCAATATTCATTCTTTTGCAAGTATCTATGATGCGAAGAGCAATCTCACCGCGATTGGCTATCAAAATTTTGGAAAACATGGCAAATCAGAATAAAAGTGAATGATTGAAGTATCAAGCATTGCAAATTACGAAAGTCAAGCTTGAAACTTGTCTTTACAGTACCGAAATGATTGTCAACACGAGAAATAATCTCTAATTTGTCCACTCTATCTGAATCGCATATCACAATCACTACAATACAATGAATAAAGCCGTCATAATGGCCGGTGGTTTCGGCACAAGATTAAGACCACTCACCATGAGCATACCTAAGCCGATGGTACCTCTTGCCAATATTCCCATGATGGAACATATTGTGAATCTCTTGAAAAAACACGGGATTACAGACATCACGGCCTTATTGTATTATCAACCCGAATCAATAAAGGAGTATTTTGGGGATGGTTCCGCTTTTGGTATCACAATGAACTATGTGCAAGCAGATGCTGATTATGGAACCGCAGGAAGCGTTCGTAATGCCGCAAAGGATTTCAATGAACCCATTTTGGTGATGAGTGGTGATGTATTAACCGATATTGATATTTCATCCGCAATTGCATTTCATAAAGAACAACAATCTCAGGCGACGATATTATTGACAAGAGTCAATGACCCTTTGCATTATGGCATCGTGATGACAGACATGCACGGAAGAATCACACGCTTTTTGGAGAAACCTTCTTGGGGCGAAGTATTTACCGATACCATCAACTCCGGCATGTATATATTGGAACCTGAAATCTTTGGACTCATTCCACCCGATAGAGAATATGATTTCGGTAAAGATTTATTTCCCCATTTACTCAGATCAGACATGAATCTCTTTGGGTATATCACGACGGGATATTGGAAAGATATCGGTAATCTGCATGAATATCAGAGTGCTTGTCAGGATATCTTGGAATACAATGTTGCGATTGACTTCAAAGGAAGCACATCAGAACATGGACTCATTGGAGAACACTGCAATATTTCTGAGTCAGTGCAGTGGAGCGGAAGATCAATCATTGGGGATGGAGTCAGCATTGGACCCAATTCCTCCATTCATCAGTGCATCATTGGCAATGATGTCAATATAGGTGCCGGAACACAGTTAAGCAATTGCATCATTTGGAATAATGTTCAACTTGGTGATCGCATCATGGCAAGTTATGATGTGATTTGCAATAACACTTCCATCGGCAATGGCGTAACGATCAATGAACAGGTCTTTATCGCAGAACATTGTCATATAGGCAATGGATCACATCTGTCTTCCAATATCAAATTATGGCCAAAAAAGCATATTGAAGAAGGTGCTATTGTCAATCGCTCCCTCGTGCAAGAAGAGCGTTGGCTGAGAGAACTCATCACTGATTCACGCATTTCGGGTCTTGCGAATATCGACATCAATCCAGAATTCTCTGCAAAGCTCGGAACCTCCATCGGGAATGCACTTGGCATGCATGCAACAGTCGTTGCAAGTCGCGATGCTGATGCCGCATCACGAATGATACATCGATCTTTGATTTCAGGACTTATGAGTGCAGGAATCACCGTTCGTGATTTGCAAGTGACACCAATTCCTCAAGCCAGACAAGATCTGAAAGCAGGAACTGCAAATGCTGGGTTTCATGTGAGAAGGTCGATTCGGAAACCCAATACGATTGATATCATTTTATTCAATGATGATGGTCGAGATATTCCTCATTCGACATCCAAAACAATTGAACGATTTTTCTTTGGAGAGGATATCAAGAGGGTACCCTATAATGAAGTTGGCAGTATCATCTTTCCTGAAAGAAGCAATGAAACATATGCCATGAGATTTATCGGTGCGCTTGATGTACAGAATATCAAAAAACATGCGCATCGAGTATTGATTGATTATTCCAATGGATTGGCATCCACAACATTTCCGGTTCTCCTTGGATCACTTGGAGTACATGTGGTTGCAGTGAATAGTTATGTTGATACTGCCGAAGGTTTTTCAGATGACAGAACAGATGCAGAAGCCGCGGAGACCAGTGATATCATTCGATCACTCGGCTATGAATTTGGTTTTAAAATCGATGCCTCTGCTGAGAAGATTGCAGTGGTTGATGCTGATGGACAATGGTTTCAACCGAATAGATTATTGACAATACTCACGAAATTATTCATGGAAGCTCATCGTGACAGAGAGCCATATGCAATAGCAGTACCAATGCTAGCCAGTACGGATATTGAGCTGATAGCAAAAGATCATGATATTGAAGTGATTCGAATCAAGAATAGTCATTCAGCGATGATGGAATCCACAAAAAATCGCAATGTTTTGTTCTCGGGTGATACAAGAGGAAGATTCATATTTACGGATTATTTATTTGCTTCCGATGGAATGTTCTCTCTGGCAAAATGTCTGGATATGCTCGCAAAAACGGGATTGACATTCTCTGGTCTACATCAGCAATTACCCTATCGCTCACGCATGCATCATACGATACCATGTCCTTGGGAGAAGAAAGGAATTGTCATGAGAAAAGCCATGGAATGTACTGAGAAGATGGATAGAACATTGATTGATGGCATCACGGTACACAATACGGATTCCACTATTGTATTGTTTCCCGACAAAGAAAGACCCGCCTTCATCGTAGCGGTGGAAGCATCTTCCGATACATCGGCAATGCACATCGCCGAAGAGTATAAGCAATTGATCACAAATTGGGCTGAAACTCAATCATGAATATCTTTAGATGCTTAGTATTATTGCTAATTCATGTTCAGGTATTTGCTCAAACTGACACCGTTGAACTCTCTTCACTAGATCTTAGTGCAATCAAACAGGATTTTGGAAGACCACAAATCAATCTATCAGTGATGGGCAAACCATTACGAATTGCCGGAAAGGTATATGATCGCGGAGTTGGAACGCATGCAGGAAGCAAATTCACGCTTGCCCTCGATGGCAAGGCATTTGCAATTGAAGGTCTCGCAGGAATTGATGAGGGTATTTTTCCTGAAAGAGGGTCAGCTGAATTTTTGATCATTGCCGATGGCGAAATTCTTTGGCGATCATATATCATGGATCGAACAGTAAACGCCAAAGCATTTTCATTGGATCTCACCGGCAAACAAAATTGTGAATTATTGGTATTTGATGGGAATGACAATATTTTCTCAGATCATGCAAATTGGGTGGAAACAAGAATCATTGTAAAAAAAGGATTTATTCCCAAGCCATTCATCAGACCAATCGAACAGGAGTTTATACTCACACCTGATGAATCCCTGCTTCCAAGGATTCATGGAAAAAGTGTATATGGCGCAAGACCAGGAAGTGAAATCAGACATTATATACCAATCTCAGGAATTGAACCCATCAATGTGACTATGTCTGAGCTTCCACCAGGACTCTATTTCGATTCCACTCATAGAGTGATTCGTGGTAGTATCGCAAAGCCCGGTTCATATTCACTTACGATGATTGCGGAAAACCCTCTTGGCAAAACTGAATATGCATTCTCATTCCGCATTGGTGATACAATTTCATATTCTGCACCCATTGGATGGTCATCATGGTATGCACATTGGGAATATGTTACAGAACAAGATATCTATAAAGCAGCTCATGCATTGCGCTCGAGTGGACTCCAAAATTATGGTTTTGAATATGTCTTAATTGATGATGGCTGGCAGGACGCAAGTCATTCAGCTTCAATGAATGGTTTACAACCCGCGAAAAAATTTCCAAATCTTCCCACATTGATAGATTCATTGCATACACTAGGTTTTAAGGTTGGCATATATTCTTCTCCCGGATCCAATACTTGCGTGCTATTACCGGGTTCACTTGGTCATGAAGCTCAGGATGCAGAGTATTTCTGCTCATTAAAAGCCGATCTTGTCAAATATGATTGGTGTGGTTATCAAACAGTCTATGACTCGCTTCTGAAAACCAATCAATTCAGTCCGGAAGAATTAGCCAAAGCACCGTATGCAAAACTTGGAACATTATTGTCAGCATGCAATCAAGACATCTTTTACATGCTTTGTCAATATGGCAATAATGATGTGTGGAAATGGGGCAGATCAGTCGGGGGTCATGCCTGGAGAACAACCACTGATATTCAAGACAATTGGTGGAGCATGTCCAATATTGTTGGATTCCGTCAGGCAGGTTTGGAATCATATGCAGGACACAATGGCTGGAATGATATGGATCATCTTCGCATGGGGTATTCGCAACCATTTCCATTCACAAAGAAATCAGAACTCACGGCTCATGAGCAATACACACAGGTTTCACTCTGGGCTTTGCTCAATTCTCCATTGATTATAAGCATGCACATGGATTCAATTGATGCTTTCACACTTCAATTGCTCAAAAATCATGAAGTACTTTCCATGCATCAAGATCCACTTGGTATTCAAGGAACAAGAGTCTATAAAAATATATGGCAAGAGATTTGGACAAAACCACTGTCGCATGGTGGAATTGCCATCGGTTTTTTCAATCGAGATGATGTCGGTGAGCAAATGATGTCTATAACAAGAGAGTCATTGGGCTTATCCAAAGACATACAATATATGATCAAGGATATATGGTCTCATCAAGAATTGGGGTTACTTGGTGAAGAATTGCAATTCAGCATTCCTTCACATGGAGTGAAATTACTATCACTGATACCAAAGAATCCCATCAGCAATATTGGAGATGACCAGCAGATAAAGCAATTCAAAGTGGTACCTCAACCTGCAAAAGATCTTGTGTACTGTTCATTTTATTCCCCCTTTCAAGGAATCGCAATGCTCGAATTCATCAGTTTGGATGGCAGAAAGATAGGCAGTACAATGCAATTGGAAATAAAGCAAGGGATGCAAGCATTTTCCATTGCATTGCCTGATGGTTTATCGTCAGGACTTCATGGCATAAAACTTAGCACACCTTTTTCTACAATCTTGCATCCCATTCATATCGTTCATTGATGCGAATTCCATAGATTTGCAATTCAATTCCCAATACTTGCTCGAATCATCGGCAAACATTGCGTTATATCATTCTTTGGCGCTCCAGTATGAAGATCACCGATATCCTTCAGCCCTCAGCTATATTGCTGAATACGACATTTGCTACAAAAGATGCTGCATTGGATGCAATGATTGACGCTTTGGCATCTGGTGGACATATCACAAAAGTAGAAGAAGCCCGAAAAGCAGTCTTTGATCGTGAGAAGATTATGTCAACAGGCATTGGCAAGGGGTTTGCACTCCCGCATGGCAAGACGAATCATATCACAGAGACAGTGGGTGCTTTCATGACATTGAAAGAACCTCTTGACTTCCAAGCATTGGATCAGCAACCCGTGACGATCATCTTCATGCTGATTGGTAGAGAAAATACGGTTGGAACTCATCTAAGACTTCTCTCTCGCATTTCAAGACTGATGAACAAAGATAGTTTTCGTGCTAGCATCACCGCTGCAGAAAAACCCGAACAAGTCATTTCACTCTTTACAACAGAAGAAGAGGAATTGGGATGAAAACACTCTTGATTATTGCTCTGATGATGTTCACCCTAACACTTCAGGCACAAGAAAAAAATGGCCAAAAAGATATACCTGCGGCCAAACAAGTCCTGAAAATTATGAATGAGCAGATTCTGCAATTAACAGACAGATTCAAGAAAAATACGCTCGCATTCAAGGGACAATATGAGCAACAGACAAAACAAATTCTCACGGGATTCAAAAAAAGATTGCAAGTATTGAAGCAGGAAATATCATCCATTGATGAAAATTTGGAAGATTTGAATCTGCAACTTGAACAGCAATCCAAGGAAAACGACAAAGCTCTGCAGGATCAATTCAAGAAATTGCAAAGTGATTTGGATGATTCCATGAAGCGATTTGAGAAAAAACTCGACTCCCTTTCTCAACAGTATTGAGTTTCTCCAATGCCAGAATTTACTCAACAGTCACAATCACAGCCAATCGGAGTATTTGATTCAGGGGTAGGTGGACTCACAGTTCTGAAACACCTCATTCATTCCATGCCCGGCGAAGAATTCGTGTATTTGGGTGATACCGCTCGCGTTCCCTATGGAAATAAATCTCCTGAAACGATCAGACATTATACCCGCCAATGCGTGAATTTTCTCTTGAGTTTTGATGTAAAAGCAATTGTCATTGCTTGCAATACGGCATCTGCCTTGGCTTTGGATCTTGCCAGAGACATCAGTCCGGTTCCTGTAATCGGAATGATTCACCCTGCAGCAGTGTCAGCCATTGAACAAAGCATCACCAAGAAAATTGGCATTATAGGTACCAGAGCAACCATTGGTTCACTTGCTTATGAACATGAGATAAGAAATGCGGCTGAGAGCAAAGGATTGAACATTGAGGTATATGCCAAAGCATGTCCGCTTTTTGTTCCTCTTGCCGAAGAAGATTTTGGGCATCATCCTTCCGCCGCTATGATAGCTCATGAGTATTTGCATGAATTTCTTGCATTGGGAATAGACATCCTTGTACTTGGTTGTACACACTATCCTTTATTGAAAGATCTTATTGGCAAGACATTACCGGATATATCATTGATAGATTGCGGAGAAACCGCCGCGAAGGAATTATGTAATGTATTACAGATTGAAGAGCAAACTCCAACAGGAGAACTCCCGATTGTTCGACTCTTCACCACTGATTCAGTACATGCATTTTCTTTCATTGCTAAGCGTTGCATAGGGTTTCCTCTGCCGGATCCAATTCGTATTTCCCTTGAAACTTTGGAAGAGCAGGGTTTATCAGGAATCTAATCTTTGTAAATTGCATCTTCTCAGTCTGAGACCATACTTCATTGCCCACAATGCATGGATTGCTCCATGATCGGATATATCATACGAAAAGCCGTTTATGCGCTGGCAGTACTCTTCGGAGTGGTGACCACCGCATTTCTCATCAATTTTGTTTTACCCGGTGATCCTGCCCGATTGATGCTGGGCCAGAGAGCCGATGAGCAATCAATAAAGGCATTGAGAGTTCAACTTGGTCTTGACAAACCAATGTATGAGCAGTACACCAAGTATGTATTCAGACTTGTACAAGGTGATTTGGGAGTATCGTATTCAACAAATCGCGAAGTGCTTGATACGATTGTTGATAAATTTCCAGCTACCGCTTTGCTCGCTATAACTGCGATGTTCTTTTCAACATTGATCGGTATCGGCCTTGGCATCATTGCCGCCATTCGAGCAAATACCTGGGTTGATGCATCAACGATGGGTTTTGCATTGCTAGGGATTTCCCTGCCGAGTTTCGTTTTTGGACTCCTTTTACTCCTGTTATTTGCTGAAATCTGGAAAATATTTCCGTCCTCGGGATATATCGACAAAGGAATCAGTCATCTCTTTCTGCCAATGCTCACTTTGGCATTTAGACCACTTTCCATCATTGCGAGAGTTACGCGCAGTTCTATGCTAGATGTACTCAATCAAGATTATGTGAGAACAGCCAGAGCAAAAGGACTTACGGAAAAAGCAGTGATTCTAAAACATGCTTTGAGAAATGCATTGAATCCCGTTGTTACAACGGTCAGCGCTTGGTTTTCAGGACTTCTAGCCGGAACATTTTTCGTGGAATATATTTTCAACTGGCCTGGTGTTGGAACGCTTGCCATCAGTGCTATTGAAAAATTGGATTATCCTATCATTCAAGGCACTGTCCTACTGACAGCCATCATTTTTGTAGTGGTAAATGCTGTAGTGGATATTTTCTATGTCTTTCTCGATCCAAAAGTAAAATTACATTGATCAATGAGTCATCCTATGTCAAAAGATATAAAACAGCAAAAGAGAGCAGAGAGCCTTGGAGCGCTTGCATGGAAAAAACTCAAAAAACATCCTGCAGGTGTTACAGGAATGGTCATTATTGGTGTGCTTGTTCTCATTGCATCATTGGCGGATGTGATCAGTCCATTTTCACCTACTCTTGCTGTTTTAGAATATGCTGAAAAGCCATCGGGTTTTGTTGGGAATGTGCTGTATGTACAAAATCCAACGAATCAAGATGAACCCAATATCATTCCTGTACTTTCATATAGAATCGTAAAAGATTCAGTAGTCTATCGTGATGATAGTGGTCAGGAAATGTCACTTGCACTTTTCACCATGGCAGGAAATAACGAATCAGAGTGGCATGGTACTCCTACTTATTATCTGGGCACTGACAGACTTGGCAGAGATGTATTATCCCGTTTGGTCTATGGAGCTCGAATTTCCCTTTTGGTTGGCGTGGTTTCACAATTGATTGCGCTCATCATAGGTATTGTACTTGGAGCACTCGCCGGATATTTCCGTGGCTGGGTTGATAATGTGATTATGTGGTTCACGAATGTTATTTGGTCTTATCCAACCATCCTACTTGCCATTTTGTTGAGTTCTCTCTTGAAATTCACGAATAATATCATGGGATTTACGCTGAATCCATTTTGGCAAACATTCATTGCAATCGGCATTTCAAGTTGGGTTGAGATTGCCCGTATTGTTCGAGGTCAATTCTTTTCACTTCGAGAAATGGAATATGTGGAAGCCACTCGCGCACTTGGCTATGGCTCGATGCGAACTATTTTCAGACATATCCTGCCGAATGCGATTGGTCCCATCATTGTACTCTCAACTGCAGGCATTGCTTCATCGATCATAGCAGAAGCAGGACTCAGCTTTTTGGGTCTTGGCATACAAAGACCTGAGCCATCCTGGGGAATATTCATCTCCGACCATTATGGATACATCTTTGCGGGTAAATACTGGGGTTTAACAGTATATCCGAGTATCGCAATTGCGGCTGCCGTCTATGGATTCAATCTTTTGGGTGATGGTCTGCGTGATGCATTCGATCCAAAGGCAATTCAACGTTGACATGCTCATAGATACACTCACATTGATACTATCGGGGACAGAACCATTACCACCCGCACTTCTCATTTATGGAGAAGAAGAATTTTTGCGCGAGGAGGCATATCATGCAATCATGCATAAGATTCTTCCCGAAGGCATGCATCATGATATTGAAATCATCGATGCAGAGAATTCGAGTGAATCACAGATAGTTGACATTGCCGATGCATATCCATTCATTTCAGAAAAAAAGATCATTATCATCAAGCAAGCCGATAAACTATTTTCTGGAAGATCGAAGAAATCAACGGGTAAATCTGCACTGCTCAATTATTTAAAATCTCCTCAGCCTACATCATTTATCGTTTTTACTGGCATTTTTCCCTCACTCACAGGATTAAGAGCCGCAAGAAAAAGCCCCAAACAGTCTGAAAAAGCAAAAAAAACAACACTGGGATTAGCTTTCCCTCTCAATGAAATCATTGAGTTGATACCATCATTCGAATGCCCCAAAGTCTCAGAACGAGAACTTTTGTTATGGACAAATAAACGATTTGCAACTTTTGGAAAAGGAATCACTCGCGAAGCTGGAGAGTATTTAATAGCCAATGCCGGGATTTCACTTCGCGACATAGCAAATGAACTTGAAAAATTGATGCTATTTGCACCAGAAAAAAAACAGTATACCGAAGAAGATGTATTAGGATTGGTAGGTTCATCAAGGGTATATAACATTTTTGAATTGCAAAAGGCATTCGGTGCGGGTGAAACAGCCAAATCGATTGAAATTGTACATCACATGCTGAACAATAATGGAAATGCAATCATGATCATTTCTATGCTCTTACGATACTTTTCTGCTTTGTTCCGTTTACAAGATGCCCAAGGTCAAGGCGGAAATTCTTATGAAATAGCAAGAATCGTAGGAATTAACGCATATTTTCTACCGGAATATCAATCAGCGCTCAGGAATTATCCACCTATGAAATTGGCAAGAGCATTTTATTTACTAAGAAATGCCGACTTAACCCTTAAGACAAGCTCGCAATCCCCAATAGTCATATTGCAAAAAGTCATAGTTGGACTTTCCGAATAATTTCAACTCATCCTTTTTGTAAATTGTTTGGAATATTTCAAGAGTCTCAGTATATTTGTGTCTCTATTTCTATAAATGAATACAATAATACCGTATGGCACATCATCAGTCAGCGATCAAACGCGACCGTCAAAACAAGAAGCGCGCAATTTACAATAGAGCTAATCGTAAGGCATATCGCGAAGCGATTAAAGCTGTACGCTTGGCAAAAACCGTTCAAGAAGCTGAGGTGCTTTTCGTAAAAGCTACCAGTATTCTGGACAGAGTTGCATCACGCGGTGTATTGCACAAGAATAATGTTGCAAACAAGAAATCAAAACTTGCTCTGCATATCAACAAAATGAAAGCAGCCCAAGCCTGATTTGTCGCACCCGTAGCTCAACTGGATAGAGCATTTGACTACGGATCAAAAGGTTTGGGGTTCGAATCCCTACGGGTGCACTTAACTGATTTACACATCATATCTCAATAGAATATTTATGCTGAATCAAGCAAAAAAAGCAGAAATCACAAAACAATATGGCGGAAATGAGTCCAATACAGGACTGACTGAAGTACAAATTGCTTTACTTACGGAAAATATATCCGTATTGGCCAAGCATCTTGAGCAGCACAAGAAGGATTTCCATAGCCGTCGCGGACTCATGCAAATGGTTAGTGATAGAAAGAAGTTACTCAACTATTTGATGAGAAATGACATCACGAGATATCGCGCCATCATCAGCGCTTTATCAATCAGAAAGTAAATTTAAGGGCGCTCATAGCGCCCTTTTTTGTTTTTGTTTATTATGTAATAATATAATCATGGGAGATTCATTATCGTGGGCATGCCGCTCTGAGTGCAGGAAGGTATCTTTTTTTGGTTTCTTCCTCCGCTCAGACTTCTGTCCTCATAAGTAGTCTTCCCATGAATGTTTCATGTGCTAACCCAAGGAAAATTATGGCACAACATTCAGTTTCCCTCACGCTCAATGGACGGGAATATTCAATCGAGACAGGCCGTTTTGCAAAACTCGCCAATGGTGCAGTCATGGTTCGTTATGGCGATACTATGGTTCTTGTCACTGTATGTGCTTCTCAAGATTCAAAACCTGATCTTGATTTCTTACCTTTAACCGTTGAATATCGTGAGAAAGCAGCGGCAGCAGGGAAAATTCCTGGTGGATTTTTCAAGCGCGAAGGAAAGCCCAGCGAAAAAGAAGTATTGTCCGCACGATTGATTGATCGCCCAGCAAGGCCACTTTTCCCCAAGGGTTGGAGACATGAAACCCAAATCGTGGCTTCAATTTATTCCTCAGAACCTGAGATTGATTCTGACACTTTGGCGGCAGTTGGTGCTTCAGCAGCACTTGCGGTTTCTGATATCCCTTTTAATGGTCCATATTCCGAAGTCATGGTTGGTCGTGTGAATGGCGAATTCATTTGCAATCCAACGATGAGTCAATTATTGGAATCAGATATAGAAATTATTGTTGCCGGAACAGACGAAGCCATCATGATGGTGGAAGGAAGTTCAAAAGAAATTTCTGAAGGAGATTTCATTGCAGCATTGGAATTTGCGCATGCCACTATCAAACAACTCAATGCATTACAATTGCAGTTGCGTGAACTTGCAGGCAAAACAAAAAAGGAATTTATATCAGTTGAAGATGATGAAGCATTGCTTTTGGCTGTGAAGGCCATTGCCACGCCACTCATTAAAGAGCAGATTCGTAAAGATTCCATCAAAGAGCAACGCATTGAATTTGCAAAGTTATTGCGCGAAACCGTACTTAATGCATTGCAAGAAGCAGAACCACTTGAAGTACAAGCACTTCTTGATGCTCGCTCAAAGAAAGTCAAGGGTTATATCTCCAAGATCGAAAAGCATGAAATGCGTCGCATGATCATTGAAGACAAAAGACGCTTGGATGGTAGAAAAACAACTGATATTCGTGCAATTGATTGCAATCCTGGATTGCTTCCAAGAACACATGGATCCGCATTGTTCACCCGCGGTGAGACACAGAGTTTATCTACAGTCACTCTTGGCACAAAGAGAGATGAGCAAATGATTGACGGTCTTTTCGAAACAGAATTCCGTCGCTTCATGTTGCATTATAATTTCCCTCCTTTCTCCACTGGTGAAGCAGGTCGCATGACAGGCACAAGTCGTCGTGAAATCGGCCATGGTAAACTTGCAGAACGTGCATTGAAAGTGATGATGCCAAGTGATGAAGATTTCCCTTATGTAGTAAGAATCATTTCCGACATTTTGGAATCAAATGGTTCTTCCTCAATGGCAACAGTTTGTGCTGGAAGCCTTGCACTCATGGACGCTGGTGTTCCTGTGAAGAAAGCAGTTGCTGGTATTGCCATGGGACTCATCATGGAAGAAGATGACTCAGCGATTTTGAGTGATATTTTGGGTGATGAAGATTTCCTTGGCGATATGGATTTTAAAGTCGCCGGAACAGTTGAAGGTATTACAGCTTGTCAAATGGATATCAAGATTGGTGGTTTGTCCACTGAACTCATGAGTCGCGCATTGGATCAGGCTCGTCATGGTCGTCTGCATATTCTCAGCATCATGAATGAATCTCTCTCTGAACATCGTTCTGATCTTTCTGAATTTGCTCCAAGACTTACCACAATCATGATTGCGCAAGACATGATCGGTACAGTAATCGGACCAGGTGGCGATACTATTCGGGGTATGCAAAGAGAATTCGGTGTTGAGATCACGATCGAAGATGATGGATCATGTATCATTGCCGCAACAAATCAAGAAGCCGCTCAGAAGACAATTGATAGAATTAAAGTGCTTACAAGTCCACCGGAAGTTGGTAAAGTGTATACCGCTACAGTGAAAGATGTGCGTGAAGGACTTGGCGCAATTGTTGAATTCATGCCTAAAACAAAAGGTCTTTTACATATTTCTCAAATCAGTTATGAACATTTCCAAAATGTTGGTGATGTACTGAAACTCGGTCAACAGATTGATGTAAAACTGTTGGAAATCCAATCAGATGGAAAATTCAGATTGAGTCATAAAGTTCTTCTTACTCCTCCCGAAGGCTATGTAGAGCCACAAAGACAAGATCGTCCTCGTCGCGATGATCGCGGTGGCCGTGGTGGTTTTGACAGAGATCGTGGTGGTCGTGGTGGTTATGACCGCGATAGAGGTCCTCGTCGTGATGATCGTCCGCGTGAAGATCGCCCAAATGATGATCGTCCGCGCGAAGATCGTCCAAGAGATGATCGTCCGCGCGAAGAGCGACCAAATGATGATCGTCCAAGAGATGATAGAAGATTCGAAGACTAAACAACATCCCCTTGCCCAAGAAAGCAAGGGGATTTTTTTTGAGTCAGTTATCATGATATCGCCCCGCTGGGGCTGGGATGATATCGCCCCGAGCGAAGCCGAGGGGTGGGGTTATGATGATTGCACCCCGAGCGCGAAGCCGAGGGGTGGGGCTGGGATGATGTCACCCCGAGCGAAGCCGAGGGGTGGGGCTGGGATGATGTCGCCCCGAGTGAAGCCGAGGGGTGGGGCTAATATGATGTCACCCCGAGCGAAGCCGAGGGGTGGGGCTTTGATGATTGCACCCCGAGCGAAGCCGAGGGGTGGGGTTATGATGATTGCACCCCGAGCGAAGCCGAGGGGTGGGGCTTTGATGATTGCACCCCGAGCGAAGCCGAGGGGTGGGGCTTTGATGATTGCACCCCGAGCGAAGCCGAGGGGTGGGGCTGGGATGATGTCGCCCCGAGTGAAGCCGAGGGGTGGGGCTATGTGGAAGATTTGTATATTCGTGGGATATTTTTTGGGAGAAATCATGTCAGTACTTTTTACGATGTTGGGTTGCATTTTTGCCAGTATCATCATGATACTGAGCGTGTATTTCATCATGCCATTTCCGGGGAGTCAGCATGCTGAGACCATCGACATCGCTTATATGCTGCATTCCTGGTATTGGTTTATCATCACGCCTTTACTCATACTGGCTTTGTTTGGATATGTAAAACTCTATCTTGACAAGGCTTCATGGATAAAAAAAACTCTTCTTATACTTCCCTTTGTACTTCCCGGTGCTTTGTATTATGTGACCAATACTATGATGAGTGCCGACTCTATGTTCCTTCAACCTCGAAGCATTAGTCATATCCCTGTTTCCAATTCATCACTTGATCAATCGATGATTGTGATTGGTACCGAAATCAATGGCGAAGCAAGAGCATATCCAATGAATATTGTCGGTTATCATCATCAAATTCGCGACTCCATCGGTGGGGTTCCGGTGATGATCACCTATTGCACGGTATGCAGAACAGGTAGAATCTGGGATCCAATCATTGATGGAACAAATGAAGCATTCAGACTTGTAGGCATGGATCATTTCAATGCCATGTTTGAAGATACAACAACCGGTTCATGGTGGAGACAAGCCACAGGAGAAGCTGTGACGGGTCCGCGAAAAGGAATGACACTAAAAGAATATCCCATCTATCAAAAATCTCTCAAAGAATGGAAAAGACGCTTTCCGAAATCCGTGGTTATGTTGCCGGATATGTCATTTTCAAAAGAATATGCCGGATTATCAGGTTATGATAAAGGCATCATACAGAGCGAGCTTATTGGGACAAGTCAAGATTCCTGGAAGGAAAAATCATGGGTGATTGGTATTCGTATAGGCAAAGTGACAAAAGCATATGATTGGAATCTCATTAAAAATAAACGATTTATTGCAGACAATGTAAACGGTATACCCATCTTAGTGAATATTCTCTCAGACAATGCCACATTCAATGTGTGGAATCGCAAAATCGATGGCATCATAATCAATCCAAGATCCATTGGAAATGATCAATTCTATGATGATGGTACGCAAACACTCTGGGATAAAACAGGTCGTTGCATTGATGGCATATTACTTGGAAAAAGACTCCAAGTAGTAACAGCATATCAAGAATTTTGGCATTCCTGGAGAATATTCAACCCCAATACGCTCACCTATAAATAGGGTCAATGATTATGGCGATTTATACCTAAAAAATGGCTAATTTTGTCACATTCTTGAATCCCGTACATCACATCAAATGACCTCACAGGAAGATAAAGTATATAGCTCCGTGGATTATACCCTGATCCGCAGATTACTTGCTTTTGTCAAACCATATCGCGCTTCACTATATATTGTTTTCCTGTTTACCGCTATTGCGGCGGGAATGGCACCTCTCCGTCCTTTCCTTACCAAATTGGGTATTGATTCATATATCATGGAAAAAGATGAACAAGGACTCATGATGATGGTTGGCATCATTTTATGTGTTCTTATCATTCATGCCGGACTTCAATATTTCACTTCGATCATGCTTCAAAGAATTGGCCAAAAAGTCCTCTATAATGTTCGCATGGAAGTGTTCAATCACATACAATCTCTATCACTGCGCAGTTATGACACAATGCCGGTTGGCAGACTCGTAACCCGTGTAACCAATGATATCGAAGCACTCAATGAATTGTTTACATCCGGTGTGGTGACGATATTTTCCGATATACTACTCATTATTTTCATCATCAGTTTCATGCTTGCAACCAGCTGGGAAGTCACTCTGGTGACAATCGGCGTGCTCCCGATTTTGATTATAGCAACCATCATTTTCAGAAAAAAAGTACGAGTGGTGTATAGCGAAACGAGAAGACTCATCGGTAAACTCAATGCATTTTTGAATGAATATATCACGGGCATCACAACCATTCAATTATATTCTCAAGAATCTTCCCGGTTCAATGAGTTTGATGATATCAATACTGAGCATCGAAATGTTCAATTAAAAACCATCTCGTATTATGCATCATTCTTCCCTGTTGTTGAATTCACGAGCGCGCTTGCTCTTGCATTAATTCTTTGGTATACATCATCACATATTTTCGAAGGTACAATGTCACTCGGAATGCTCATTGCATTCACGCAATATGCAGAGATGTTTTTCAGGCCTATCAGAGATTTGACCGAAAAGTATAATACTTTGCAGAGTGCTGTTGCGGCGGCAGAACGAATCTATGATATTCTTGACACACCAATTCCGATGCAGGATCAGAAAGATGCTCTAGAATTGAAAGGTTTCAATGAAACAATAGAATTTCATCAAGTCACATTTGGATATGTACCCGATAAAACCGTTCTTCACGAGATAACATTCACTGTCAAGAAAGGACAAATGATTGCCCTTGTCGGCGCCACAGGTTCCGGAAAAAGTTCAATTGTAAATCTCCTCTGCAGATTTTACGATCCACATTCAGGTGTAATCCTTATTGATGGTAAAGACATTCGTAGTTTCACAAAATCCTCCCTTCGATCACACATTGCACTAGTATTACAGGATGTTTTTCTGTTTTCACGATCTGTGGCTGACAATATTTCTCTTGGTAATCCTTCCATTTCACGCGCTGAAATTGAAAAAACGGCTGAGGCTTTGGGTGCAACTGAATTTATCAAGTCATTGCCACAGGGTTTTGATACGGAGATGATTGAAAGAGCAGGAAATCTTTCCGTTGG
Organism: Ignavibacteria bacterium; assembly: GCA_947491315.1. Taxonomy (GTDB): domain Bacteria; phylum Bacteroidota; class Ignavibacteria; order Kapaibacteriales; family UBA961; genus UBA961. The sequence continues at coordinate 193,854 of CANLII010000002.1, forward strand.
ACAAAAACAACTCATTTCATTTTGTCGCGCTCTTGCTTATGATCCCGAAATTCTCATTTTGGATGAAGCAACATCAAGCATTGATACTGAAACAGAACAACTCATCAATGCTTCACTTGACATACTGATGAACAATAGAACATCCATTGTGATTGCGCATAGATTGTCAACTATTCAAAAAGCCGATAATATCATCGTTTTGCATCAAGGGATCATTCGAGAAATGGGGACACATCAAGAATTGCTCAAGCAAAAAGGGTATTATGCACGCTTGCATGCACTGCAATTCGGGGAATAATTGTGTTCATCCTTTTGATTACCATATCTTCACTGTCTGATGCTTGAAAACATGCCAAATATTGTATTTTGTCATTGATTTTTATATTCATTAGGAGACCTATCATGGAAGGACTATTAGTCATTGGCTTCATACTACTTTTCATACTGTTATTGTCACTCAGAACGGTGGCTCAAGGTACAGTTGCAGTGGTCACATCATTTGGTAAATATCGCAGGCTCATGTCTCCCGGTCTGAATGTTAAAATCCCCATCTTAGAAACTATTCATCGTCGAATCAGCGTACAGAATCGTTCCGTTGAATTGGAATTCCAAGCCATCACAATCGATCAAGCGAATGTACAATTCAAAACGATGCTCCTCTATTCAGTACTTGATCAATTAGAGGTAACGATTCTGAATGTTGCTTTTAAATTCGTTGATGAGCGTAATTTCATGCAAGCACTTATTCGTACTGTTGAAGGTGCTGTTAGAAGTTTTGTTGCAACCAAAAAACAAGCAGAAATTCTTTCACTCAGAAGAGAAATTATTGATCATGTGAAAGATCAACTTGATAATACCCTTGAATCTTGGGGATATCATTTAATTGACATTCAGATGAATGATATCACATTTGATCAGATCATCATGGATTCTATGGCAAAAGTCGTCTCTTCAAACAATCTCAAAGCCGCCGCAGAAAATGAAGGTCAAGCATTGCTCATCACAAAAACCAAACAAGCCGAAGCAGATGGAATTGCAATCAAAATCAGTGCAACTGCCGAAAAGGAAGCCGCTCAAATGCGTGGTCAAGGTATTGCATTATTCAGACAAGAAGTTGCAAAGGGTATGAGTGAAGCAATAAAGGAAATGGATTCCGCAGATGCCGATGCATCCGTGATTTTGTTCTCCATGTGGAATGAGACTTTACGACATATTGCCGAAAATGGAAAAGGCAATGTGATGTTCTTTGATGGCTCCACCGAGGGCATGCATAAAACTATGCGTGAATTATTGGCCATGAGTCAAGGCACGATGTTTGAAGGCGCAAGAAAACATAATCAACCACAATAACAGCATGTAATTCAAGATGTCATATGTCTTTGCCAATGATCGATATCATGATCTTCACGGAATGGAAGGAAGATTTCATGCTGTTCTCGGGGAATTGGTAGAACAAGAATCATTCGAAGGGTATACGCTCATCGTTCCAACCGGCAGACGCAAGCGCATGCTGGATCGAATGCTCACCCGCGATCTATACAATCGGCATTTTAGGCCTGTGCCTGATTTGCCGATTTATACATTGGAGCGTTTTGCACAGAGTATTTTTGAGAGCATTATTCCGCCAGGGACGCATCGCATCATTTCCGATGCATATCGACTCATGTTATTCGAAGAAGCAATGGAGACGGTTGATCTTCCTTTTTACAAAGGACTAAGCGATCATCTATCCAGACAAACCATAGAAAAATGTGCAGAATTACTCTATGGTTTGCGCAAAGATGGCATCACGGCAGTGGCGCTTTCTCAAGAGTTGCAATCACCCGATCCAAAATCCATGCATGGCATTCATGATGTACAGCGTATTCATGATTTATCTGTGATTTTGGCCGAATATGAAACGATTCTGGCTCGCGAGAACTTATTAGATTATCCTGCATTACTTTCCCTCATCACCGAAACAATTCACAAAAATCCTGATTCGATTCTTGATTATGGCATCATTATCATGGATGGATTCTCTGAGTTTACGGAACCCGAGTGGTTATTCTTGGATGCACTCGAAAGATCACATACTCCCTTTGCTTGTTTTCTTGAGTATGATCCAGCGAATGGTCCATTGTTTGGAAACTTTGACGAGACTTTTTCCAAACTTGGTAATACTGGATTCAAACCACATAAAATGACATCACATGATGGTGAATATTCAGAACTGCATGATCACTTGCGACATCATCTTTTCTCGGGAAGAAGACCAAGTGCGCAGGATTCATTCAAAAAACCATTCACGATACTCGAATGCATGCATCCTCAAGCCGAAGTCGATGCAATAGCTCGCTATGTGAAATGGCTTCATGGCATCAATCAAGTTCCGCTGAGTGATATCGTCATTGCCATGCGGAATCCCGAACAATATTCCGGATTATTCAGAGAAATTTTTCCATTGCATGGTTTGCCGGTGAATATCACGGATAGACCAAAGCTTCCAACATCACCCGTCATTACGGCAGTCTTTCTTCTCTTTGACATCATAAGACATTCCTGCAGAATCGAAGATTTACGGAATATCATCATGAGTCCGTATATCATGCTTCCAAGATTAAAGAAAAGCCCCAAACTTCTTGAAGCATTCGATCATGTGATCAAAGCTATGCGCATCAAAGGTGGCAAAGGAATCAGGGAATGGGAAAGAGCATTAATTTCTTATAGAAGATTATTACGAGACAGAGAGCGTGAAATCATCATGCACATGCGCCCGGACCGTGATGCACTCAAGAACCTGAATAAGAGACAAACTGAAATTTCAATGATCGAGGAAGTGCTGTCGATTTTACAGGATATTCTCCCCTCTCAGGAATCGATGATTACTCCTGATCAGGCTATTCAGAATCTCAAAGAACTCATCAAGAAATGCGGTATCATGGAAATGCTTGAATCGCTTTCCATGAATCAGAAACAGCATGCAAGTATCGACATTCATCAAACATCTTCGGAGTTATTGGAGCGTGATGTACGCGCACTTCGAATGCTCTTTCAATTGATGGAAGAATATGCCGTATTGCGAATGCATAGAAATCCAAATGTACTTTCTTCCATGAAAGTGCATGTAGAACGCATCACATCCATCGTACATGGTTCACAATTTCAAATTCGTGAAAAACCGGGAACAGGAATCACGGTCACTTCAATGGAACAAATCAGAGAATTGGAATACTCCAATATCATTTTATGTGGTATGTATGAGGGGTCTTCACCATTGACTTATACTGCTGATACCTTTATGGGAAGAGAATTACCCGATTCCGAAGAAAGGCATATACGAAGAGAAAGGATGAGTTTTTACTTATCGCTCGTGCATCATGCACCAAGTGAAAAGCCGCGTTCATTTCTTCTGTCCTATCCTGCTATGGGTATGGACATGACAGAGCTCATGAGATCACATTTTCTCGATGAATTGATGCTCATCACAGGAATGAATCCCGAACATGACATTTGTAAACAAACAGATCAGCAGGATGAGAGAATCATATTCTTGAGATATCTCACAAAAAGAGAAGAATCTGTTGATATTGCTCTTGCGAATACTGATGAATCATATGCGAAACTGAATCAAATCATCTTGCAATGGAATTCAAAGAATCAGATTCAAAGGAAGCATGAACCTATCACGCAACATGCAGTCTTCAATCGCGATGTGTTTTCTATCACGGAATTGAATGAATATGCGGAATGTCCATATCTCTATTTTTCCAAAAGGTTATTGCGACTCAAAGAAGAAGATACAGTCACTACATGGATTTCATCACTCGAGAATGGTATTTTCTTTCATGATGTCCTCCATAAATTTTATACTTCTCAACTCTTCCCTCAGCAGAGCAAGCAGGCACTACATCCGATTCAATTTGATTTGGATAAAAAAGAAGAGTATAAGGCGGAACTCCACCGCATTGCAAGCAATGAGTTTGCATTGATTGATTATGATCATCCATTCATCGAAGTGGAAAGGCAGACCATTTTCGGAAATACAGAAAAAGGAATCAAAGGCAGACTTGATATATGGTTTGAAATGGAATGGAATCTCATGAAGTCATCCACACATAAACCGACTCTCTTTGAAATTGGTTTTGGAAATAAGAATGATGCAATTCCGGCAATCGATCTCGGGAATGGTCTAAAGCTCAAAGGGAAAATTGATCGCATAGAGATTTCACCCGATATGCAGTCTTTTATCATAGCCGATTATAAGACAGGGAAAAAAGTGCCGACAAATGCAGATATCAATAAAGGAAAAGAGCAACAAATGCCTTTATATGCGCTTGCCGCTGAACAATTTCTCAGTAAAGAATTTCGATTGAATGAATGCAATTTCAGTCATGCCATCTATTATTCTTTACATGATGGTACATCAAAAGTGGTATTGGACCCGGAACAGAAAAGATCGCCTGCAAAACCATTGGGAGAACTTCTAAAGCTCACTCAGGAATATGTTGCATCAATACATGATGCAGATTTTCATGTTAAGGACAAAAAAGAAGCATTTTGTGAACATTGTACATTTGATTCTTTGTGCAGAATCAAAGCAATGCCACCAATGCGCGGTGAAAGTAGTCCGGAAGAGGAAGCATAAACTATGCTCATAGCTTTCAATAAACCATATGGTATTGTTACTCAATTCACGAGTGATGGTTCAAAGAATGGAACACTTGCAGAATTTGATTTTCCCAAAGATATCTACCCATTAGGCAGATTGGATGCGGATTCAGAAGGATTACTCTTGCTTAGTGATGAGGCATCGCTCAATGCTCGCTTACTTTTACCTGAACATGCTCATGAACGCATCTATCATGTGCAAGTGGAGGGCATTCCCGATGAACAAGATTTGCGATTGCTTCAAAGCGGTACACTCAATATTCAAGGATATACAATTCTTCCTTGTTCAGCTTCTCTTATTGACATACAGTATCCTGATCGCATACCACCGATCAGAGTCAGAAAAACCATTCCCGATTCTTGGATCGAATTACGATTACATGAAGGAAAAAACAGGCAAGTTCGAAAAATGACAGCCGCCATCGGACATCCCACTTTACGACTGATTCGTGTGGCAATCGGTGCATATCTTTTAAATGATATGGCTCCCGGAACTTGGCGCAAATTGAATGTACAAGAAAGAACACTCATATTCTCAAAGCGATGATACATGGAATGTTTATTTGCTCCCGATTTATGTATTGATTCCACAGACATTACACTCTCACAAGAAGAGTCAAAGCATGCCAAAGTTTTGAGATTGAAAGAAGGCGACTCACTTCTTCTTTCATCAGGAAATGGAATCCTCGCCAAGGGTAATATTCGGCAGATAACAAAAGACACCATTCAACTTTCCATTCTTGAATGCAGAGAAATGGCACATGAACTTCCCTTTTCTTTCGGAATCATGCTTCCAATTCTATCATCCAAGGACAGAATGGAATTTGCAATTGAGAAATTAACTGAACTTGGCATACAAGATATCTACCCTATTAGAAGCGCGAGAAGTCAGGTGCAATCCATCGATATCGATAGATTGCAATCAAAAGCACTTTCTGCAATGAAACAATGTAAAAGATCCATTCTTCCAAGAATACATCCATTGCAAACAATATCAGACATTGAACTTCTCATAAACAACTATCAAATACTGATTCTTGGCGATGTGAAAGGTCTGACTGCCATACCTGTCTCTCAACAGAAACATATATCCATACTCATTTGCATAGGACCTGAAGGCGGTTTTTCCGATGAAGAGCAGGAAATTCTTCGATCATTTCCGCAAACACTTCCCATAAGACTCGGTCATTCGCGTTTGAGAGCCGAGACAGCCGCAATTGCTCTAACATCCATTGCTGCATTTCATTATTCCTGAGTATTGGCATACTGCAAAATAAATGACATTTTTGCAGTGCATTTTGACTACATAAATGGCTGATTTTCATGAGACATTTCCTCTTTTGTTTTCTTTGCTTATTGCTTCCGGCAATCGCCTTTGCACAATTCACTGGAATTGACTCCAAAAATTTCCCCATGATTCGTTCTTATGGAGGAGGAACCATCTTTGCAAATGCTAAGACTTCCGATTTCACGGTCACTGAGAATGGTCTTCCGATGACCAATGGTATGTCTGTCGAATGCTCCACCGCTGTCAATGATCCGTCTGTGAGCGTTGTTCTTGTGATTGATATTAGCGAGTCAATGAATGAGCGCATGAGCAACGGAAGAACAAAGCTTGAATGGATGAAAAACGGAGCAAAGAGTTTCATTAATTCTCTTGTCTTCAATGGCACCACGCAATGTGCCATCATTACATTCAATGGGATATCCTATATTCTTAGTGATTTTCAAAATACAGCAAGACCACTTATTGAAGCAATCGATGGGATCCAATATGGATTGGGAGCTACCAATTATGAATACCCTCTGATTGATCCACAAAAAAGTGCTGTTGCATTATTGAAAAATACACCTTCATGGGTTCGCAGGGCAGTGGTTTTTCTCACGGACGGAACGCCCAATCAAGATCCACCAAAAACCAGTATTATCAATCAACTCAATCAATTGAAAGCAACTTTATATGCAATTGCATTGTCATTCGATGCCAGTCCGGATCTTCAGGAAATCGCGGAGAAAACAGGTGGAACGACCAATATTGCATATACCGAAGATTTGCTCGTGAATATTTATAAGGATCTAGGGAATAAAAGACCTACCACAACCTATTGCTGGCTTTCCTATACAGCTCCTTTTGGATGCACTGAGGCAAGTCGCAATCGCAATGTGCAAATCACCTATCGACCTACGAATCTCAGACAAAATTTCACATATTCAGCGCCAATAACTTCAGTAGCCTCCATTCAACTTTCTCAGGCTGTCTTGCCTCCATTTCCGGATATTGCTCCTGGACAGCAAGCCACTCAGCAAATTACCATCACCGCAAGAAATGCGGACATGACGATTACCGCTGATAATTCCACTTTACCTGCCAATTTCAGAGTCTCGGATTGGGGTGGAAGCGTGCCTCCTTTCGTTCTCAAAGCTGGCAATTCACGAGTGATCACCATTAGATTCACACAAACAAATCCTCGTGATATACGCAGTGGCAGACTTCGCTTGCTTGGCAATCCATGCAATTCAGATTATGTATCGCTAAGCGGAGGGGCAAAAAAAGTGGTAATCGTTTCTCCAAATGGTGGAGAAACACTCAGCTCCTGTGATTCCATACTCATCACTTGGGGTGGGGTTGATGCCAGCGATACCGTTAGACTTCAATATTCCATGAACAATGGTACTACCTGGAATTTGCTCAGCAATTCAGCCACAGGATTGAGTCATATTTGGAGACCACCTTCAAATGGACAATATCTCTTCCGCATTGCGGCAAGAACGACAAGAACAGGAGGCATGGCAAATATTCATGGAGCAGGAACAGGAAGTGAAGCAGGAAATGGCATCGCGGCAAATGCACAAGCATCTTCATATGCCGTGACAGGTCATTATGAAAAACAACTTTCTATGAATGGTCAACAAATTTCCTCCACCCGCACTCAAGACATGTTTCTCGGTAGATTCCGTGATAACAATGTTTTATGGCTTCGAACCGGCGCGCAATTCTTTACTTCATTTCTTCCATATACGAATGCTTCAGGGAAAGCCGTTCTTGTGGATAGTAATGATGTCATCTATACAGCGAGCGAGTTGACTCGCTCGGTCAATGGCGGAAGGATTTCAATCATACTACAAAAAGTAACCACTTCGGGAAGCATCGATTGGAGCAAAGAAATCTTGGCTTCACAGAAGAGTATCGGCGCGAGATCACTTGGAAGGGATAGTCTTGGGAATTATTATCTCAGTGGACTTTATGATGGACAATTCTCTGTTCCCGTGAAAACCGGCGGATCCGCAACCATTACGGCAGTAGGTCAAAGACCATTCACTTTGACATTCAATAATCGTGGTGAGTTTTTGGCGCTTAAAGACAGCATCTCAAAAGGATATCTTCACTTTCCTGCGGATACAGCCAAAGATTCCATTGGGACAATGTATACCGTCAGAACATTTTCCAATACGCTCACCTTGCCAGATACATCTTTCAAAAGTGCAGGTAAACAAGACATCGCCATTCGATTGAATGGAAGAATCATGACACCGCCTGATCAAAGCGATGGAGTCAGCACGGTGATCACACCACTTCTGACATTGAAGCAAAGTACTGTAACAATTCCTTCGATTCAAGTAGGTGAATCAGTCGATCATATTGTTACTGATTATTTGTGCAATCGATCAAGCACACCAATCATGTTGGATGAATCAATCATCACGAATGCCAATGGATTATCCATCTTGGAGCCAGTAACCGGAACGGTTATTCCCGGTGATACATGCATACAAGTGATATATCGCTTTACTCCATCAGCAAAGGGTCAGCAAAATGGTTTAGTCCGATTTGGCAATACCTGTACATTCACTACCGGCACCATTCGAACTGAAGCATTTTCACTGGGCGCTTCCATTTCAAATCTGGATTGGAATATCAAACGCATCAAGACAGTGAATCGAAGTGTCATACAACTCAGAAATACAGGCGATGATGATCTTCTTGTACAATCAATCAGTTTGTCAACCGGAATATCTTTTGCGCTTGCCAATGCTCCTGCATCTCCATTTCTGTTAAAAGGTAATTCTACTCTTGACATCACTTGTGATTTCATTCCGGCTGATACCATTGCATATAATGATTCCGTGATCATCAACATTGATCAATTAAAAGAACCCTTGATTGGATTGCTTATGGGTAAAGGTGGACTACCCATATTTTCTTCACAAGGATTTGCATTCCAAGCCACGGCTGTGAATACGACTTCAACAGAAGTTGCGGACATCAAAGCCGAGAATCGTTCGATGTCCATGCCTTTGCATATTTCTGATATTTCCCTCTCCATGAATGAAGGTGATTTTTTCATCATGCAATCCGGTACATTGCCTATTGATCTTTCCGGAAATGTCATGCATGCAACCACGATTGGTTTTAAGCCGATCAAGGCCGGCAATCGCATTGCATATCTAAAATTCACGCATGATGGAATTGCCGGACCCGATGATAAACCCCGAGTGCAAGACAGCATATTGATTGAAGGAATCGGCATCAGCAAAGGACTTGTGATAGATACCGTTCTTGACATGGGAATAATCCTCACTTGTGATATCGCGGCAAAGGATCTCATCATCACGAATCCAAATGATCAAGACATTCGCATCATCGACATTACAATCAGCGATCTTCCAGGCAATGCATTTGCTTCCGCATTTTATACCAAAAGTGCACCGATCATTGTTCCTGCAAAAGGAAATGCTCCTCTTCCCATTGGCTTCGTTCCAGATCGCATTGGCCAAGTCAATGCAGTACTGAAATGCACTGCAGAAGATGGAACCGTCTATTCCACATTTCTAATTGGAGATGGTATTTCGATGCCATCAACAATCACGATTAATGGTCAGTCTACACAAAGCATTGCTTTGATTCCGGGTACAAAATCAAATTTTGACATTGCAGTTTCCACTCAAAAAACACTTACTTATCCTCGCATAGACAGCGTTATATTCGATGTGCAATATCCGAATGCGCTTTTTACTTTGGATTCAGTGAGCTCTCTGCAAGCGAAATGGAATGCATCGATTATAAGTAATGATCCACTCATTGGTAAAGCAAGTATTCTAGCTTATAGTCAAACTTCCACAAAGGAATTTCCAAGTGGATCACTGATTCGCCTTCATGCAACCAACTATCTGGGTGATCCTGCAAATCAGCAATTGAACATTCAATCCAAAGTAAATGCATTATGCATTGATTCATCAAAAGCCCAAGTCGGTTTTTCATTGGATGCAGTGTGCTACGCGCAAGGTAGATTGATTTCTGTGATGAAAGATGCTTTTGTCATCGGAGTTTCAGATAGAGAACTCACATTCAGCATGCCATTCACGGGTCTGTCTGAAGCATATATCGTAGAAATATCAGGCAGAATCATTTCCTTGCTGCCTTTACAGGAGAGAATGTCCGGTAATCACTATGTCATGCTTCCCGATGTATCACAAGGCGTGTATATGATCATTGCGAAAAATGGTCCATATCATGTCCAAAAACAAATCATCATACACAATACATCCATTCTCCATTGAATTGAGAAATCACCATGAATGATATCATGCAATCGGCAATTGAAAGAACTTCACAAATAATCGAAGATAGAAGACATATACATCGTAATCCTGAATTGTCTTTCCAAGAACATGAAACATGTGCTTATATTTCACGGCGCTTGGAATCGATGAACATACAGCATTCCATTATTGCCAAAACAGGAATCATAGCATTGATTGGTTCGGGCGAACGATGCATTGCGCTTCGTGCAGACATCGATGCATTGCCGATTGAAGAAGAAACAAATCTCGAATTTGCTTCCTGTAAGAAAGGCATCATGCATGCATGTGGTCATGATGCACATACTGCTATGCTTTTGGGTGCGGCATCGATACTGAAAGAGAGAGAGCAATCATTGAAAGGGACAGTGAAATTACTCTTTCAACCCGGTGAAGAAAAAGTACCCGGTGGAGCAAGCATCATGGTTGCCGAAGGCGCGCTCGAAAATCCCAAACCTGATATTATATTTGGTCAACATGTTTACCCTGATGCACCTTGCGGAGAAGTTCAAATCAGCATTGGACCCACAATGGCTTCCGCAGATGAACTCTATTGGACAATTCATGGAAAAGGCGCACATGCAGCTCAGCCACATCAAGGGATCGATCCAATACTCATTGCTTCAGAACTTATTCTTCATTTGCAATCGCTCATTACCAAGTCGCGTAATCCATTATTACCCGGCGTGCTCGGCATCACTTCCATTCATGGTGGATCAGCCACAAATATCATCCCGGAAATGGTCGAGATGAAAGGTACTTTGCGTTCATTCGATCCAGAATGGCGCGAGAAAGTAATGATCATGATTAAAGAACATTCTGAGCAATTATGCGCAATGCATGGAGCTACTTGTGAAGTCACTATTCTTCGTGGCTATCCAGCTGTGCACAATCATGAGGGCGCGGCAACATTTGCCATCAATACCGCGAAGGGTTTATTTGGTGAGGCAGGTGTAACAAACTTTGAGCCCAAAATGTGGGGAGAAGATTTCGCCTATTATGGTCAGCATATTCCAGCAGCATTCTGGATGCTTGGCGTTAGACCTCATGATCAACACTCCATGCCAGGATTGCATAATGCAAAGTTCACCCCTGATGAACAGGCATTGCCATATGGTGCTGCTATGATGAGCAAAATTGCCATTGATTGGCTTGAGAATAATGAATGATCGAATCATCATCTTCTTTGACAGTGAGTGCATGCTCTGCAATGCATCCGTGCAGTGGATTCTCAAGCATGAGAAAAAACATGATGTGCAATTTGCTCCATTGCATGGTGTGACATTCAATGAGCTTCCAATTGAGAGAGAAGATTTGCCTGATTCGATTCTTGTTTGGAAGGATAATGCCTTACACATGAAAACCTCGGCAATCATTCATGTATTGCAAGTTATGGGAGAACATTGGAATATTCTTTCTGGATTAATGAGAATCATTCCCCTTTCTCTTTCAAATTTCATATATGATTTCATTGCAAGAAAGCGCTATGGATGGTTTGGTAGAACTGCAGAATGCATGCTCATGAAGGGTCCGATGAAGCATCGTTTTCTTGACTGATCATTTCTTTTTATAGAGCGTTTTCTTCCCCATTCTCTCAATCATTCCCAGAATTTGCGAGAAATCTTTTCTATATGATGCAGGAAAACCTTTTCGTGCATCATAATACTCAATGATGGTGTCTTGCCTGAAATAAGTTGATGTTTTCACATACACTTTGCATTTCCCTTTATTATCTTCTCTGATCAATGAAATCAAAATCTCTCTTTCACTGAGCGACCCTTGTTTGATATATGTTCTCGCAATCAATGAATCAATTGAAGAATGCTTAATCTGATATCCCAATTGAGGAAGTGAATCTTCGATGGAACGAAAAAACACAGAGCTCGAATCTTTGTGATAAGCAAATGAGAAATGTCTTGATATATCTGCGCTCGCACAAGAGAATAAGATGAGTCCAATCAAGATCAAGAATGATTTCATGATCAATCACTCATGTTTATGACATCCACCGCCATCGGCAAGAATGATGAGATCACCCGAGTTCGTGCCACGAGAAAGCAGTGAATCCTGAGGAAGATATTCCCAATCTCGAGTGAGATTATACATTCCGACTCTTTCTTCATTTGAAGTGTAAAAACCAAGACTCGCGGCTATGACGGGAATCACATCATTCACGGGCAAATGCTCATTGACATTCACTCTATAAATCTGACCCGAATAACCTTTGCAAACAAATACTTCCATGTTCAACTCAATTAAAAAAAGACTCAGCGAAATTACGCAATTCTTTTGAACCTTTGTTTGAATCCATGGAAAGCCATAGGTTTGTACTACCGTTGGAGGTGCCGATTCTTCGGCTGAGATCATACTCTTCGAACCTGATCCGGGTTATACCGGCGTAGGAAAACGATACAAGCTCATATCTTGTGTTCTCCCCTCTTGCGGAATAGTTTTTTTCACTATTCCGATTCTATCATGTTTAGCATCATTTTCTTTCTGCTTGCATCAAACATTGCATTTGCACAATACAGCAAATCCGATTCAAGCAAGTCCAAAACCTATATCACCCCAAGCGTTACGGTGAGTTCAACGACGGCAAATGATAAATCCACCGTTACTTTTTCCGATGTGACTGAAAAAGAAATCAAGAATTCTTATACCGTCCAAGATATCGCCCAGCATTTATCGATGCTCCCTTCAATCTATTCGGTTTCACAAAATGGGAACAATATCGGTTATACCTCCATTTCTTTGCGTGGATTCGATCAAAGAAGAATTGCAGTGATGATCAATGGTGTTCCGCAGAATGACCCCGAAGATCATAATGTGTATTGGATCAATATGCCCGATTTGCTTGCGAGCACAGATCGCGTGCAAGTCCAACGCGGTGCCGGACTCATGAATTATGGAGCGGCTGCAATGGCAGGCAGCGTGAGCGTTCTCACAGCTTCAGGATCTCGGGAATCCGCCATTCGATACTCACAATTTCTTGGTTTTCAGCAATATGGTGATGCACTGACCGGTGAAGATAGATTCGCTCCAACGGTTTCAAAATCCTCCATTGAATTACAAAGCGGACTCATCGATAATCAATATGCAATTTCGGCAAGACTCACCTCGATTCAATCCGATGGGTATAGACAACATTCCTGGGCGCGATTACAAAGTTTTTTTGTGAGTGCCACACGATTCGACGATAATCTCACCACACAAATCAATGTCTATGGAGGTCCCGTCCGCGATGCCCTTGCCTATACCGGCATACCCAAAACATGGATTCAGAATCCCGCGCTACGGAGATCCAATCTGAATGGTTGGGCTTATGATTCAACAGGAAAAGCGATTTCTTGGTCAGGCACAAGACGCTTGCAAGAAATAGAAGAATTCTCTCAGCCACATTATGAGATTTTGAATGATTGGTCGATCACTCCAAATCTTACACTCAAATCAACCCTCTTCTACTATACCGGTGATGGCTATTTTGATTATGATGCATCTTGGGCGGATGCCGGTACATTGCGTCTTACTCCTGAATTTGGAGTAAAAGGCAATCCCACAATTGGTAATGCCATAGTGCGAGGTTTTGTTGGCAATCGTCATGGCGGGTGGATTCCAAGACTCGTTTGGGAACATGGCGGTGGAAAACTCACGACAGGACTTGAAATTCGCTCACATCGCTCCCTTCACTGGGGCGCTGTACAATATGCGGAAGGACTTCCGGAAGGATTCGATCCTGATTTCAAGATCTATCAATATAATGGCATGCGTACCATACTCTCGGCATTTGCAAGAGAAGAATATCAAGTGAGCGATCGATTGATGCTTCAAGGTGAATTACAAGTCGTGCATCATCGATATGGAATTGAACAAGAAAAAGCCGGTAATACATTCACTTCATATCGTTCATCGAATGGCACAATGATTGGCAATGGCGATCAATTATTTTCCATCAATTATCTCTTTGCAAATCCACGCATCGGTATGCATTTTGCATTGAATGATAAAGAGCGCATCATTGCTTCACTTGCTTATACCTCAAGGGAACCACGCATGAGAAATCTCTATGCCGCATCGGATTCCTATTTTGGGGCAATGCCACTCTTTGAGCAAGTCGCAATTAATGATTCAATCAATGGGTATGATTTCACCAAACCACTTGTCAAGCCAGAATCCATGCTCAATCTTGAACTTGGTTGGCATCATACTTCAGAGTTTGAACGCTTTGGCATCACAGGGTATGTAATGGAATTTTTTGATGAACTCGTGAAGAGTGGAAGACTTGATATTTTCGGCGCTCCGATTGATGGCAATGCACCGCGCACAAGACATATCGGGATAGAACTCGAAGGATGGAAATCAATCCCCATACACAATGGCAATGCAATTGAAATCGCTGGTAATCTAACGATGGGATATAATCGAATCGTGGACATGCATTACTTCACGGGCAATGGTGATGCAATTTCACTCAATGGCAATCGCATCGCGGGCTTCCCTGATTTCATGGGGATGTTGCGCATTGGTTATCGCAATCAAACAACCGGTATATCACTTAATATGAGACATATCGGTTCATTCCGTTCAGATAATTTTGATGATGACCTCATCAATAATCAAGAACTGATCACCGATTTGCAAAACTCATTTAATGGCTATTATGCCGATAATATCGTGGATGCATATACCGTATTCGGTTTAGACATTGATCATACAATAATGTCGATCGGCGGTCCCATGCAATCCCTCAGATTACGATTGCAAGTACAAAATCTCTTCGATACGCTTTATGCATCGGGCGCGGAAGGAAAAGAATTCTTTCCAGGTCAAAGACGCATGATCATCTTCGGCGCAGAACTTGAACTGTGATTATTGCACTTCAAATGTCAGACATTTCAAGTATGATGTTTCCGGCATAATCGGAAGAATCGGATGACATGGACTTTGTCCAGCCGATTGAATCAATCGCAATGAGCGATTCACTCTTTTTGATTCAGCCTGCACGATTTCAAGCAGCATTTGCGCGCTCAAATGTTGAGAGCAACTTGCGCTCACCAGAAATCCACCCGGCCTGATGAGTTTCAGGGCTTGTCTATTGATTTCTGCATAGCCACGCTTGGCCCGAGCCAGTGTGGCTTTACTTTTTGTAAAAGCAGGAGGATCAAGTATGATCATATCCCATGTTTTTTCAGCTTGAACGGAAGATTTCAGAAATTCGAATACATCCGCCTGTTCAAATTTCGCTTGTGAAAAATTATTCAATTCTGCATTTCTTTTTGACGCTTCAATTGCTTGTTTTGCACTATCTATTCCAAGGACGGATTTCGCTCCACCTTTAGCGGCATGCAATGCAAAACCACCTTGATTGGTGAAACAGTCCAATACATCGAGTCCGCTTGACAATTGCTCCACCCACTTTCGATTCAATCGCTGATCGAGATAATATCCCGTTTTTTGTCCATGCACAAGTGAAATCTCAAGTTGAATATCATGTTCTTGCATAGTGATGATGTCCGGAATCTCGCCATACACAATATATTCCCCTTGCTGCAATCCCTCTTTGAGTCGCAGCGGTGAATCATGTTTTGCAATCACTCCTTTGAGACCAGGGATAATTTCTTTCAATGCAGAAACAATCATGTCAATGCGAAGATCCATACCTGCGGACAAACATTGCATGGCGCAATACTCACCATATCGATCGATAATCAAACCTGGAAGCTCATCCGATTCACCAAAACACAATCTGTACGAATTCATGTTTGGAAATACTCTCTCGCGAATTGCCAATGCGGAGCGAAGTCTATTCACAAAAAAATCGACATTCACATCTTCCTGTGTATGCAATAATCGAATGGCAATAGAACTATGAGCATTATAGAAACCGATTCCGCAATCATAGTCATAGTCTGTCATGAGTCTGACAAGTGATCCCGCAGGCAGTGAATCGTGTTTTTTGAGTGATTCTCCAAAAACCCATGGATGACCTTCTCGAATGCGACCATGCGTGGAAGGTAGGAGTTTGAGTATTGGTATTTCAGCGTTTTGTGACATTTTTGTTTCCTTTTGAACTTGCAAATCTATTGCTTTGAAGTCGAACAGGTGCAAGAATCATCAATTATGCTAATTTGTGGTCATGATTTCTCGATTCCTCAATATCATGTTCTTCTTCTGCCTGCAGAGCGTCATTCTTTATGCTCAACAAGAGCAAATATCTCTATTGAATGCTTTTCCTTTGACGGACTCTCTGCTGAAACAACAAGAATGGCGATATGGAACGGATAAAATCGCCAATACATTTTTGTTTTCATCCGATATGTTGATCCGGAATATTGCAATAACCGGAACGGAATATCTCTTCAAGAAGCGCTATCGGGGTTCCATCATGCGAACCAATACAATAGCTGTTCAAGACAATATCACCGTGCAGGGTCTGCTAAAACATGAACTTTCGGATGCATTCCAAGCACTTGGACAAATGCTCTATAGCTCACGCTCGGATTCTCGAGACATAGCTCTCCAATCAGCCAAAAGAATGGGTGGATATATAGGACTTGGGTATCAAGGGAATCTCTTTAGCGGAGAAGTATATGGTGGATTTGAAGCCAATGAGCAATTAGGAATCAAAGGTGGAGGTGCCTCTGCTTATGCGCATATCAGGCATGTCCCATTTAATCTCAGCGAAGGATTGATGCTGCAAAGTGAGGGGCGAGGACAATTTACCACCATAGACAGCATGCGAAACATGTCAGATATCGATATACTGTTGAGCGCATTTTCCTATCAGCAAAATGGAAGTCAAAATAAAATTTACCTGCAAATTCGAAGTACCATGCTCAATAGAGATTTTTATTCTCCGCAAGGCAATAATTCCGGGGCACTTGGGATTGAAAGACGACTTGAACAAAGAAATAGAGCTGATGCTGATATAGGCATTGAAATCTTGCCAAAATTCTCAGCCAATTTCATACTCAATGCCGAGATAGCAGACATCGCTCGATTTTTCAGAAATCCGATCTCAGAATTTAGCAATACTGCAATCAACCGTAATTTGCAGGAATTCATCGTGAATGTGACCGGCTCGCTACGTTATGATAATGAATCAGGAAATCGCATCACGGGAGGATTCTCACTATTCAATCGAGATGAAAAAAATGCTGTGAAACAAGTTTTTACAATTGATCAAGATCAATTGGACATTATACGCAAACAAGAGTTTCAGCGCGATAATGTGTCGAATAGATTCAGACTATTCTCATTTGGACAGGTCATTTTCGGTAAACGTGATACAATCGGTTATGATGCATCTGCCTCACTTCTGAGATATGATACGCCCAGTACTTCAAATAATGATGATCGAGATGAGCAAACTATCATTGCTTCCCTCTTTTGGAAAAGACCAATTGATCAGCATCTCACCATTTCTCTGCTGGGAGGATTGCAACAAACACATTTTGTGTTCTTGAAGGCGGAGCGATCTTCACTCAGTAATAAAAATAGCAGCATTCGATTTGCACCTGGATTGCAATGGCGTTCTCGATCTCTTGAATTCAATCCACAATTCGAAGTTCTTGCAAATTATACCATCTATGATTTTGTATTACCCGGAACGGCAGTTCGTAGTTTTAGTTTCAGACAATTCAGTTATCGTGATTCTATTCGTTATATATTCAGAAAAGATTGGGCAATCGAAGGCAATCTATTTATCAGGAGATTTGATCGCGGCATCATGTCATGGTCCGAATTCACCGAAACTCCCATTACCATGAGCACGGAACAGTTCTTCAAATTACTTATGTTTGTTCCTGCTACTCGCATCATGCGCATTGGATTGGGAGGGAGATTCTATCAGCTCATACAGGAGCCATATTCTCGTTCCATCGGACAGAACACTTCTCAGCTCAATGCAAAAACATTGATTTATGGTCCTGAAATGTTTGCCCAAGCCCAATTTCCAGATGGCAGTTCGATATCTCTGCGTTCATGGTATGAATGGCAATTTTTCGGCGAATCATCGCGCAGGAATCAAATCAATTTATTTCTCCAAGCTTCATTATTTCTCTGATCACTATGCAATCAATACGCGGAACAAAAGACATTCTCCCCGGTGAGATTCATGGCTGGCATACAGTCGAGGATCGCATCAGACATATCACAAGTCTGTATGGCTATCGCGAATTGCGCAATCCGATCATGGAATATACAGATGTCTTCAAGCGTGCTGTTGGTGAGGACACCGATATAGTAGGCAAGGAAATGTATTCTTTCCCAGATCGTGGGGGTGATTCAATCACTTTGCGACCCGAGGCAACTGCCGCGGTTGTTCGTTCCGCCATTCAACATAATCTTACAGCACAACAGCAAATTGCAAGAGTCTATTATGCCGGACCATTCTTCCGTTATGAAAGACCCCAAAAAGGAAGACAAAGACAATTCCATCAATTTGGTTGTGAATTGCTTGGAGCATCAGGTCCTGAAGCAGATATTGAAATCCTTGCCCTTGCTCATGATTTTCTAGAATCACTCGGAATCAAGTCCCGAGAATTGCACATCAATACGCTGGCAACTCCGGAAATCAGACAGCAATTCAAGCAGGAGTTGATTTCATATTTTTCATCGCATCTTTCAGAATTATCCGAAGATTCTCAGTCTCGCTTGCAATCTAATCCATTGCGCATTTTGGATTCCAAAAATCCCGGCGATAAAGCGCTATCAGCGAATGCTCCAAAAATGCAAGACATGCTCGATGCTGAAAGTAAGGATCACTTTGAGAAGGTATTATCGCTTCTGAATGCTCTCTCGATTCCCTATACAGTGAATCCCCTCTTGGTGCGTGGTTTGGACTATTATTCGCATACAGTGTTTGAATTCACAAGTACCGCTCTCGGCGCTCAGGATGCGCTTGGTGGCGGTGGTCGTTATGATCATTTGTTTGAGCATTTCGGTGGGAAGCATACACCATCCATCGGCTTTGCTTTTGGGATGGAGAGACTCCTTCTTGCAATGAATGCCCAAGAATCCATTCCGGAAGCATCAAATCCGGAAATGTATGTCATTGGATTTGAAAGTGATGAGTCCCGTAAAGCCGTTATTTCTTGTGCACATGCATTGCGCATCAGATCAGGAAAACAAGTGATTGTCGATGTGCAAAATAGATCACTCAAAGCACAGATGAAAGAGGCGGATAAATTGGGTATTGGACATGTAATCATCATTGGACCAGATGAGGTCTTAAATAATAATTGCATCGTCAAGGATTTGTCATCAGGCATGCAATACACCAAGTCAATTGATGAATTGGATGCATTTTTTGGATGATCAATTTATGATTGGATTGATTTGATGAGCGCATAACCACTTGCAATTGAGGCAGGTGCAACGATCATTGAAGATGTCATATAGAGCATGGCTTCCACGACATGTTTTTCTTTCCAGAGAAGATAGGTTTCCAGACCGAATGTTGAGAATGTGGTGAAACCACCGCAAATACCAACCGTCAAAAAAAGCCACATTGATTGCTTAAAAACTTCCCCTGAAGTTTCCTGCATGGCAAAGAGAGCGCCAAGAATGATGGAACCTATTACATTCACAGCCATGGTACCGATTGGAAAGAGTCCGGTGCTACCATGCAATGCCTGTGAAATCAGATAGCGAAGAATGCTTCCAATCGCACCGCCGAGTCCAACCCACAAAAGCATCATCCGATTGTTTCCTTTTCTATTTCATCCAAATCTGTTGGCAATGGCTGAATTCTATTTTCATAGATGAAGAATGCGCCACCAATCACAAAACACACAATCAAGTTGATTCCATGCGTAAGTGTTGCATAAGCCAATGCCTCTTCGGGCATAATGCCGAAAATCGCAACCATTGCAGTTTGAATGAGTGAATGATAGACTCCGATTCCGCCGGGCGCCGGAGTGAATTGGGATAGAGTACCAACAGAAAACAGAAATGTTGCATCTATGATGTCAAGATGCAATCGATCCTGAAAATCAAAAGAATAAAGCATAATCCACATGGGCAAGAGATACCCTATCCAGATACCGAAGGATTCCAATGTGAGTCGAACATACTGAGAAGGTGTTTTGATCACTTCAAAACCCTGCTCAAATGTATCGGTCAAACGATGAATGCGCTCATAGAAGGATTGAGAAAATGGCTTAATAAATACCTTTAATAACCAATCAGTGAGTGCAGGGAAAAATGCAATGACCAAGATGAGAATGATGATTGAAGATAATATGCCGATGACAGATAGCATCTGCGCCCAAGAAAACCAAGGAAATGCCTGTTCGATATCTGCTCTTTGGAAGATGAATACACCGGCAATGAAAAGCAAGACCATGATTGCATCAAAGAAAAAACGCTCGACAATCATCGAGGCCATAACGGTTGACAAAGGTACTTTATCTCTTCTGGAATAAATGATTGGTCTGAGTAATTCCCCACCTTTCGGTATCACATTATTGACTGCATAGCCAATCATGACGGCTGAAAACATATTGAGCAATGATGGCTTTTCAACAACCGGTGAAAGCATGGTTTTCCAACGCAATGCCCTGAGCCAATGGGATATCAACATGACCGGTATGGAAAGAAGTACCCACTCATATTTTGCATTCAACAATGTTGTAAGGAGTATATCCAAATTGATATTCTGCAAAGCGAAATACATTGATCCAATCACGATGGCCATCGTGATCACTATGCGAAAAATGTGCTTAAAAGTGATATTCATGTATGCAAAATACGGTATAGATGCTTAAATAAGGACTGTTTTCAATGCCTTTCCGGTATGAGAGCGTTTTTCTTTCATGATTTCCTCGGGTGTGCCGGACGCTATCACATAGCCACCTTCATCCCCTGCTTCGGGTCCGAGATCAATCACAAAATCTGCCGCGGCAATGATATTCAGATGATGTTCGATGATGATTACTGAATGACCTTTCTCCACCAAAGCCCGAAAACACTTGAGCAAAGTATTGATATCATCCAGATGTAAACCAGTGGTTGGTTCATCAAAGACAAAAAGTGTTTTTTCACTTCTTGAATCATCGATGGCGGTTGCCAACTTGATTCTCTGTGCTTCCCCGCCGGATAATTTCGTGCTGGGCTGACCCAAGCGAACATAACCCAAACCAACATCAGAGAGCACTTGTAATTTATTAATGATGCGCTTTGATCCGGCAAAGAATGCAAGTGCCTCATGAACTGTCATGCCCAAAACATCAACTATCGAAGCACCTTTATAATTGATATCACGGGCTTCTTTCTTATATCTGGTTCCCTTGCAAGATTCACAAGGCAATGTGATATCAGGCAAGAATTGCATTTCAACAGTGACGCTACCCTCACCTTCGCAAGTCTCACAACGACCACCGGGCACATTGAAAGAAAAATGTCCTGCGCGCCATCCCAATTGTTTTGAAGCAGGTGTTTCAGAAAACAGATCACGAATCGCATCAAATGCTTTTGTATATGTTACAGGCGTTGAACGAGAAGATTTTCCAATCGGAGATTGATCCACGATTTCGACAGCTTGGAGATTTCCTGCGCCAAGAATGTCTTTGCATGCTCCAATAGAACCCGCAAATCCAGCGTACTTTTTCTTCAAAGCAGGGGCAAGAACTTCATGAACCAGCGTACTCTTACCGGATCCAGAAACACCTGTCACAACAGTGATGCAACCAAGTGGAATAGATACAGTATCACCTTTTAAATTACGCTCTTTGGGTTCAATGATTTCTAAGAAGTGACCATTACCCTTTGATCGTATCTTTGGAATATCGATATGCTTTTTACCCGATAGATATTGTCCTGTGAGAGATTCTTTCGATGCGAGCATGTCTTCAACGGAACCGGAAAACATAATTTCACCGCCAAGTTCACCGGCTTTTGGCCCAATATCAATCACATGATCTGCGGATGCAATGATTTCAGGATCATGTTCAACCACAACGACGGTATTGCCAAGTGAGCGAAGTCTTTTGAGCAATTGCATCAAACGCCATGTATCGCGATGATGTAATCCTATACTTGGTTCATCGAGAACATAAAGAGTTCCCACCAATGAACTACCAAGCGATGTTGCAAGTGTGATGCGTTGAGATTCACCACCAGAGAGCGTATGAGCCATTCTGTCGAGCGTGATATATTCCAAGCCGATCTCCACAAGCATGCGAAGTCGTGAATGGATTTCTTTCAATACCATTTCCGCAATCTTGAATTGCGATTCAGAAACCTGTAATGCATCAAACCAAGCGTATGCATCGGCAATTGTCATGCGAATGATTTCGGGTAAAATCTTTCCAGCGACGAAGACTCTGCGTGCCGACTTTCGAAGTCTTGCGCCATTACATTCATGACAAGTGGTATACCCACGATAGCGTGAAAGCAAAACTCTATAACCAACTTTTGCCGCTGCTTTTTCTTCCGCATACGCAAAGAATCCATTGATTCCAGGAAATAATGCATCGCCTTCCCAAAGCATGGTCCGCTGTTGCTCGGTTAGCATCGAATATGGTATGGCATCAGGAATGGAATGTCTTCTGGCAAAATCCAATGAGTCTCTGTGATACTCGGTAAATCCTGCGGTTCGAAATGGATGAATCGCCCCTTTTTGAAGTGATAAATGCATATCGGGAATCACGAGCGATGCATCAAGTCCGACACTTCTACCAAATCCTTGACAAGTCTTGCAAGCCCCGAATGGACTATTGAATGAAAATAATCGTGGCTCCGGTTCTTGATATTCGATATTGCAAAATGCACATTCATATACATTGCTGAAACAGGCATCTTCCATCGATGAGATATTTCTGACGGTCACTCTTCCATGTCCGAGCGAGAATGCTGTTTCCAAAGATTCTGTCAATCGCGAGACAAATGCTTCATCCTTCTTGATGATGATGCGATCCCCCAGCATGAGCATTTGATCGGAATCATCAATAGAAGAAAGTGCAATCTGCTGCAAATCAATGATATCTGAACTAGCGGGCATCACAGCGCGGTAAAATCCATTTTCGATGAGGGAGCCAATGGCTTGCTCGAATGAATGCTCGCCGATATGAATCGGAAAGAGAATATAAAGTCTGTCTCCTTCATTCCATTCTGAAATCACTGTTGCAGCATGAGCAGGTGTGTCTTTCCTCACTTCCCGACCGCATGTGCACATTGTAGTGCCAATACGACCATACAATAATCTGAGATAATCATATATCTCTGTTTGCGTGGCAACGGTCGATCGTGGATTTCTCGCAAAACCTCTTTGCTCTATGGCAATTGCAGGAGGCAAACCCGTGATGCTCTCCACATCGGGTTTATTCATGCGATCAAGAAATTGTCTGGCATAAGAAGAAAGTGATTCCACGAATCTTCTCTGTCCTTCGGCATAGAGTGTTTCAAAAGCGAGAGAAGATTTTCCGGAACCGCTCACACCGGATATGACTGTCAATGCATTACGAGGAATTTCACAGGAAATGTCCTTGAGATTATTCACGCGTGCATGAGTGATGGTGATATATTTTTTTTGTGGTGATTTCTTGGGCATAGACAGATATTCTCCGAGATCATCAATGTATGATGATGAATGAGCGCGTGATAATGTGAGATCCCAACTGAATTTTGTAATAGTAATTTCCCGAAGGTAATTGCATTGTATTCACTTGAGCAGCATAGGGTCCTGCTGGATATTGCATGGCATCTATCGGACGCATGACTTCATTGCCGGTGACATCATGAATGGTCAGCGTGATGATTGCATCTTTGGCAATCACATAGTGGATCAATGTTGAGACATCGCATGGATTAGGATAATTTCCGATGGCAATGCATACAATATCCTCATCTACTGATACGGGTGATTCATCAGGATCTTGAGGTCCTCCGGGTCGAATGGGTATCGGCGTGGACTCTTGTCGAATAGCATTTTGATTGATGCTCGTTGAAAATCCTTTATAGAATTTTTGTCCTTTCTTTCTGACATTCATCGAATCAATGAAATACCAATCGCTTTGTGCTTTGGTTTCGGTCAAATCTATGATTGCATATCCATGATTGTCCAATTCCACATCCTTGATATGCGGATTGAGTGTCTTTGCCTGCAAAATCAAGAATTGTGTTTGAAATGAACCGGGTGGAACATTAAGCAATTCATTGATATTGGCTGATGTGATACTCGGCGTGACAAATTCAATGGCCGTGGAACCTTTGCCTGTTGCCGGTTCATACATGGGATCGTTTTTTTCAATGGGTAAATCGGAAATCCATGTACTATGAATATCGCCAGTAACAAATATCACATTATTCACTTGATTATTTCTCAGTCCGGAAAGCAATGCTTTTCTTTCCGCGGGATAACCTTCCCAAGAATCTTGATTGGTGAATCCTTCGAGTGGCATGATCATCACTTGATTGCCGATAATTTTCCATGTGGCTTTGGTATTTCTGAGCGAAGAAGTGAGCCATTCATATTGTTTTTTTCCAAGCAATGTTCGATCAGGACTTTGCCAAATAGCCGTATCGATGGCGGTACTTGTGGTGTCTTTTGCTCCCATCGGTTCATCTCTACCCTCAAGTCTTGTATCAAGCATATAGAGATCGCACAGTGAACCATAAGAGAATGCGCGATAAATAGTGCCTAAGGAATCTTGTTCACGAATGGGTAACCATTCCATGTAGGCTTTCTTGCCAGCTTGTTTGCGCACTTCCCAATCACCTTCTTCCGGCTGATGATTATCCGCACCACCGGGCCAAGAATCATTCGCGGTTTCATGATCATCCCAAATACCGATGAAGGGATGCACTTGATGCACTCTTCTCAAATCAGGATCTAATCTATAGAAGGAATAGCGAATGCGATAATCATTCAGAGTAACGGTTTCTTGTTCCGGAATATGTGCTCTGTCAACTTTCTCGGAATATCCATATCCTTTTGCGGGATATTCATAGATATAATCACCAAGAAACAAGATGGCATCGAGATCATTTCTTTCAGCCAAATGTGCATAGGCATTAAAATATCCTTGCTGATAATTTGCGCACGATGCAATCGCAAATCGCAAGGAATTCACGCTTGTATTGGGAGCAGTTTTGGTTCTGCCGATAAGAGATTTTTTGCCTTGATGAGTGAAGCGATAATAGTAATATGCATTTGCTTCAAGACCTATTGCATCAATCTTGACTGTATAATCTTTTTCTTGGGATGTGGTCACAGTACCTGAATTCACGATTTGCGTGCATGAAGGATCTTTTGCGATAACCCAAGACACTTGAACAGGACCATCCACATCGGGCGTGATTCGAGTCCACAATATTACTCTGTCCGAAAGAGGATCTCCCGATGCCACACCATGATAGAATGGTCTGAGAGCAGGATCGAATGGCAAAACATCAGACTGTTCTTTAATAATTCTGCCATAATCATAAATGATGGTGGAATCTGCATTTGCTTGATTCACCATACCCATCACGATGAGCACAATAACATATATCATAAGAGTATTTCCGCTTGAATTGATAATTGTCTATTCGGTGACAAATTCCCCATGATTTCGGTATAATAATAATCGAGTACATTCTTTGCATTCAAAGCCAGCGTCATTGGATTTCCAATCAAGGATTTCATGTCTAGAATCAATCGCATATCACATACATGTATGGGCACGCGAGCATCTGCATCAGCGATGAATCCCAAAGCGGCAATGCGGGCATCGATCAATTCCACTCTGCTTAAATACCGATAGTCGGTCTGAAAAGTGATGGATTCGATGATTGGAATAGAAATTCTAGAATACCATAAAATGGAGGATCTATAGGGCAATGTTTGATTGAGTGTCAAATCCTTTGGATCCATATAGGTGAGTGAAGACTCTATGCCGAAGCCACTTGAAAATTGCGCTCTCATTCCGATTTCAAAACCTTGTATTCTTGCGGCAGTTACATTCTGAAAAATGACATTTCCGGTGGAAGTAAAGGCGGGTTCCACCAAATCATCCATGGAATTATTAAATACAGCAATATCCATCATGAGCATGTCTGCATCTTCATTCAGCGGAAGAACCGTCGAAGCACCGATTTCATAGGACATGCTATATTCCGGTTTGATCTCGAGATTAGATTTCACCGTAATTCCCTGAAATCTCAGTGCGGCAAATCGTTCTGCCACGGTTGCGGCTCTGAATCCTCTTCCAAGCGATGCACGAAACTGAACTCCAAATGGAGAAAGCCAGCTTGCAGCAATCTTTGGAGAAATCACGAAATGCGATGCTGAAGTATCTGTTTGCTCATGATCTACTCTTCCCCCAATGGTCATGATCAATCCCTCGATGCCGGGCTTGATTTCAGTTTGCGCATATCCGGAGAAAAATCTCTGCTGTTTGATTCCATAGATCGGTGCATTTACCGTATTGATGGTGGTATTGATACCTGTTGTCAAAAACACTGCATCTGAAAGTGTTCTTGAGTATTGCACTTCTGTATTGAATGAACTTGCAGAACTTGCTATTGCTTCTTCATTTGGAAGGAGATTATAATTATCGAAGTCCGTGAGAAATACACTTGATCGAATATTGAGAAGTGCATTATCTTCGAAGATATGCCTTAAATTCAAACCTGCCATCGCTTTATTTGAAATCGTCTTGCGATTGGGATTGGATGTGGTTGGTGGCCTGGTAGCGCTATCGAGCGAATTCCAAAACACCCAATCTCCTCTGTCTTCATGAGCAAGATTCACAATCCCCATGAGTGTAGTTCTTGCTTCTTTATCGAATGTATAATTGAGTTTTGTAAAGAGATTATACCTGCGTGACTGATCTGTCAAGCGATAACTTTTATCATAACGCGTGCCCCCCAGAATGGTCAATTCGAGTTTGTCGAATTTCTGACCATAACTCATGTCAATTCCATAGAGCGGTGGTGGCGCATCATGCACCTGCCATTGCTCGAATTGAGGTTGCGTATAGAATCCCGCATATGTCCTTACCATGATGCGAGCCGTATCAACGGGAGTTCTCGTAAATAGTGAAACCACGCCACCCAATGCGCCCGTGCCATAGAGAGCCGATCCGGCACCCTTTAATACTTCCACACGCTGAATCTCGGGCATGGGAAGCGCATCGAATTTCATGTCACCATTATCTGCGCTCAGCATGGGGAAACCATCAAGCAGAAGTGCCACCCTGCTTCCGATGCCAAGTGCAAAACCTGAAGAACCACGAATGCTGACTTGATCTCTTGCAACATTTACGCCCGATACATAACGCAAAACTTCATCGATGCGATTGACATTTCTCTGCTGAATTGCTTGTTGATCTAGGAGTGTTACAGAAATAGGTACTTCCTGTACGGATTGCGTGCGCTTTCCCGCTGAAACAATCACAGTCGATGAGTTCACATCTTTTCGCATGAGATTGATTGAGATATTCAAAACGGCATCATCACTTATGAGCTTGACGGGAATGACTTGAGTGGAATATCCAACATAGGATATTCGCAGCTTATACTCGCCTTTTTTCAAGCGATCAATCGCAAATCTTCCTTCCGCATTTGATCTTGCTCCAAACTGCGAATTCTCAACTCGAATATTGGCACCATAGAGAGGAATTACATCGAGCGAATCCAAAATGGTTCCACGAATTGTTCCTGCATAAAGATGCATGATCGAACATGCACATGAGATAATGAGTAGTATGAAATGCTTCATTAGAATGGCTGTGGAGGACGATTACGAAAATCTACTGTAATGACAATCGAAACCGTATCACCGGATTTGATTGTGATTGGAATTGGTGTGAAATCAGGAAAATTGGAATACACACCAATGATTGTTTGATCATTCAAATCAATTGAGGTCTGTTGCGCAATAGCAAAATATTTCAATGTAGTCGGAGTGTTCTTTATTGAAATTTCAAAAGTGGATGAATCCACAAACATTGGAAGAGATGTAAATCCAGAAATCACGGCTCTGTCATTCAGCAATTCGTTAATGATGCCCGCACTATCCGGAAGTGGATATGTCAGAAATCCGGCAGCACGAATGGCGACCACACTGTCTGGAGCATTCTCCCAACTTTTTACTCCACCTACATAGATGATAGTTCCACGAAGCAATCCTGGCCCAACTTTTAGATCAGGTTCCGGTGGTGCCAATCCTTCTCCGCATGAAATGAGGAGTAATAACAGGAATATAAATGTGTAAGAGGTAATTCTATGATTCATGAAAGTGCTTTGATTTTGTGTTCTCAACATTATTGATTGCTTTAAGTTTCTACGGTTAAAGAATTCATAGTAATAACATTTCAAATGAAGTGCATCATATCTCATTTGCAGTAAAAGATTTCCAATTCAGTACATAGTTGATTTGTTCTTGCGTTTCGGGTGATTCGGAATCAATCTCAAATGCACTTTGCATCCTCAACTCATTCATGTGTTGTAGTGCTTGATCACCTGTAATACCATGTAATTCTAAGAGGAAGCAGGATATGACAAGTCCGGTTCTACCGAGTCCTTTTGCACAGCTGATATACATTGGCCTCTGAGATGCGATAGTATTTTGGATAATGTCAAGGATTTCTCGCAATAATGCATCATCCGGTACAGAAAAATCGTGAATTGGATACTGCAGAATGGAAATATCCGGATGCGATTCATGACATGATGATTTCACTTCAACAATGTTTAGATCTTCTCTCAATGTGAGGAAATCTCTGATTTGCAATCTCAATACATCTGACAAAATACCATTCCGGACTGAGTCTACCCAAGGACAAGCTCCGGCATAGAGCAAGCCAGGGATTACTTCATAAAAGTTGGAAGAATCTATCTTCAAGATTGACATCAGAATATGCATAAAATCAGGGGTAAAAATAGTAATTTTGCCCCCATGTCTTTGCGCCTATGCCATTATATTTCAATCCTTTTCTTGGTTTTATCCACATCGCAAACAATCCTTGCGGACGAGAAGAGCAATCCACCAATGCCAGTTGTGGCTTATGGGAAAATTGTGCGTTTCACAAAATTCCCATCCATGCATGTTCAAAGCCGTACGATTGATGTATTATTACCGAATGGTTATACTCCGAAAAAGAACTATCCTGTGCTATACATGCATGATGGGCAGATGCTTTTTGATGATGCCCGAACTTGGAATCATCAAGAATGGGGTGTGGATGAAGCATTACTGGAATATGCAGATTCACTTCAACCCTGCATCATTGTCGCAGTTTGGAATGCAGATTCATTAAGAAGATCTGAATATTTCCCTGAAAAAGCATTGCAGTATATTCCGGAAGATATTCGCAAGGAGTTTATTGATTCTGAATTCTATGGCAAAGCTCTTGGTGATGAATATCTGTTGTTTCTTGTCCAAGAACTTAAGCCGTTCATTGAAAGAATGTTTTCCGCTTATTCTACTCCTGAACATAATTTTATCATGGGTTCAAGCATGGGTGGATTGATCTCACTCTATGCATTATGTGAATATCCTGATCAATTTGGTGGTATTGCTGGACTCTCCACTCATTGGCCTGGTTCAATGGATAGTAAAGATTCATTGATTCCCAATGCTATTCTTACATATCTATCAATGAAATTACCAATATTCAAGGGTGGAAAAAGAATCTATCTGGATCATGGAACGCTCGGTTTGGATTCACTCTATATGCCATATCAAGAGAACATGAATGCGCTTTGTAAATCTGCAGGTTATGATGAATCTCAGTATCAATTCCATTTCGAAGAAGATGCCGATCACAATGAAGAAGCCTGGCGAAACAGATTGTATATTCCACTGCAATTTCTTCTGAAAAAAACTCAATCAGCAGATTAAATTCACGATACAAATAACACAATGCATATACTCATTATAGGCGGGAGACAATTTCTCGGAAGAGCAATCATTGACAGTGCTCTTGCAAAAGGACATAGCGTCACAATCTTCAATAGAGGAAAAACGAATCCTGATTTTCTGCCGGAACATGTGAATATCATCATTGGGGATAGATCAACAGATCTGCATTTGCTCGATGAATTACAATGTGATTGCGTGATTGACACCTGCGGATATATCCCCAACATTGTAGAGCAATCAGCCGTTTATTTTGCAGGGAAAGTTCAGTCTTATTGTTTTGTCTCAACACTTTCCGTGTATTCTAATTTGTCTGTGTCAAATGATGAAGCCGGCCTCCGAGCACAATGTTCACCTGATGAACATACCGTGACGGGTGAGAATTATGGTGCGATGAAAGCATTGTGTGAAGACATCATCATGAATCATTTCAGTGATACAGCTCTTGTTTTGAGACCTGGCTTGATTGTCGGACCTCATGATCCAACGGATAGATTCACTTATTGGCCCGTGCGATGCGGCATGAAACAAAGGGTGAATGGCATCATGCTCGCACCTGGCAATCCCAATACCAATGCCTGGGAATTCATTGATGTACGAGATTTGGCTGATTTTACCATAATGGCATTGGAAAAAGAATTGAATGGTCTATATAATCTGACGGGTCCAAGACGATTTGTGGAAGACATCTTAACAGAATCCATGGCATGCTATGATCACACACTTGAGATTCGATGGATTTCAGATGAAGAATTGCTCAGCAAAGGTGTTATTCCTTGGAATGATCTACCATTGTGGATTCCGGAAACCATACCAAGTTTGAAAGGATTCCATGATACCAATTGCACAAGAGCTGTAAAAGCCGGATTATTGATTAGGCCTCTTGCAGAAACAATAACAGATACTCTTGGGTGGATCTTTCAAAATCCTGACAGATTGCCTCTCAAAGTAGGACCAAATGAAGAAGAGGAAGCACGGCTTTTGGGATTATAGTCAATCAGTTTTTTTCTTGAAGGTCATCGAGGCTGAATTGATGCAATATCTAAGACCCGTGGGTTTTGGGCCATCATCAAAAACATGTCCGAGATGAGCGTCACATTGAGAGCAAAGTACTTCATATGTTGTAAAAGCATATCGTTTGTCTTCAATTTCTGTAACTGCTTTTGTCTCAGCAGGTTGATAAAATGAAGGCCAACCAGTGCCTGAATCAAATTTGGTTTCCGATGAGAAAAGCATTTGATTGCACGCTTTGCAATGATATGCACCCGGTTCGGAAGTATACAGCAATTCCCCAGTGAATGGCACTTCCGTACCCTTTTTGCGAATAATGCAATAATCCTCATAGGATAATTCTTCTTTCCAAGCGGAATCACTCTTCTTGATTTTAACGGTTTGTTCAGCATTCTTTGGAACTTTGACTTGGTCCTGAGCATTGCATCCAATGATCAGCACTTGAAATAGCAGTATAAACATGAATTGTTTCATGACTTTCACTTAAGGGTTTTACATGAAAATTAAAGACAGCGAAATACAAAAGAAAGTTCCGATAGACTCATTGGAATTACAATACGACCAACTCACTTGGACATGCCCGGAACACATTTTCACCTTCAAATCTACAAAAGAACTTACTCCATTGAAAGGTATTGTGGGACAAGATCGGGCAATTGAGGCTATAACGCTTGGAGCAGAATTACAATCTTATGGGTATAATGTATTTGTGTCAGGAGTAAGTGGCACAGGAAGACTAACAACGGTAAAACATATTCTTGATCAAGTGAGTGTTACAAGACCCATACTCTTTGACTATTGTTTTGTTCACAATTTTCTCTTTCCAGATAATCCCACACTATTGAAATTTTCCAAGGGTCAGGGAAAATCATTCGCAAAGGCAATTGATGATGTAATGATTTTTCTCAGAAGAAGAATTCCTCAACTCTTTGAGGAAGTCTCATTTCAAAAACCACGCAATGAGTTAATTGCAGGATATCGATCAACCGAACAAACGCTCATCATTGATTTTAATGAACAAATCAAACCACTTGGTTTCATGCTTGGTCAAGTTGAAAATGAACAGGGGCTTATGGAATTCGATGTATTGGTCGAAGTGAATAAAAAAGGGTATAAAGTTTCAGATCTTGATGCTCTTGTGAAGTCCAAAAAACTTACAAAGAAAAAAGCCGAAGAGCTTTTGGCCAAGTATCATGTTCATCGTACCGAGTTGGAAAATTTAAGTCGAACCAGCATGAAAATCATGCAGGAATTTAGAGGGAAAATTAATGAATATGACAAATCACATGTAGCCGGCATCATCAAAGGTGCTTTGGAATATATCCGTGAAAATTTCACGAATGATCTTGTCATTGTTTATGTACATGCATTCGAACAAGATTTGCTTGATAACTTGGCAATCTTTTTACCCGGAACAGGTAATGAGGAAGATGACACTGAAAAGCCAACAGCTGAAGATATTAAAGCCAAATTCGGTCAATACACAGTGAATGTCATTCTTGATAATTCATTATCTGAAACTGCGCCGGTCATTGTGGAAACAACACCCACATTGACGAATTTATTTGGAAGCATTGAAAAGGTTTTTGACAATCGAGGTTTTTGGAAAACTGATTTCACGCAAATCAAATCAGGTTCACTGCTAAAAGCGGATCAAGGATATTTGATTGTCAATGCAATGGATATACTGACTGAAGATGGAGTATGGCCAGCACTCAAAAGACTCCTTTTGTATGGGAAACTCGAGATTCAATCTGCAGATAGTTATTTTCAAATTTCTCAAACTCTTCTCAAACCTGAAGCGATTGATCTAAATGTAAAAGTAATCATGATCGGTGATGCCGATATCTATCACAGTTTTTACTTTGGAGAGGAAGATTTCAAGAAAATCTTTAAGGTAAATGCAGAGTTCGACTATGAAGCACCGCGTACAGGTGAAATGCTTCATAATTATGCGCATTTCATTCACCAACTCGTTGAGCAGGAACAATTAATTCATTTCACACCATCGGGTGTTTCAGCCATCATTGAATGGGGTGTTCGACATACCAGCACTCGACAAAAGATCACCATGCAGTTTAGCGATGTAGCAGATTTGATTCGTGAATCGAGTTATTATGCAAGGAAGGACGGATCAGCTTTGGTTGAGAGATTGCAAGTTGAAAAAGCCATAAAGGCGCGAAGAAGACGTAATGATATTCTTGATGAAAAGATCAAAGAACAAATCATTAAAGGCACACTCATGATTGAGTGTAAAGGTGAACGCATAGGGCAAATCAATGGACTCACTGTTTATGATACAGGTTTGGTTTCTTTCGGAAAACCGGCTCGCATAACGGCAAGTGTTGGAATTGGTACCTCGGGAATCATCAATATTGAAAGAGAATCAGATATGAGTGGAAATATCCACGATAAAGGTATAATGATTCTTTCTGGATTTTTACGCGAACGATTTGCACAATCATCTCCAATCACAATGTCTGCCTCGATTGCTTTTGAACAAAGTTATGATGGCATTGATGGTGATAGTGCGACTGCCGCCGAAGTGATTGCACTCATCAGTTCCTTAACAAAGATTCCAATCAAGCAATCAATTGCAATAACCGGCTCGATGAATCAAAAAGGTGATATTCAAGCGGTTGGAGGGGTGAATGAAAAAGTGATGGGATTTTTTGAATTATGTCAAGAGCAAGGTTTGACAGGTAAACAAGGCGTGATCATGCCGGCGCAGAATATTCATGATCTGATGCTAGATCCGGAAATCATCAAAGCAGTTGAAAGGAAGACATTTCACATATATGCAATATCACATATTGAAGAAGCGGTTGAGCTCATGATGGATACAATATCCGGCGAAAGAAATATTGAAGGTAATTATGAAAGCGGTGTATTCGGCAAGGCTCATTCAATCCTACAAAGTTATACGAAGCATACTTTGCAATCACAGAGAACACTCTAAAAATAAAGCCCGCTATGAGCGGGCTTCTTTTATTTCATCTGTTGATATCGAGTTCTATATTTTTTTGCAAGATCCGTATGTCGATTTTCTAGGTCCACTTTCTTCCCTTGCACAAAAGCATGTTCCAATTTATTTGTCATGGCATCAAGCGCATTGCCGGTTGAGACGAATAGTGTTGCATCTTTTCCAACTTCCAATGAACCAACTCTATCTGAGATACCCAACATCGATGCAGGATTGATTGTTAGACCTCGAAGTGCGGCTTCTTCGCTCAATCCGAATGCAACTGCAGTACCGGCATTGAACGGCAGATTACGCTGTTGCCAAAATGATGTTTCAGAGAATGCCCAATTGATACCTGCACTTTCCAAAATGGAAGGTAATGCAAAGGGTTCATCATATGCTGCTTCATCACTGCGTGGCAAAGAATGAGTGCGTGGAATGATGACCGGCACTCTTGCCAATTGTAATTCTTCCAAGCACAAATGTGCTTCCGATGCACCGGCTATAACGGCATTAAGTTTATGTTCTGAAATGAGTTCAAGGGCTGCTAGAATTTGTTCTTTCTTGCTTGCTGAGAACATCACTTTCATTTGCTTTTCAAAGACGGGACGCATTGCTTCCATTCGGATGTCTTGAGCATTCTCTGCCAATCCATTTCTTGCAGCAAGTGAATACATCTTTGCTTTATTAAAATAGTCTTTCAATTCACGAAGATTATTCTCAGCTTCTTTCAATTGCTCATCCGCGCTTTTGGAAATCCATGGTGCATTGAATACTCCCATATATGGAATATTCACTATCAATGCGGCTGTCTGATTCAAAGAAATATCTTCTTTTGTCCAACCATCCAATTGCATGATCGAACTCTTACCTGAAATGCTTCCGCCTTCTGGAACAACATGAGCAATGAGAACTCCATTATGTCTTACTGTTGGTATGATTTCACTATCGGGATTATATGCAACCGCTGATTTTGCATTCGGATTATATGCACCGATTTCCACATTGTCACGAGTTGCTCGCACGGATACGATTTCAACCAAACCCAATGTTGTTTCCGCCGCGATGAAACCGGGATAGATTGACTTTCCCGTACAATCGATTACTTCCGCATTTGTCGGGATATCTATGTTTTTTCCAATGGCGGTAATTTTCCCTTTGTCAAAGATTATAGTGGCACCATCAAGTGTTCCTTGAGCGATGGTATGAATCTTTGCATTTTTCAATACAATCGTCTGCTTTTGCGGAGCACCAGGAATTTTGTCATGAGCTTGCATGATTGTGATTCCTGCAAAAAGTGCGATGACTGATCTCATGTATCTCATTGAAAACCTATATGCGTTTTTGAAAATAAAAGAATGGAAAGGGTCTTTACAGCGAGATGCCCTTTGACGTCACCACTCGTCAAAGGGCACTCCCCTTCCCACCTTTTCACCACCACAACAAATGAGAATCTCAACGAGTGAGTTCTCGGGGGCAAATATAACATGCGACCCTATTCGATGCAAGGAGAAAAATGATAATACAAGTCTTTTCTTCATGATGTGGAAAAGTCATATTTATCTTTGAGAGTTATTGGTAGTTTCAAAAAAAAAACTGATATTTGTGTTCTCTTTTCGACGGGGTGTAGCGCAGTCCGGTTAGCGCACCTGCTTTGGGAGCAGGGGGTCGTGAGTTCGAATCCCACCACCCCGACGAGCATTAAATACCGCCTATGGCGGTATTTTTTTATGTCCTATGCTGAACTATGATCGGATTTTCAGCATCTATGACATTCACTTCCCTTTTGAGCACTGAAATCTGTCGTACATTGAGAGGCGTTTTCTTCGTAGTAAGATCAATGAGTGATGCAATACCGATGAGCCTTGCATCTTGTCTGAGTATTTCTCTTCCGATTGATGTATATGGTGCGATATCATCCATGAGAATATCATCCACTATGATTGCTCTATCTCCCGAATGAATGGAGAGATTTTGATAGAATACCTCATCTGCGCTTGAACGCCAGAGGAGCCTTGCTTCCAATTGTCGCGCAATTTCAGTCGCAAATGGCAATGCTCCCACTCGTGATGCAATCACAACCTGCACATCCATATCCCAAAAATGCTTCACAATTTCATAGGCCAATTTTCTGCAAAACGGTGGATATTGGAATGCTTTGACAGGAACATACCATTCACTACACATTCTCCCATCAGGCAAAAGAAATATACCGCTGATGATTGTTCCGCATCCGGTCAATTCATGTATAATCTCTTGCATATCCATTAAAATGATGCCGAGGAAATGGTGAATCGATATTCTGGAGTGATTCTCTGACTCATTCTTGCAGAAAAATCAACTCTGAAGAAAAGCAGAATTCGATTCAATGCGATTCCTGCTTCATAATAGTATATGTCTTGTGTTTGTGCCGTTGATGGCAATGCCTGCAATAATCGCGCGCCTTGTGAAAAATCAGTCCAAGCCAAACTTCCTGTCAATATAAATTCTATTCCAAATGATGCTATGCTCGGGATTCGTAATACTCCGGGAATCACCTCTCCAAAGCTATGTTCGAGTGAAAGAGCAGCAAAACGATCTCCATAAAATTCCTTCACATTCATGCCGCGCAGCACTCCGTCTCCGGCGGTTGAAGCAATTGATGATTCCAATGAAAAAAATCGTTGAGGAGGAATATCACCCCATGACCAACCTCCTGAGAATCGCATATCCAAACGCCAAAGTGGAAGTGTTGTCATCCGAACAAATGTTTGGAATGTCGCTTGTGTAAATGATGATTCACTCAAACCATCAATGGCATGAGTACCCGTAAAAATAAATCCACCCGTTGAAATCCGTCTGAATGGAGTGAATTGATATCGGAACTCACCATTCAGCATCGTATAATTACCGGGTTGAATGGTTGGATTCCCCCGAAATTGAATGCTGTCTGAAGCAAAGAGTGCAAAATTTGCATTCACGGAAGCTGGATCATGTCTTTCATGTCTGATACCAAACCTGATGGCAGAAGGACGAATGAACTCATCTCTGCGAAAGAAACGCAATTGTCCCCAGCCATATTCGAAATATAATCCAGCCCCTTGATTATAAAAATAATCACCATAATCATTCTTGAATAAAAATGACAAAACATTGATGCCATTCACACCAATTACATAAGGATTATCTCTTCTTGCCAGTATAGAATATGCCTGTGCTTCAAGAACATACTTTTTTGATTTGTCGAGATATTGCCTGTGAAAGACATCGAGGAAAGGTTTATTATCAGCCCAACCATACCCAACTTGCACACCCGTTTCTGCATTGAATGATTGCGTGAATTGCAATCCTATGCCGGTGTATAATCCATGTACCCGATTATATCGCAGAACATTTTCAAATCCTGTGAAAGGTCTTCTTTGGAATTGCTGAAAGAATCTCGATACATCACCAAGCAATGAATTGAATGCGCTCGTGGCAAGTGAATCGGGATCATCAATTGCTCTTTGGATTTGATCATATGCCTGCTCCTCTTCCTTTTTTAGAGGAAGCATGACTTGCTCAACCCAGAATGCGGTATCAAATGCATTAGCTTTATCATTGATTTCAACTCTTCTCTGCTCGAAAATATCAGGATCGATATATGGATTGATCACATAATCATAAGCGACTGTTTCTATATTGATGTCAACTCGCGGCGCAAAGAGAAAAAGTATCTCAGCCGACAGCGAAGAATATATTCTCAAACTGACAGGTAATGAATATCGCGTTTCGAATTCCTGAAAATTTTGCTCAAAAGTGAAGGATGCGTCGAATGGTAATTTTACGGCACGATTCGGAATGAGAGAAACAAAAACAGGTGAGAGTTGATCTTTATGAATACTCAACCAACCGGAAAACAATCTTCTTTGACCGGTCTTTGGTTCAACGCGTATTCTTGCTATTTCCGCACCATCATCAATGGATGTACCCTCTAAAATGAAGTCATAAAAATCCAATGCATCCGGATGAAATGGCGTGAATACTTCTTCACCGGTTATCGAAACAATGTCTTCATAGATATTGATATTCGTACCAAATGCCACAAAATTAGCTTGAGGTGGAATATTCGCAGTTTGTCTTTTCTGCATGATCTCATTGAAAAACTTATCGGGTTTCGAGAAATATCCCTTTGAGTATGATTCTAGAATTGAAAATATGCTTGTATCATTTCTCCCACTACTTCTCCCCGCAGTGAGTGTATCAGCGCTCACAACGAATTTCGTATAGAGCATATAGGTATATCGTTGCAGTGAGTCTCTCCACTTTTGCTTCTTTGCAATCACCGAACGCATAAGTTTCACGCCGGGATCTTCGGCCGATACAATCACCTCAGCCGAACGAAATGCAGATTGACTGAGCCTGATGTCAAGCGTGATGTCTTTTGAACCAATGGTAATATTCTTTGATACAGATCCATAGCCCACCATGCTATAGGTTATGGTAAATTCCCCTTTTTTCAATCGCAGTACATAAGCCCCTTGTTTTGATGTAACCGTTGCTTTTGATTCAATACCAATCGCTCGAATCGTCACGAATTTCAAAGGTTGACTCGTGGCTGAATCCGTGATGCTTCCCCGAATGGTCATCAATTCCGAAGCATGCACGATATTCGGAAATAATACAAAGAGCACTGTAAGAAAGGTGAATTTCATGTTCAGCCTCATTAAAATACCCGGTCGAGTCCCACCAAATCTCGCAATTCTCTCACTTCAGCTTTTGTCAATTGTCTATGCTCGCCTCTACGCAAACCTGTTGTTGACAATGTGGCGAAGCGTTTTCTATCTAATTTCTTGACTTCATAACCTAATGATTCAAAGATTCGACGAACCTCTCGATTTTTTCCCTCTGTCAAAATGAGTCGAACAACTGAATGATCTTTCGGCTCAACAAAGACTTCGCATGGACCGGTTCTTCCATCTTCCAATTCGACACCATGACTGATTTTTCTCGCATCTCTCAAATCTATATCCTTGTCCAAACCAACTTTATATTCTCTCTTGATTTCAAATTTGGGATGCGTCAATCGATATGCTAAGTCACCATCATTCGTGATGATGAGTACGCCAGTTGTATTACGATCCAATCTTCCAACGGGGAATATTCTATACTTGCTTCGAATAAGATCCAGAACTGTTGTTCTTCCCAATTCATCGGATGCTGTGGTGATGATGTCTTTTGGTTTATTGAGGAGAAAATATACAAGGAATCTTCTATCAGTAACCGGCTCACCTTTCACTGTGACAAAATCTTGCAATTGCACCCTTGTGGAAAGATCTGTTACGATATCCCCATTAACTTTTACCATGCCAGCTGTGATATATTCTTCCACAGCTCTTCTTGCACCAATGCCGGCATCAGCAAGATATTTATTGATACGGACACCTTCAATTTTTTCAGGTTCTGCTTTTTTTCCACGAACTGTGGAAGTGGATGCTCGCTTTGAAGATGTATTCTTACGAGTCGGGGAATCTCTTTTATGAGAACTTTTCTCATCACGAGAATCCGGACGCGAAGTTTTGCTGTCTGTGCTTTTCTTAAAGGTTTTGCGTGCAGGACTTTTGGATGCAGTGTTTGTTTGCTTTGCTCTCATGAGATTCCTCGTAAATGTACAGTGTAAAATTACGGAATTCCCCTCAAGGATTATGCATGAAGTGATAAGTACTTGAGCGCTTGTTCGGCAATCTCTTGAGATCTAATTTCTCGCATGCAAGCATGAGAGCCGAGAGGACATGATTTTTGGCCGTGAATGGAACATGGTCTGCAGGCAAGATCCTTTTGCATGACAATTGATTGTTCAGACAAAGGTCCGAAACCAAAAGCAGGATGTGTAGGACCAAATATGGCGATAGTAGGACAATTTACTAATGAAGCAAGATGTATTGGCGCACTGTCATTTGCAATAAGCAAGACCGATTGTTGAATATGAGAGATGGTTTGATCGAGCGTCATTGTTCCGGCAAGATTCAATACTCTGCCCTTATGTTCCTTTGGCATGATTGCAGAGCATAATTCAGCATCACTCGCTGAACCAATCAAAGAGATTGTATGTGAGGTCTTTGCAAGCAAAGTGGCAATCAACTCTTGAAAATATATTGGCGGCCATTTTTTGGTTTCCCACACACTGCCCGGTGCGATGACTATGATTGGTTCTTTGAAATGTCCAGGCTGTGGATTGAAATGCACTTGTAATTCAGTACCTCTTTTGACATTTTTTAAAGGCAATAAGTCGGGATCGATTCCTCGCAGTAGAATTCTTTGCCTCTCAATTTCATGTATTCCCTTGCGATATGGGAAGCGATCGGTAAGCGCGAATGATAAAGATGCTGTTCTATAGCCAATGCGAATGGGAATCTTCGACAATGCAAGCATCAGTCCTGTTCTGAATGATTGATGTAGTGACAAAATACTCCCCGCATGGATTTCACGAATAGTACCAATGATATGCATCAAACCTGTCAATCCGGAATGTTTGCCTCTTTTATCGAAGATGATTACTTCATTGATCAATCCTGGGAATGATATTGCTATTTCTGCACCTACAGGCGTGGTAAGAAAAATAATCTTGTCATGTGGTTTTGCACTGCGCAATTCCTCAATGAGAAACATTGTCAAGGCACAATCGCCAATGAATCCTGTTTGCACAATGATATGACAATGTGGATCATGCATGATATTTCCAGCGATTATGTTGCCAAGTCCACTGCTCAGGATGTTCTTTGATTGCTTGTTCAAGAAATGTTGTATGCCGCTTGGTCAATTCAAGTATGTCCTCTTTTGAGGAAGTCAAATCATCTGTTATGATCTCAGTGAGTGTGACACTATATGTACCATCCGCATTTCTGACTGGAACCGCAAATACAAGCGGAGTATGAAATCGAAGCGCCAATGCGGCGGGTGCTTCGAAGACGACTGCATCTCTTCCAAAGAGCGGAACTCGTACATCTTTCTTGGGGTCTGCCGCTTGATCGATGAGCAAAGCCACCGGTTGATTGTGTTGCAATGCCTGAATGAGAGGTCTGGCAGCTTGTTCCATTCCAACTGTGGTATTGCCACCTCTTCTGCGAAGTGCTGTGAGTGCTGAATCTATGTATGGATTTTTCTGACTTTTCGCAACCAAAAGAAATGAAAGATTTGCATGAACTCCTGCGGTGAATGCAAGAAATTCCCAATTGGTGAGATGACCAGATATTATAACAATACCCTTTCCTCTTTTGAGAATATCATGAATTAAGGAGATATTCCTGAATGTCATGCGCTTGGCAACTTGTTCATTTCTAAGAAAATACATTGAGGCAATTTCAAGTAGGACAATGCCGAGATTTGCATAAGATTCCTTCAATATCTTTTGTTGCGAAATCGAATCTTTTTCAGGAAATGCCTTTTCTATATTTTCAAGCGTGATTGCCACTCTTTTTGAGGATAATGACATCAATATCTTCCCAAGCAATGCACCTGCTTTTTGAAGCATGGAGATTGATAATACAGCGCTGACATATCCCGTGCATCGAAGCAATATGAGGATTGCATATTGCTGAATCATCTGTTGAATTCTCCCCTGCCGGCATCGAAGGTATCTGTATTCACATACTCTTGCATCCAGCGTTCATTTCTTGGTTCATTGATTGCGGTGGAATGTACAAGTATATGATTATTGATATCACGCATATCAACAAAGTTAAAATATACACCACCTTGAATTTCGGCATAGAACCATGATTCATAGGGTCTGGCGGAGGTTCCCATGTATTTCCTGTCAACTTGTGTGGGTGCGCCATATCTGCGCATCACGCGACCTCTATCAGAGCGCCAGCCTTCACGAAACTGTGGATTGGTGAAATATGTATTTGAATAATTAATAGACTTTCTAAATTCTTCCAATCGTTCATTCACGAATGTTTCCGTATTTGGATCTTTCTCTTTCCAGAATCTGAACATGAATTTTTGTTTTGCTGTTAGATCCCCGAGTGCTGACCACAAGGACTGTTCCTGTGAATTTGCAAGACATTTCGACTTTTCATATTCTTCATCGATACGGTTTTCTGAGTAAGTAGAAAATTCACTCTGTTGGAATAATTCATCTTCAGAAAATGTTTTGGCGAGCTCGGGAGGCATTTCTGGGTTGACGATATAAAATCGTTTCATGCTTGCAACAGTGTCTTTTTTTGCGCTACCGAAATATGTCATTGATGCTGTATACACTCCACTGGGCAAACCCAATAGAGGAATTGACACATATTCAACGATGGCTTCTCCTATCACACTTTTCCTGATTGGTATTTCAGCCAATGCTCTTTGTGCTGCATCTTTTATCGTATAAACAATATCAAGTGTATCACCCGGAATGCATGAGTATAATTCCGCATAGAGATTGAGTGTTGGGTCTGTTCCGATGCATTCCAAACTTGGATTCGGGATCAGAAGCAAACCATTTCTCTGCAATTGTTCTGACCATAGCAATTTCGTTGAATCATTGAGTAACTCAATATTCATGGTAGTCATGAGATCGCTCATATACATATTCTTTCCGCTCATGGGTTTGATGCGAAGAGGTAATGTGATTTTTGCCATCGCATTACTATCATTGATATCCATGACAGTGATGTGTACTGTATATGCTCCGGGTATTACATAAAGCGATCGACCACCAATTAAAAACCTTTCATGCAATACAACAGGATACTGAGACACATTGTCGACAATCCATTCACTCGTGGTTATTTCTTTTGTTGAATCATGTTGCATCTTCACTTTGAAATGCAATGATCCTATATACCCTTCGAGGGTTGGATTATATCGAATACTAGTATCAGCGAGAGAATACACAATTCTGCATTCCGTGAGCGAATCATTATCACGATATTGCAAAATATCCATGCTGATGGGTAGATCTTTCGCATGTACTGTATATGTGGAAAGAAGCAGTATGAGAATATGTGTGAGTTGTATTTTCATATCAGTATAAAAAATGCCGTCAGGAAAACCCGACGGCATTAATTGAGTTACATTTCTATCATACCGTTCGGCGATAGGTAGTCATTTGATTATTCAAGTCTCATGCCTATTGACAAGCGATTTACCAATCCAATATTTTGTACCGGATTAATAGAATAGTCTATTTGACCATCGAAACCTTCGCCTACATACTTGAATCCGACTCCACCTGCAAGATTAAAAGAGTCATGACCAAATTTATAACCACCACGAATGGAAAGCATATTGCCCCATGTGTATTCTGCACCAATTGTGTACATTTCCGGAGTATCAGACAAAGTTTCGAATTCAACTGCAGCCACGAGACGATGCTCTGCATTTGCATCCAATTTGTCAACTCCCTGAATCATTGCCGTGACATCAGTGGAAGCACCGGCACGGAAGATCAATGGAAGATTGAATGGATTTGTTAATAATTGCTGATCAAGCGGACTTGATGACAATTCATTGATCAATTTGCCTTGACGATTCAAATCTGCGCCAGAATATGATTGCTGGCCAGAAAGATTGGAAATGCTAAATGATAAACGAGTGTCTTTGAAATCAGTTTTATAAACTGTACCAACATCAAAAGCCATTCCGCTTGAACCGAGTGAAGCAAATGAATTTTGGATATACTTGAATGATAATCCGAATGCGAATTCATTTGTGATATTTCCTGCAAGGGTTGCACCAAGTGCAAAATCAGAGATGCTATACGATGCACCGGTTCCTTCAGCTTTTTCAAGTGTTGTGACTG
The DNA here is from genome assembly GCA_947491315.1 of Ignavibacteria bacterium. Taxonomy (GTDB): domain Bacteria; phylum Bacteroidota; class Ignavibacteria; order Kapaibacteriales; family UBA961; genus UBA961. The sequence continues at coordinate 237,651 of CANLII010000002.1, forward strand.
GAATATCACCACTGGAAAATGAAGTCAAACTTATTCCTAAGCGGTACGAATCACCGATAGGAAGAACAAGACCTGCAAAATTATGGGAAAAACCAGCAAACCACTGTGTATAAGAAATATTAGCCGCCATGCCATTTATATCGGCAATGCCGGCAGGATTCCAATACATCGCAGTGACATCATTTGCCAAAGAGCTATAAGCTCCTCCCATGCCATTGCCTCTTGCCCCTACCCCAATTTTCAAAAATTGAGCACCTGCAGCACCGACCTTTTTGAAATCACCTCCCGATGAACCGGAGACAATGTCTTCGGCTTGCAATGAAGGTAAAGTCAAGGCCATGACTGCCAATGCCAAAATGTGTTTCATAAATTTCATGGATATACTCCTGTTTTTTCTTCTGTTTGGGATTTCTCAATGAATCCGGGCCGACTACATAATCGACCCGGACACTGTCAATTATTCGGGTATCACACGGAAACCACCTACAACAACTGCAAATTTGATGAATGTCTTTGCACCATTTGGTGTTTCAACCTGCGCGATATACACTGATGAACCTACACGCTGACGATTACTTGTGAGAAGATCCCACACTTGCATGCCATATTTTTCATTACCTTCATTTGACAATTCATTGTGTGTCAAAGTGCGAACAACTTCACCTGAAGGTGTATAGATAGTAATCTTACACTCTTTTGGTAAACGAGTGAAATAGATTTTTGCATCATATGGTGAACGCTGTGCTTGATGGCTGACATAATATGGGTTTGGTACAATCTTCACATCATTGAGCATTTCGTCTGTGTATTGATCCATTTGAGGTACTGAAGGCATAACCTTCGCTCTGATTTTCGCACCTGGAAGTGGTAAACCTTTTGCACCGCCGAATGTTCCGAAATACACTTTGTCGCCTGCTTGGAAATCCTTTGAAGGCATAACTTTTGCAGTATCCCACAAGCGTGAGCGTGTATCTGCAGCATAGCCTTTGTTCGCATAATCCAAACCGAAGAAATTACCATTGATATTCAATGTATGAACGAAGTCAATAGCATCTTGTCCGCCTTGACCTGACAAATAATATTTGCCTTGTCCAACCAAACCGGCAGATTGATCGCGACGGGTGGAAACACTATTTGGAGTATTTCTACCATTCACATATCCTGCAGCACCAATTCCGAATGAACCAATAGGAACATTCTTTGCACTTGGCATGGAAGTGCGAACGGTATTTGGATCAATCCACTTTGCGAGTGGCGCACCATATTTTACATCAACGGAATCTTGTGAATTGAGTTCAGCAGGACGCTTGAATGAGTATAAGTCACGCACTTCAACTTCAAGATAATCTACTTCGAAAGTCTTTGGAGTTTGCTGTGTACCTACAGTTACATTCAATGTTTCTTTTCCACCGGGTTTGAATGTTACTTCAAAAAGTCCGGGACCATTATTATACATCTTACCTTGGATAAGACCTATTGTATTGACTGCTCTGCTAACAGGAACATTCGTTGTTGGATATGCACCGGGTACAGTATCAAGAACCTCATCTGCACCTGCAAATGGGAATAAGTCTGGAGATGGGAATGTCACATTTGTATTTGAGCTACTACTTGTATAAGCAGTATCATAGCGGAGAATACCACCATGTTGTTCAAGCGCAAAATCAAATCCGAAGTTAAATGCATTGTTCATTTCTTCTGATGCCCGGAAGCTGTAACAACTAGGATTTGTTGAAAATGAACCAACGCGGAGTCTTTTATCTTTATTATCAAGAACACCGAATGCATCTTGCTTACCTGAAACTGTATCAACAATCGCAGTATCACTAAATACATATGTAGCCGCATTTTCTGTGAATGTACTCAAATAACCAAGTGAACATGGATTTGTTTCAAGCAAAGAACCATGATTGTACACTTCTTTACCGGTCGTGAGATTTCTAATAATCATGCGTGTCCCATAAATTCCATACATCGGCGGATTAGAAAAACTCGCTGATGGAAGTGGGAATGAAAGCATGCCGGGCTCAGGTTGGAATTCTATTTCGAGTTCATGGCCTTCACCATTAGTGGTAAAGAGTTGATTCAAACGATCTTCGTTTTTCACAGGGAAATTGAAGTTGAACAAACCACCCAATTTCGCAGAATCAGCACTGATTACTTGAATCTTAGCACCTGAACCTGATCGTGCAGCATCTGCAAGAGGCATGGTTTTGGCAATATTCAATTCATCAATTCCGGATGCGAATTTCTTAGGAGTTCCTTGAGCATAGTCACCTTCATCAAAAGCACTGAGCCAGTAATAATAGTTGATATTGTTCAAGAGTTTTTCTGTTTTGGTCATCTCTGCATTTTCATCAACAGTTCCATCATTATTATCATCTCCATTATCGATGAATGTGGAATTGTTTGTGATTTTGGACATATATGGTTTGATCACATCTCTACGAATCTGATTGCGCTTATCTTTCGTGGATTCAATATCAGGGAAAGTAATGGTAGCGCCATTTCTTTGAAGCAGTGAGATCAAAGCAGGATAGAATATCTCATAATCCACTGAATCTGTTCTTGTGAAGGTTGAAGTAATTCCAGTTGCTGCCACGCGAACATTCGCGGGAAGGAATACTGTATCACCCGGTGCAATCACAATATTTGGCCATCTGAGTGTATTCGTATTTCTCCAGCGTGGAGGATTTAGGTTTCCTGCACGATTGATTGTCAAAATACCATCAAGAAGTGATTTTCTTTCACCTGCATTGAGTGATTTGAAATAGGTGTTCCATGGCTCAGCACCAAGTGGATTCTTGCGAGTTGAACCTTGCATGAAACGACGCACTTGGAAATTGAAAGAGTCAATCTGGCGAACCACTTGGAATGAATCATATGCAGGTGCAAGTGCCGCATCGTCAAGAGATGCTGTATTTGCAGACTTTACGAAAGGAGTTGGCATAGACCACTCTGCAATTTGTTTCCAACCAAATGGACCGCGCGCAATACTACGGCGAGTATCAATGTCAAATGAATCCAAATCGGTACGACGAGCACGAAACAGACGATAACCCAAGAAGTCCATGCCTTTTTCGAGATCATCATAGGAATATTCTGATGTAGAATCCCATGAAACGATAACGGCATTATTGAGAGGTCTCCAATTGACTTTGCCTGGCTCCGGTGGAGTTGGTGTACGGAAATTATCATCATATACACGCTGAGCAAATTTGTCACGCTTGATGAGCTCAACCAAATCAGGTGTTGCGCCTGTTGGATCCGAACCGGTTGGAGTATTAGCCATGATGAGACCAACAACTGTTCTTGCTGTATCCCCCGGACGAAGTGAAAATGGACCTGTAGCCATCAAGAAACGCTTATCACCGGCCGGTGTATCGCCATCTTTGAGTCCAATCGCCATGAAGTCATAACGCTTATCATTTTCAGTTGGATCATCCGTAATTACCCAATTACGGAATGTTTTGAGACCCAATTGCTCTTTATTTGAATAAATCTTTTTGTCTGATCTTAAGTAGCCTGCGGAATCAGGACCTGTACCAATCAGTCTAAAAACAACTGAATCTTGTCCATTTTGATCAGGTAATGTATCAACTGGAACTAATGCAGGATATGTCGCAGGACTTTCCAAGAAGTCAAATCCAATATATCCGAAACCTTTTCCTGCTTCACCTTGATTTCCTTGTGACCATTGAACAGCAAGATTCAATGTATCCTCTTCATCATAAAAACGAGTTCTGTCATTTGCTGCATAGTTTGCGGAAGAACCTGCAATACCTATGTCCATGTCAAATGCAGGAGCAAGCCAACATTCACGAAGCGTATCTTTTGATTTATTGATCATCGCATACTTGACGAACAAGAAATCGCGATAATCACCAAAACCCCATGAGTAAATCATTTGCTCATACTGAAGACGCATTGGATATCCTTCACTACGACGACGACCAACACCACCTTCATAACGATTCAAATCAGTGTCTTTGAAGGTTGCGAAAATATCTTCGCCGGAGATGAATGCAGGTCCTTTCGGATATGTATCCAAAGTTCTGCTACCAACAGCATCAACATATCCACCGAAATACCGATCATTGCGTAATTCATCATTTGGATTTGAGCTTACATCCCAAATTGGCCAAGGTGAAGTTCCATCGGAAGGTTTTACGGGAGATCCATCTGAACGACGATAATCTGATGAAAAATATAATCGATATTTTTCACGACTACCATCATTGACCAAGTCTTGATCTTCAATGCTACCCGGTACCATCCAAGAACCACCTGAATTTGGATTATAGGAAATTGCGCACAATTTCACAGTATCACCAATAGGATTTAGTTTCTTGGCGGCAAACCAAATACCTCCACCGAAGATGTATTGATTATTTGATCCGCGGGGCCATTTACCACCGCCGACATTATTGGCAACATCAAGACCAATGATACCATAATTTGTTGAGAAGAATTCTATTCTACTCACTTTGTTTTTCTGCAAATCAAATGTACCTGAAACGGCTCGCAGAGATTTATCTCCTCCCTTGCCCGGTACTGATCCGTCCTTCGTTCTCGCGAAAGATAATCCCCCGGTGACAAGCACCGCAAGAATCAGAATGGAAAATTTCTTTATTGTAGATAACATATATACACCTTTGTGCATTCAATTGTTGAGATTAAAAGTTAATCATGACGCCGAAGAATGCAGAACGTGGAGTTTGATAATTTCCACGGAATGCTTTACGATCTTCCACATAATTTTTATAAGCCTGATATTTCTCTTCTTGTGTCACAAGACCATCTTTATTGAAATCGGAGTTCGTATTGTATAAGCGCTCACCATAAAGATCATATTGTGTCGGCTGAAAAGTACTTGGATTCGCAAGACTTGCCTGGCTATACCAAACAACAGGACTAAAGTCACCAAGCATTCTATCAAGTACATCACCGTCATTATCAGGATCTTGCGTTCTTGAGAATACCGCAACAACTTCTGTACGATTGAACAAATTGAAGACATCGGCGAAAATTTGTAATGAAGTTCTACCCATTGATTCGCCAAACCAATCTTGCAACATAAATGCTTTTGTGATACGCAAATCTGTTGAGAAGAAAGATGGTTGACGCTCTGCATTGAATTCACCAATTGGATTACCACGACGATCTAGACGAGTATATGGAAGACCGGACAAGAAACGATTGGTAAAGCTGATTGTCATGTTTTCTAATGGACGCATGCCGGCAATTTCAATGCCTTCTTCTCTTCCCCATACGAAATCAACAATAGCATTGATTGTATGACGACGATCGGAATTGAATGGGAATTCTGAAAGTGGGAATGTAACTTGACCTGTATAGGGATCAGGTTGCAATGCATAATTGGATTCAGGACTTGAAGAAGTACCTGCAACAGATGCAAGTGTATAGTTGATATTGAATCCGATATTATTAGTCGGACGCTTACGGAGTGTAAACTCAATACCACGAGCAGATCCATATTCCGCAACTGCATATTCCTGATAATTGTCAGGAACAACACGGTAATTGCGAATACCAACCTGATTATAAATGTCTTTGTAATACGCTGTCATGTCAAATGCAAAATCATCGCTGAGCTGAAGATTATAGGACACTTGATATGCATTTGTTCTTTGTGCTTCCATGTTTGGATTACCAACAATGGTATTGCCACGAAGACGGTCGGTATTGAAACCATCATACATATAACTGAAGTTTGGCATTTGGAAATACACCCCATAAGCCAATGTGAAGATCGAGCGATCTGTTACCGGATATGTGATGGCCAAACGAGGACTGACTTGATATTTGACGGTTGCTTCTTCAAATCCTTCTGTGGATGAAATAGGAAGCCATACATTTGATACTTTAGCTCTGTAAATCGCATTTGGATTTGTCATGTCAAAACGCAAACCGGCATTGATGATAATCCCTTTATACTTGATCTGATCTTGTACATAACCAGACACTTCAATTGGCTTCATCGCATTGCTTGTACGCTCATTCACGAGAGTCGGATTAATGGCATTCTTGCTATAAATATTTCCACCATATTCATCGGTGTAAATATCAAAGAATGGATTACCATCCCAAGGCAAACTATTATTGTGTCGACGAAGCTCATAGCTACGAACTTCGAAACCTGCCTTGAAATTATGAGTAATATCTCCCGCCTCAATATTAGCATTATAGAAACCATCGAATTGCAAGAAGTTTTGACTTCTGAATTCGAATGAACGCTCATTACCATGTCTGATAAAAAAGCCCTGCAAACCATATGGATTATCGGTACTATTTGAGTTTGCATTATCTTCAATATATCCTGTCAAAGGATTTCTTTGATAGATATCGAGGAATAAATATCCATCAGTCGTACGCTGTGTGCGAGGTGCACTTTGGAACCAATCAATCGCTCCATCGGGATTATTAACAAATTCTGAAGGTAATTCAGATTTTGTATTGGAACGTGGTTGATATAAATCTTGTGGTTTATACACTTCAATAGTTCCGAAAATACCGGGATCATCAAAGCTACTACGCTTTGCAACTTCATTATTATTTGAATTTGATGATACGGTAAATTCGAAGAAGCTACTGGAAGACAATGTCTGATTGATACGGATAAATGCATTATTTACCACATTATTCACAGCTGCTAATTTTGCGGCATATTCAGGAACAAAAATCGTATCACCACCTGATAATCTTCCGGTATTCAAATCAACTTTTTGATTTCGTACGCCAAAATCATCTGCATAGAGCCAACCCCAACCCATACGCTCACGACTTGTCAAACCAACTTGACCTCCAAGTGTCACACTGAGATCACTGAAATTGAATTTCATGCGACCTGTCAAGTTGCGAACCCATGTTTCTGAATTAGGGAGTTGTCCAAGATTATTTCCGGTAGGATCAAGCACGCCAAGGGAAGCACCACCATAAATTTCTCGTGAATAACGACCTGCCACAAAGAATGTGGCATTTTCAAGTACTTGCAATGGTCCACCAAGTCCAACATCAAATCCATTTTCATCTTTGTTCATCAATTTTACGCCATTGCCGGCAGAACCATATAATGCAGGAAGATCTCTTCTCCAACGAAGATATCCTTCATAACGATCTGTACGACCAGTCTTAACAACTGTATTCACAAATCCACCAATCACATTTCCATACTCTGCAGAAAAACCACCGGTCAAAACCTGCACTTCTTCAACAGCAAAGTTTGATACTGTCGGTGAATATGTTGTTCCACTTGAACCGAAACCACCGCTGAAACGATCGGATACTTCCAAACCATCCACGCGGATTTGAGTTTCATTCGCTCTGGAACCACGAATTTGGAAACCATTACCGGTACCCTGAACACCTGCATTCAAAGCAACAATGCCTTGAACTGTTTCACGAGCAACACGAATATTGTCTTCGCCTTGATTACTACGCAAAGAGCCAATTTGGGTTTTGCTCACCATGTTCTGCTCTTTCTTTGCATCTACGACAACAGCATTCGATGTGACTGTTGACTCTTGCATACGGCCATTCAACTCTGTTGTTTGGTCAGCAGAAATGCTGACATTAGCTTTAAAATCTTTAAAGTTTACTGCTTTAAAGACTACGGTATATGTACCAGCTGGAATGTTTACGACAATATACTTGCCATCTGCTTTGACAAATGCGCCTCGAGTTGTTCCTTGCACACGAACTGTTGCACCAACAACCGGCTTGCCTTTATCATCTGTCACTTTCCCAATGAGTGTGCCATAAAGACCAGCAATTGCACTCAATGGAGCGGTAAGCATACATAGAAATAATGCCAGTAGCCTTAGTTTCATAGTATCTCCGAAAAACCGAGATGACTCGGATGATGAATAGTTATAATAAATATATATGTCAATTGATTAAGGATTGCCTACTACATAGACAATCCTTTTGAAATTTTATCGCACGATTGAAAACATTTTTGAGGATGTTCCATGTGCTGAACGAATGGTACAGAAATATGTACCAGTCGCAAATGAAGAGGTTGAAAGAATCACGGATCCTTCAGCACTCAATTCAGCAGGCATTTCTGCTACTATTTGTCCAAGTGCATCACTGATTGTCACTGAAACTGCTTGATCTTGCTTGCCAAATGAAATGGTCACAAGATCAGTTGCAGGATTTGGCGCAATCTTGAATTCAGGTGTTTGTGCAACTTGTTCATCCACACTTACAAATGCAGGACGGAATGCATGGAATTGTACAAAGTTTTCTTCAACATCCTGATTGGTATTCTGAATGCTCACCCCAGGTGTGCGATCTGCTTGATATGCCATCATCACAACGCCGTCTTTCACTCTTTGGTACATGGATGGGAATTGGCAATCATATTCAATTGGTGTGAGATCAATCTCAGGTTCCCACATTTCTGCGCCCTTGAATCTTTTAGACACATAGACATGTCCTTGCAAACCAAAATCTGCATTGCCATCGGAAAGAATTGTTTCGAATACATCGCCATTCTTGATACCGGTATACACCATGTACAATGAATTGTCAGCATCATCAATACCTAGTTTGAAATGACGGCATAATCCTGAACCAAATGGACGAGTAACTACAGTTCCTTGACCATCCCAATCTTCAGCCATTGTTGTCAAACCAAATGTATTTGCTTCTTCGCTGAAATACACACCTTGCGCACGAGTATAAACACTTGCAAAAGTTGAATCCTCAATAAATTCAAATTCACCGTCATCATTCATGCGGGCTGTTCCAATATTCCAACTTGGAGTAGTGGAAGCCATTCCGTGGAGAAAACCATCGGCATCGATGACGATGTCGAAAGAAGGACCACAAATTGGAACTGTATCGGTTGTTGCACGGAATGTGCCATCACTATAATCTTCAACCAAATATGTAGCTTGATGGCGTGAACCACCAAATACATTGATTGGTTGACCCCATGTTTCACCATTATCTTCTGATTTGATAATCCGAAGATTGAAGGTTGAGTCTTGATATGCAAGAGCAACTGTACTGCCTCTTGTTGCAAGCTGATAGGAGTTCGCGCCACGACCACTTGGCAATCGTGGATTGGACAATGGTCCTGTCATGATTGAAGGATCACTCCATGTGTTTCCTTTATCTGTGGAACGCATATACACAACTTGCGCACCGAAATTTTTGCTCGATGTGTCAGATGTGAACACAAGATGCGTGATATCATCGCCATCAACAGTTGCATGTCCCCACAATGAAGAGTCAGCACCAGGAATCTGCTTTGATGTGAATGCAATGTCTCCAAATTCTGTATTCTTTGTGATGCGCATTGCTGATGAAGATGATTCAGAGCTGATCACATGACCTATGGATCCTACAGTACCATCTTTATATTGCACGATTGAGGGGAAACCGGAGCGAATGGTACCTTCAATTCTATTCCACTCGATGTCTGTATACTTCTCAGGATTCAATGGATCCGCCATGTCGACGAGAGCATAATAGCTTCCACGAGTTGGATGCGGAGGATTGAAACGCTCCATGTCCGAAGCTCCCATCCATATCACCTGTGCTGATTTGTCATTCCCTTCTTCGAAATAGGAAATACGATGTGGCATAGAACCATTCGACTGAAGATCATAATATGTCACACCGAGCAAAATACCGGGAAGTGCATTTGTTGTCTTCATGAAAGGTGTTGTGGACGTTTGTGACTTGCGCACTTTCTTGCCAATATCAACAAAATTATTGCTCTTTTGAGCCATTACTGGCTTCCCTGCAATGCCTGTGGAAATGAGCGCATTATTCATGGCCGGTTGCGCAAAACGAATGCCTTCTGTTTTTAATTCTGCATTCTTGAGGGGATATGGTTTCCCCTTTTCAATTGTCTCGGACATCATGGTGCCTGTCATTGCGCACATCAGTCCAAAAGACGATAAAAGAGTACGGAAAAGCATGGTGAACATCCTCATACTATGTGTAGTAAAATTTGATTGTCTAGATTTTATGGCAATTCCCAACACTCAGGGAATACACGATGTACAAATTACGCAGAAAAACTGCATGTAACCAAACTATAATAGAGGGAAATTATAGAATGTGGAAAAGGTAAATTTCGATTGGTTGCAAGTCAATAATATGAAGGGTTCTATAGAGAATATGGTATTTCGAAGAATCTCAATGAGACATAAGGGCTTGCACGGATTGCTGAGCTTCCTGCAATGCTTGTTTTGGGCTTAAATGACCATAAACTGCTTGAGAGACGGCTAGTTCATAGGCAGCTTCTATGTCCAACCATTTGGGATGAACTGCTGAAAGTCTGGACCTTTTCAATTGCTCAATGAAGATAGGAAAGCCCTGAATTTGAGCAAAAAATGGGTCTTTTTGAGCCAAAGTATCAGCCGGTATGCCGGCAGTGATGCTCAATTTGCACAATCGTAGGGTTTGATTGCCTGCTGTGAGAAATTGTATGAGCTTGAGTGCAAGTGCTCTTTTTTGCGATTTTGCACTGATGGCCAGATAATCTCCACCCGTGAATGATAAACCTGTTTCAGCTTTCATTCCCGGCACCAAAGCAAGTCCGAATCGCATATCAGATTGTTCTTTTGGGATTTTTTCGAGTAGCCAAGGACCACTTATCCAAAAGCCAATTTTTCCTTGAATGAACATTTTGTCTAATTGCTTTGCGGATTCAATGATGCCATTTGGTACCAAATCCACATATGCTTCCAATGCCTTGATATTGCGGGAATCATCTAAAGTAGGTTTTCCACTCGAATTCAGAATATCCCCGCCATTGCTCCACATGATGGGAAGCATGCGCTTATATACTTGATGAAGATCTTGACTGACAATCCCAATTCCATAGATTCCCTTTCCGCAATTCTCTTTGATTGTAGAAGACTGCTCCAATAATTCCTGCATTGTGCGAGGATGGGCAATATTTGCAATTCCAGCCTTTGAACGCAAATCTTCATTCACGAACATGATGCGAGTGCTCAGCACCCATGGAACACCATACATCGAGCCATTCCATTTGGTAGGATCAAGTGATACTAAAGGAAATCTTTCGACCTGAATTTCAGATGATGTGAGAGGCGAAAGCACACCTGCTGCGGAGAATTGGGCCACCCAATCAGAACCAAGTTCAATGACATCCGGTTCTGTGCCTGAATTGAATGCTGAAATCAATTTTGTCTTGCCATCAGACCAATTCAGTCCGATTAGTTCAACATGTATTCCCTCTTTTTTTGAAAATTCCTGCAATAAAACTTCTAATTCTTTTTGATGCGCTGGTGAATTCAAGAAACATCCAAATCGTAGTATATCATCGTTTTGATGCCCAGAATCGGTGCACCCCCAAAAAAACAAACTGCAAAAAATCAATAGAAATATCTTCATATCATACCAATTGTATACCATATACGGATGACACTTTTGCAGAAGCATAGCGTACAAATTCCTCTTCGGAGAGTGGCTTGCCAGTCACCAATGTAATGATCTTACCTGGTGTTTCTGTTTTGCCATAAGAATGGATATTCTTTCTCAGCCAATGCAAAATGCCTGAGAATTCTCCATTTGCAATATCGGAGTGAACATTCGGCATCACTTCCTGTATTTTTTTCCATTCCATGGCAGCATAGAGTTTACCAAGGGTATAACTAGGGAAATATCCGAATCCACCAAATGACCAATGCACATCCTGCAAACAACCAAGTGCATCATCAGGAGGAACAACTCCCAAATATTCTTTCATTTTTGCATTCCATGCTTCGGGAATATCTTTCGTTGCAAGAGTACCATTGATCAAATCTCTTTCAATTTCAAATCGCAAAATGATATGCATATTATAAGTAACTTCATCTGCTTCAACACGAATGAGCGAAGGCATGACGGTATTCACTGCATGATACATAGTACGAGCACTCAGCCCTTTGGCTTGCTCCGGAAAATATTTTGCAAAATGCGGCAAAGCAAATTCCCAGAACTCCTCGGTTCTTGTGATGATTGTTTCCCAAAGCAATGACTGCGATTCATGCATTCCGATGGATGCACCTTCCGCAGCAAATGTTCGCGCATATTCAATTGGAAAACCTTGTTCATAGAGTCCATGACCCGTCTCGTGAATCACCCCGTATAAGCAGGAAGACAAATCCTGTTCATTGATTCTAGTTGTCAAGCGAACATCATGCTGGGTAAATGAAGTACAGAATGGATGAGCGGTGAGGTCAAGTCTTCCATGGGAAAAATCAAAACCCATTTTTTCGGCAATGAATGTTGAGAATGCCATCTGCGCATCACCGGGAAAATACTGTCTCATTGGAGCATCATTCACGGTATGCTTCACGGGTTCTATGGCTTTTACAATCGTAGAAGTTGCATCGCGTAATTTGTCGAAGACCAGATTTAAATGAGAAACAGTTGCACCTGGTTCGAAAATATCCAATAATGCATCATATCTATTATCTGCATATCCTCGATATTCCGCCTCTTCCCTTTTCAAAATCAATAATTCATCGAGTATCGGCGCAAAAATCGAGAAGTCTTTTTTTGATCGGGCTTCTTTCCAAATGTCTTGACCCAATGACTGTGCTTTAGACACTTTTTTTACCAGATCTTCGGGTAATTTCACGGCCTTTTCATGCTCTTCCACAAATAAACGCATAAGAGGATTTTCATTCGTGAAATTTCCGTCTTTCAATGTATTAACAAGATCTTTTGCATTCTCTCCGGTGAGCATTTGATGCATGATTGTGCTGAGTGTTGAAATCTGTTCTGCTCTCATCATAGATGCACCATGAGGCATATATGTTTCTTGATCCCAATTCAGAACAGCTGTTGCCGCACCGATATCGCTAATTGTATTCATCAAAGAAATTGTCTGTTTTTCCAATGCTTCTTTATTCATCATTGACTCTGAGTGTTAAACGACATTATACCGATGTATAAGAGAGGAGATGGGATAACCAAGAATTACCAAGTTTTTCAAGCACTGTATTTTGTCGCAATCGACTCTTCAAATGTGCAAAATCAACTCTGTCCAATTCTTGATCTTGGTTGAAACATGAAAACACAGGCGTGATTTCTTTTCCTGTTTCGGGGTCAATATGTTTTTGCAGACATTGCGCGCAAATTTCCTTCATCATGCATTGCATCGGTGAATTTATGGAGCCGATAGCGATATGCTTTCCCAAAAATGGTTGCAATACGCCTCTTCTTGCTTCTTTGACTGCATTCATCATTCCATCGCTTCCGATGGCAATGATTCTCGATACTGCATCCATTGGAATGATTTGATCACTAGCTCTGCCTTCAGCATAAGCAAGCATTGCTTGAATAATATTCCCACGGAAATGTACATCCTGAGGTCTTCTTGGTTGTATCTCCAGACCTGCATCCGTACACCATATGATTTTATCGGCGGAAGACTCAATTTCATCCATTTTAAAGACATCTTCGCCCAGCTTATAACCTGCGAAATAGATTACATTACAACCTTGTTTTTTGAGTGCTTTTGAAATTGAAAATAACACGGCATTTCCAAGTCCACCACCGGCAAGTAAGACTGTTTCACCAAAGGGAATTTCTGTAGGTGCACCGGTTGGACCCATCACGACGAGTCTTTGACCGGGCTTCACATATTGCACAAGCCGTGAGGAGGCACCTATCTCCAATACAATCATGGAAAGAAGTCCTTTTTCAATATCTGTCCATGCGCCGGTCATTGCCAATGCTTCCATAGACATTCTCTTGCCATCAATGATAATGGGATCGACATCATAATTCTGCATACGATAGAACTCACCCGGACGAAAATTTCTCGCGGCTGCGGGTGCATGCACAATGATTTCCGTGATGGTTGATGTCAATTTCTCAACATGAACCACAGTTGGCTTAAACTCCTCATCCAATCGTTCGAAAAACTCATCGAGTTCGGATTGATTTACTTCATATCCCACTTGCTCTGCTTTTTTGATGTCTTCTTGAAAGAGGGATGCAATATGCGCATATCCATTTTTCGCACTTGCCATTGCTTTTACGACGCTACCTGCATAATACGGATGCCCATCTCCAAAAAAGGAAACGAGCTTACCTTCTTGTTCATACGATGTGAAAAATGCTTGCGAAAAATCATACAATTCAGGTGTGATCTTCATCTTCTCACTCATTGATGATTAACATTGCATCACCATAGGCGAAGAGTCGATAATCACTCTTTATTGCTCTCTTATATGCCTTGAATAGTAGTTCTTTTCCGGCAAATGCGGCAGACAATAAGATTGAAGGTGTTGCAGGTGGATGAAAATTCGTGATAAAACGATTCGCAATTTTGAATTCATAAGGAGGATAAATGAATTTATCTGTCCATCCTTTATTTGGCTTTACCGAACCCGTTGTCAAAACGCTGGCTTCTAATGCACGAGCAACACTGCAACCAACAGCATAGACATTCTTCTTAGACTTGAGCGATTTATTGATGGTATCAGCATTATCCTTCGTGATTTCAAAATATTCGGAATACATGCGATGCTTGGTGAGATCTTCCACTTCGATATTCTCGAAAATTCCTTGTCCGATATTCAAATTTACCGTTGCAATACGAACGCCTTTGGCTTCCAATTCTTTCATCATCTTTTGCGTGAAATGCAAGCCTGCTGTAGGAGGTGCGATTGAAGCAGTCTTATTGGGATTTGCAAAGACGCATTGATATGTTTCCTTATCATGTTCTGTCGGATCACGCTTAATATAAGCTGGCAATGGCATTTCACCGATGCGCTCTATCACCTTGAAGAGATCACCATCATAACTAAAACGAACGGTTCTTCCACGATTTGTGGTATTGTCCACCACTTCACAATAGAACTTATTATTGTCAAAATATATTTTGTTTCCAATTCGAACTTTTCGTGCTGGCTCGACAAGCACATCCCAAATGCGCTCTTGTGCTTTTAATTCTCGAAGCAACATCACTTCAATTTTTGCATTGGTTTTTTCCTTCTTTCCAAATACGCGAGCAGGAAAAACTCTCGTCTCATTCACGACAATGCAATCACCCTTCTGGAAATAATCCATGATATCACTGAATGTTTTATCTTCCATCTCTCCGGTGGCTTTATTCAATACCATCATTTTGGCAGAATCTCTCGGGTCTGCAGGGAATTTTGCAATATTCGATTTTGGGGCGATATACCTGAATTCTGATAATTTCATGTGCGGTTAAACTCTATAATGAGACAAGTGGAAAACATGTGGATAACTCTACAGTAGCTTGCTAATTCAATGATTTAAGGAGTCTTGTATAAAAACTTTTCGATTATATTCATGAATCAGAACCGTAAATATACTGTTTCAATAGGGGGGTTGTCAATATATATTTTCCTTTTTGGTAGCGAAAAACGGATAAAAACAATGAAATTTGCTCTTCTATGGAGCAATGAACAACCATGATACATAAAGAGTTCGAATTAGTTTCAACCTATAAACCCGCGGGAGATCAGCCCGATGCAATTCGACAATTATCGGAAGGTGTAGTTCGCGGAGATACATATCAGACATTACTGGGGGTTACAGGATCCGGGAAAACATTCACGATTTCAAATGTCATTGCAGAGTGCAAAAGACCTGCATTGATCATCTCTCCGAATAAAACTCTTGCGGCTCAGCTTTATGGTGAATTCAAACAGTTTTTTCCCAATAATAATGTTGAATTCTTCATTAGCTATTATGACTATTATCAGCCGGAAGCTTATATCGCAACAACGGACACATTTATCGAAAAAGATTTTGCTATCAATGATGAAATTGATCGACTTCGACTTCGCGCCACGAGCGCCTTGGTGGAAGGCAAACGCGATGTCATCATCATTGCATCGGTGAGTTGCATTTATGGTATTGGTGATAAGGAATCATTTGCTTCGATGGTATTTCATTTGTTTGAAGGACTGGAAATAGATCGCAAGAAGCTCATCTATCGACTCACCGATTTATTCTATACACGAAATGATTTTGAGTGGACCCGCGGTACATTTCGCGTTCGTGGGGATGTCATCGATGTCATGCCCGCACAAGAAGATGAAAAAGGGGTTCGCATCGAAATGTTCGGTGATATAATTGAAAAACTCAGCATTATTTCCAGAGTGGAAGGTCAATTGCTTGGTAGAATTGATTCCGTTACACTCTATCCTGCCAGACAATTCGTTACACCTCAAAATGAATTGATTAGAGCAATGGCAGATATTAAGAATGAATTGAGTGATCAATTGATTGCATTACGAAAGGAAGATAAATTACTGGAAGCTCAAAGACTTGAGCAACGCACGCTCTATGATCTGGAAATGATGAAGGAAGTCGGTTATTGCTCAGGAATTGAGAATTATTCCATGCATTTGACCGGAAGAAAACCCGGTGACAGACCCCAATGTTTATTTGACTATTTTCCAGAAGACTATCTGCTCATCGTTGATGAGAGTCATGTGATGCTTCCTCAAATTCGCGCTATGCACAATGGTGATAGAAAGCGTAAAACCACATTGGTTGAACATGGATTTAGACTTCCCTCTGCATTGGAGAATAGACCGCTCAGATTTGATGAAGTTGAAGAACTTATCAATCAAGCAATTTTTGTTAGTGCCACACCGGCTGATTATGAATTGGAAATATGTGAAGGTGTGATTGTGGAACAGGTGATTCGTCCCACCGGACTTCTTGATCCGGCAATGGATATCAGACCCGTTCGCACACAAATCGATGATCTGCTCTATGAAATTCGATTGCGCATTCCCAAGAAAGAGCGTGTACTCGTAACTACACTCACAAAACGCATGGCTGAGGATCTATCGGAATATCTAACGAATCTTGGCATCAAGGTCGCATATATCCATTCAGAAATCGACGCACTCGAACGCGTGGAAATTCTTCGCAATCTTAGAATCGGAGAATTTGATGTTTTGGTGGGCGTGAATCTACTTCGAGAGGGTCTGGACATGCCCGAAGTATCACTAGTTGCAATTCTCGATGCTGATAAAGAAGGTTTTTTACGAAGCGAACGATCACTCCTTCAAATCGCCGGAAGAACAGCAAGAAATGCAGAGGGTTTGGTAATTTTATATGCTGATAGAATCACAAGATCCATGCAGCTAGTGCTTGATGAAACTAATCGAAGAAGAGAAAAACAAGTCGATTATAATACCGAACATGGAATCAATCCGACAACTGTCTATAAAACACTTGAAGAGATTTTGCAATCAACTTCCGTTGCTGATATTCAAGTAAATAAAGTAAAAAAACGTAGCGAACTCGAACAAGCAAGAGTTCGAAGATCCGCCGAACCAATGATGAAATATCTTACTGATGATCAAAGAAAAGACCTCATTGAGCAACTGTATGAAGAAATGAAAAAATCTGCTCGAGAACTTGATTTCGAGAGAGCGGCGGAACTAAGAGATGAAATCGAAAGACTTCGATCCTCCATGTAAATAATTACTTGATTGAGTATGATATGTGCTCATATTTTTAACTATTTTTGTACGAATATCCATTCTAAATTTAAGAGTCCAAATCATGCGCAACCTATTTCCATTTTTGCTACTCTTGATTGGATTCATAAGTCTCCAACGACATGAACTCAATGCTCAAACGAGCATACCTCGCACTTTAAGTATTCAAGGTGTATTGACTTCCTCCTTTGGCTCCACGCCACTCAAAGGAAAGCAAGTATTCCGCGTTGGTATTTATGAGTCTCCCCTCGGTGGTCTTCCATTGCATGAGCAAATTGATACAGTACTTGTTGGTGAAACAGGATTGTATCAGTTTTCACTTGGTGGAATGACAGGTCTTCCACGCACAGTCAAATTCG